>JBOGFC010000001.1:0-17067 GCA_050742155.1 Acidimicrobiia bacterium
GCTGGCCTGGAACGGACAGCAGTTCGTAGCGACGGCCGATGACCGGCGCTTCGAAGCCGACAACGTCGTGGTGGCCATGTCGTCGTGGCAGCAGCCACGGGTGCCCGAATTCGCCTCCGAGCTCGACTCCGGGATCGTCCAGCTCCACGCCGCCGACTACCGCAACCCCGGCCAGCTCCGAGAAGGGGACGCCCTCATCGTCGGTGTGGGCAATTCGGGGGCGGAAATCGCCATCGAACTGTCCCAAACTCACCGGGTGTGGCTGTCGGGACGGCCCTTTGGAGTCCTCCCTTTCCGGCCCACGAGCGCCGTGGCACGGGTGCTGATGCCCTTCGTCGGGCGGATCATCTTTCATCGGGTCCTCACCACGGACACCCCCATCGGCAGGAAGGCCCGTCCCAAGATGCTCGCCGGTGATCCACTGATCCGGGTCAAGCCCAAGGACCTGGCAGCGGCCGGCGTCGAGCGGGTCCCGCGGACCGCGGGGGTGGTCGAGGGCCTACCACAACTCGAGGACGGGCGCCGCCTCGACGTCGCCAACGTGGTCTGGTGCACCGGTTTCCACCCCGGCTTCTCGTGGATCGACCTTCCCGTGCTCGGCCCGCAGGAGCCAAAGCACAACCGAGGCATCGTCGAGGACCAACCGGGTCTCTACTTCGTCGGCCTCAAGTTCCTCTACTCAAAGTCGTCGGAGCAGATCCACGGAGTGGGACGCGACGCCGCCCGCATCGCCGATGCCATCGCCGTTCGCCACAGGGAAGTCAACTCGCGGAGATGATGGCGGCGCAGGGGACATGTCGGTCTCGTGTGCCCGGCGGCCGATCTGCGATCCATCTGAATCCGACTCTGCGACCGGTTTGAATCCGCGAGGCACAGTCCTGTCCAGCGTGGCCACGGGATGTGCCCTCGCTTCGCCGACGAACTTCACGACGGGGTGACATTCATTCCGTTCAGACGCTCTATCCAAATTGGGCTACGGGCGCAAGTAACTTCCACGGTAGCGGAGAGGGAGGGATTTGAACCCTCGAGGGAGCTCTAAAACCCCCTAATCGCTTAGCAGGCGATCGCCTTCGACCACTCGGCCACCTCTCCAGTTGTCAATCCTGAGCGCCTGCGGAGGGAGTGGGATTCGAACCCACGAGGCCCTCAGGGGCCCAGCAGTTTTCAAGACTGCCGCCTTCGTCCACTCGGCCATCCCTCCCGGAACGATCTCCACCGTGCAGCGGAGGGAGTGGGATTTGAACCCACGGGGGCGCGAAGCCCCACGGCATTTCGAGAGCCGCGCACTAGGCCAGCCTATGCGATCCCTCCAAGCCGGGCAGTGTACCGACGGTTGGTCCTACCGCTTCCCCTTGAATATCAACGGCAGGAGGGCGGCACATTCTTCCTCTCGGACACCGGCCACCAACTCGCAGCGGTGATTGAGACGGCGGTCCTGGGGAATGTTGTACAACGTCCAGGCGGCCCCTGACCTGTGGTTGGCGGCACCGTACACGATCCTCTCCAGACGCCCCCATACGGCTGCCATGGCACACATCGGACAGGGCTCGAGGGTCACCACGAGGGTGTGGCCTGACAGGCGCCAGGCTCCGCGGGCCCGGGCGGCCCGGGAGAGGACCAGCAGCTCGGCGTGGGCAGTGGGATCGTGTAGTTCTTCCCTGCGGTTGTGATCGGCCGCCACCACCGCCCCCTGTGGATCGAGTAGCACTGCCCCGATCGGGACGTCCCCGTGCTCCAAGGCGCGGGCGGCCTCTGTAAGGGCCAAGCCCATGGCGTCGTGGAAGGCGGTCATGTTCATCCCGGTTTTACACTGTGGCGCTCTGGAGGGATCGCATAGTCTGGACTAGTGCGCACGCCTGGAGAGCGTGTAGGCGGTCATCGCCGCCTCGAGGGTTCAAATCCCTCTCCCTCCGCTCCTCGGGACGCTACCGCCGGTGAGGGTTACCATGAGCGCCGACCGTGCTAGGCGGGGCGCTAGGGGTGCCCTGTACCCGAAATCCTCTCCATGCGGGGCCCAAGTCCCCGCCCGAGGACGACCCTCTTTCGGTCAGCGCCGGGTGCGCAGCGTTGAAGGCCGGGTCCTGCGCGGCGGAGCCCCGTGAACCGGGTCAGGTCCGGAAGGAAGCAGCCCTAAGCGGTGCGCTCCGGGTGCCGCAGGGGCGCCTGGCCGGAGCAGGCGGCCCGGAAGGCGCCGGTGAGAGGGCGCTCGACGGCGGGGTGCACGGTCACCCCGGGGCGAACTTTGGGCAGAATTGAACCGCTGCGGTACAGCCAAGCCTTAGGCTCGCAGGAGGGGCTTGCGCAGGACGGCCCCGTAGACGAAGCCGAGGGGTCCCATGCGCCAGGCATGCTCGAGGGTGAGGGGAGCGTCGGCGAAGAGCTCGGCCGGCGGGGGGTACCTGTCGAGCGAGCGGTGCAGGTAGGCGTACTCTCGGCGGGCGCCCACGGAGAGACCGGCCAGCGGGAGCACCACCGCCGTGCCGGCCCGGTGGACCAGCCGCGCCAGCCTTCCCACCGGCCGCCCCAGCTCCACCACGACCAGCACCCCCCCGGGACGGAGCACCCGGGCCACCTCGTCGAGGCTGCGGGCCAGCGAGTCCAGGTTGCGCAGCACATAGGCGGAGAACACCCCATCGAAGCTCTCTCCCCGGAAGGGCAGAGCCTCTCCCACCGCAGCCACCCGCAGGTGGGCGAGGTTGAGCGACAGCATCTCGATGGCCGGGTCGAGGGCCACCACCCCACGGTCCCCGAACAGCGGGGCCGCCGCCCCCGTCCCCGCTCCCAAGTCGAGGATTCGACCGGGCGGCAGATACCGGGCCCCCGCGCGGCGCCAGTGCTGTTCCCTGCCCAACGAGAGGACCCGGTTGAGAGTGTCGTAGCGGCGGGCGATCCGGGCGAAGATCTCCCGGGTGCTCACCGCTTGATCTCATCGAAGCCTGCGTAGGGTCGCAGGGCCTCGGGGATGGCCACCGAGCCGTCCTCCCGCTGGTAGTTCTCCAGGATGGCGAGCAGGGTGCGCCCCACGGCCACGGCCGTTCCGTTGAGGGTGTGAACGACCCGGGTCTCGTCTCCGTCCCGGAAGCGCACCTGCAGCCGGCGGGCCTGGTAGTCGGTGGTGTTGGAGCAGGAGGTGATCTCCCGGTAGGCCCCCTGAGAGGGGAGCCAGGCCTCGATGTCATATTTCTTGGCGGCCGCCGGCCCCAGGTCGCCCGTGCAGACGTTGACCACCCGATGGGGAAGGTCCAGCTCTTGCACCAGCGCCTCCTGCACGGAGAGCAGGAACTCGTGCTCGTCCCAAGACCGGTCGGGATGGCAGAAGGAGAACATCTCCAGCTTGTCGAACTGGTGCACCCGGAAAATCCCCCGCGTATCCTTGCCGTAGCTACCCGCCTCTCGCCGGAAGCAGGTCGAGAAGCCGCAATAGCGCACCGGCAACACATCGGCGGAGGGGAAGATCTCTTGCAGGTGCATGGCCGCCAGAGGCACCTCGGAGGTCCCCGCCAGGAACAGCTCGTCCTGCTCGATCGCATAGACCTGGTCGCGGTCACCGGGGAAGAAGCCGGTGCCGAACAAGGCCTCTTCTCGGACCAGCACCGGGGGGACCACCGGTACGAAGCCTTGGTCGAGCAGCCGGTCCAGGCCCCACCGGACCAGGGCCAGCTCCAGCCGCACAGCCTCGCGAGCCAGGTAGGCGAAGCGGGCACCGGACACCTTGGCGGCCCGCTCCATGTCGATGATCCCCAGCACCTCGCCGAGCTCGAGGTGGTCCCGGGCCGGGAACGGGAAGTCACGAGGCCGGCCCCAGCGTCGGACCTCCAGGTTGTCGGCCTCGCCCTCCCCGACCGGCACCGACTCGTGGGGCAGATTGGGAACCTGCGCCCAGGCCTCCTCGAAGCGGGCATCCAGCTCCTCGGTACCGGCAGACAGGCGGCGATAATCCTCGGCCAGCGCCGAGGCCCGGGCAATGGCTTCTTCCTTCTCGGCTCCCCGCAGGCCGGCGATCTCCTTCCCCAACCGCCGCTGCTCGGCTCGCAGATTCTCGGCCTCGGTGCGCGCCTCCCGCCGTCGGCGGTCGAGATCGGCCAGCGCCGCCACGTCGATCCCACGGAGGCCCCGTCGCTCGAGCGCCGCCTCGATCAGCTCCGGGTGGTCCCGCAGGATGGCGACGTCGATCACGCCTGCAAGGCCTGCTCCACCGCGGCGGTCTCCTCCGGCGACAGTGGCTCCTCCCCCGAACCCGACGCCACCCCCTTCACAAAGAGGCGACTGTCGGTCCGCCCGATGAGCTGGCTGATCACCACCCCGTTGCCCTCCTGGTCCAAGAGTGCGATCGAGCGGGAGAGCCCACCGGCGATGTCCCCGTAGGCGTCGTAGTTGACCACTCCCACGCGCTGGATGGCCCGCGAGACCCGGCTCTCCAGAACGCCCAGCCGCCGGCCGTACCCTTCCAGGGTCTCTTGGACGAGCTGCCTGGAGTCCGTCAATCGTCCCACCAGTCCGTAGAGCTCCTCGTCGCCGAGGGGAAGGGACTCGGTCCGCTGCCGGAGGCGAATCAGTTCATACGCCAGCCACAGCACGGCCGCCGCCACCAAGCCCACCAGGGCGAGGAGCAGGGCGCTCATCCTCCATCCCGGATGAAGGTGTACGCCGGGTGAGTGTTGTTCTCCAGGTCCGCCTCGCCTTCCAGCGGCCGGACACTGATATTCAGCACCGACTGCTGCCCGGCCGGGGCAGGCACGTCGCCGAAGGTCACGATCTGGCTGGCGCCGGGGGCCAGCTCGTTGATGATGAACTGCGCCTGATAGGGCGGGGTGCCATCCTCCCGCTCGAGGACCAGCTCGACGACCAGCTCTGATTCCATCTGGTTGCCCTGGTTGATGATGCCCGCCAGCACGCTGAAGGCATCGGCGATCGGCACCACCGGGATCCCGTCCTGGTCTCCCACCGGGCCCGGATCAAGCTTTACCGTGGCCACCGCCACGTCCCGTCGCAGGGTGAGTAGGCCGGAGGCGCGCGCCCGTGAGACGATGTCCTGAACGCTGAAGGCGAGAGGGTTGTCGGCCGGCAGGAAGGAAACCTCGGGCAGCTCGGCGCTCTGCACGTCCAGCTCCTGGCGAAGCTCGCCGGCCAGGGTGCGGAAACGGCCGTAGGCCCGGTCCCCGATGCCCAACTCGGCCAGGGCCACCTGCAGCTCGAGGGGGCCCTGCGGGTTGTCGGGCTGGTCGACCACCAGCAGCAGCGCCCCGTCGAAGGCCACCAGTGCGTCCCTCCACGACCCCAGCGCCACCAACAGAAGCCCGTGCGCCTCTGCCGCTCCCGGGGGTCCCTGCGTGGCCGCCAGGTCGGCCACCGCCTGGTCGGAGGTCTCCTCCAGGTCGACCAGGCCGGCCAGCAAGGCGGTGCGTTCCAATTGGTCCAGCCTGGTAACCATGTCCTGGAAGATCGAGGCCAGGCGCGACTCCTGGTCGGCGATGGACCGTGTCGTGTCGAGGTAGGAGGCCAGCGAGCGTGTGTCGGAGCGCACCGTGCCGGCTGCCAGGAACACCAGCGCCCCCAGCGTCAGGACGGCGGCCCCCCACAGGCCGCGGCGCCGGCGCCGGCCGATGACCCAGGGATGTGCCATGATGGTGGGCGAGGGGGGAGTTGAACCCCCACAGGCTCATCGCCTACAGGATCCTGAATCCTGCGCGTCTGCCAATTCCGCCACTCGCCCGGGCTGGTGATGGTACCACGGCTCCGGAACGGCCCTCCGGGAGGCGGCCGCCGGGCCGATAGACTCCCCGCTCGTGAAGGGTGCTCGCCACGTCGAACGCCGCCTGGAGCAGATGGTGGAGGGTCTGGCGGCCCGGGTGTTCCGGGGCCGGCTACACCCGGTCGAGCTGGGCGCCCGGCTGGTGCGGGAGGCCGACCTGGCCAGCTTCGAGGGTGACGCCGGTCCAACCATTCCCAACGTCTACGTGTTCCGGGTTCATCCGCGTGACCTGGGGGGGACCACCGTCCCGCCGGCCCTCCGCCAGGAGCTGTCGGACATCCTGGTGGCGGAGGCACAGGACCGGGGATGGCGGCTGGAGGGACCGAGCGAGGTGCTCATCGAACCCGACGACCGTCTGGCGCCCGGCGCCCTGGAATGTCACAGCGAGGTGCGGCCGGGGACGATGCCGGCCTGGGCCCACCTCAAGGAGCTGAAGGGCGAGCGCCGCATTCCGCTCCGCCACAACCGGGTTCGCATCGGCCGCTCCTCGGGGATGGACGTCACCATCTCCGATCCCGAGGTCTCCCGTGCCCACGCCCTGATCTGGAGGGAGGGAGACGCCGTCTGGATCACCGATCTGGGGTCCTCCAACGGGACCTTCCTCGACCGCTCGCCGGTCGCCGAGCCCGCCCTCGTCTATCCCGGGTCGCTCGTATCCTTCGGACCGGCCACCTTCAGCTTCCGGCCGGCGTAGGAGGCGAGATGCCGGTCCTCTTCCTCAACATCCTCAAGCTCATCTTCATCGCCCTCATCTACCTCTTCCTGTGGCAGGTGGCCCGGGCCATCGCCGCCCACCTCGGGGGGGGCGGAGCAGAGCCTTCATCGAGACGGCGCGGGGGCGGCGAGCTGGTGGTGGTCCGCTCGGAGAACCAGGCCGGGCTGCACTTCTCGGTGCGGGACGTGGCGGTGGTCGGCCGCAGCCCGGAGGCCGATGTGGTGCTGGAGGACGCCTATGCTTCCGAGTTCCACATGCGGCTGGTGGCAAAGGACGGTCGGCTGGTCCTCCACGACCTGGGCAGCACCAACGGCACCTACGTGAACGGCCGGCGGGTCACCAGCCCGCTGGCCCTCAACCGCGGTGACGCGGTGCAGATCGGCAACACGGTGCTGGAG
This sequence comes from Acidimicrobiia bacterium, assembly GCA_050742155.1. Taxonomy (GTDB): domain Bacteria; phylum Actinomycetota; class Acidimicrobiia; order Spongiisociales; family JALYHC01; genus JBOGFC01. The sequence continues at coordinate 6,866 of JBOGFC010000001.1, forward strand.
GTCCGATGAGAGCACCGCCGGCAATGAGATGATCTACACCTGGTCTTCGGCCACTCATCCCGGGCTGGTGCGCTCCCACAACCAGGATGCGGTCTACCCAGGGGAGAGCGGGCAGGGGGCGGGCCCCTTGCTGGTGGCGGTGGCCGATGGCATGGGGGGCCATGTCGCCGGGGACGTGGCCAGCCGGGTGGCTATCGAGACCGCCGCCTCCGCCGACGGGGGTCCGAAACGGCGGGTGGCCGCCGCCAACCGAGCGGTGCTGGAGACCTCCCGGCAGCATCCGGAGCTGGCCGGCATGGGCACCACCCTGACCCTCGCCGCCCTGCAACCGGACGGGGCCCTCCGGCTGGCCCACGTGGGCGATAGCCGGGCCTACATCCTGCGGGACGGCGATCTGCGCCAGCTGACGACCGACCATTCGCTGGTGGCCGAGTACCTGGCGGCCGGACGCATCGACCCCGAGGAGGTGGCCACCCACCCGCAACGGAGCGTCATCACCCGCGCCCTGGGCATCGAGACGGCCCTCAAGGTCGACCTGATAGAGGAGAGGCTCCGACCCGGTGACCGGGTCCTCCTCTGCTCAGACGGGCTCAACAGCATGCTCGACGACGAAGAGATCATGCGACTGCTCGGGGCGGCTACTCCAGCCGAGGACATCACTTGGGCGTTGGTGGAAGCCGCCAACCGGGCCGGGGGTGAGGACAACGTCTCGGTGGTGGTGGTCGACGTCTCGTGACCCGCACCGCTGAGGCGACGCTCCTGCTCGGGGCCGCTGCCATGGCCGCCATGGGAGTGGCGTTGGTCAACTTCGCCCCCCCCGGCACCGGGCTGGATGCCCAGGTGGGCCTGACCCTGCTGGTCTTCGCCCTGGCCTTCGGAGCGGTGCACCTGGCGATCCGGTTGTGGGCGCCCAACGCCAACCCCTACCTCTTTCCGCTGGCCGGCATCCTGACGGCCATCGGCTTCTCGATGATCTACCGGCTCGATCGTGAACTGGCCTCCTTACAGCGCTGGTGGCTGCTGGTGGCGGCGGGGACGGCGGTCCTCGCCCTGTTCGTCTTCCGCCACACGGGCCTGGTGGTGCTCCGGCGCTACCGGTACAGCTTCCTGCTGGTGGCGCTCTTGCTCCTCCTGCTGCCCCTCCTCCCAGAAAGCTGGCTGCTGGGCGGCTTCGAGGCCAACGGGTCGAGGTTGTGGGTGCGGCTCCGGTTGGGCGGCTTCGAGCTGCAGTTCCAGCCCGGAGAGGTCGCCAAGCTCCTCTTGGTGGCCTTCCTGGCCTCCTATCTGGCCGATCGACAGCCCGCCTTGACCCAGATGACCCGCCGGGTAGGCGTCTTGCACCTCCCCGAGCCCCGCCAGCTCCTCCCCGTCATCTTGGCCTGGGTGGCCAGCTTCGCGGTGCTGGTCTACCAGCGAGATCTGGGAGCCTCGCTGCTCCTGTTCGCCATCTTCATCACCATGCTGTACATCGCCACCGGACGGCTGGCGTACCTCTTTGCCGGCCTGCTCCTCTTCTTGGGGGGGGCTTACGCCGCCTATCAGATCTTCTCGCACGTCCAGCGACGGGTGAGCATATGGCTGCGCCCGTTCGAGGACTTCGAGGGGGCCGGGTATCAGATCGCCCAGAGTCTCTTCGCCCTGGGGACCGGCAGCCTGACCGGATCGGGCCTGGGACTGGGAAGGCCCGACCTGATCCCCAACGCCGCCACCGACTTCGTCTTCGCCGCCGTCGCCGAGGAGTTGGGTCTGGCCGGCTCCATCGGGGTGGTGACCGCCTACGTGCTGCTGGCGGCGGCCTGCTTCGGGATCGCCCTGCGGGCCCGTGACCTGTTCCGCAAGATGCTGGCCGGGGGACTGGCCTTCGTGCTGGCCTTCCAGACGCTCCTCATCATCAGCGGGGTGATCCGCCTCTTGCCCCTCACCGGGATCACGCTCCCCTTCATGTCCTACGGAGGCTCGTCGCTGCTGGCCAACTTCGTGCTGCTGGCGCTGTTGGCCCGGGCCTCCCACGAGGAGCGCTCGTGAACCGCCCCATCCGCCGCCTGGCGGCGGTGCTCATGCTGGCCTTCGCGGTGGTGGTGGTCGACCTCACCTACCTCCAGGTGGTGGCCGGGCCCGGTTACCGGGACGATCCCCGCAACGCCCGGGTGGCCTTGGCCCAGGCCGGCAGAGAACGAGGACCGATCCTCTCCCTGGAAGGGGAGACCCTCGCCCAGTCGGTCCCCGATCCCGACGACCCACAGCGGTGGGTCCGCCAGTACCCCCACGGAGAGCTGTACGCCCACGTGGTCGGCTATGCCTCACTGCTCTTCGGGGAGGCCGGGGTGGAGGCCACGCATTCGACAGAGCTGCGCAGCGGCCGCGACGCCACCATCTCCGGGCTGGTCCGCGCCTTGTTGGGGGACGACCTGCGTCCTAAGGGCCTCCGGGTCACCGTGAGCCACCAGGTGCAAGTGGTGGCTCGCTCCGCCCTGGGCGAGGCGCGGGGGGCGGTGGTGGCCCTCGACCCCACCACCGGGGCCCTACTGGCGGTGGTCTCCAACCCTTCCTTCGACCCCAACCTGCTGGCCTCGGCCGACGACCCGTCGGTGGGCGAGCAGCTCCAGGATGACCCCTCCCACCCGCTTCAGAGCCGGGCCACGCAGGAGTCCTACGCCCCCGGATCATCCTTCAAGGTGGTGACGGCCTCGGCCGCTCTCGAGTCGGGCGACTACAACGCCGAGAGCACCTTCGCCGATCCGGCCGAGACCGACCTGCCCGGCTCCACCGCCACGATTCGGAACTTCGACGGCGGGCTGTGCGGGGACGGCAGCGGGGTCAGCCTCACCCAGGCCTTCGTGCGCTCCTGCAACACCATCTTCAGCCAGCTGGGCATGGACCTCGGCCCCGAGCGGATGGTCGCCCAGGCCGAGGCGTACGGCTTCAACCAGGAGATCCCCCTCGACCTCCCCACCCTGACCTCCCGCTTCCCGCCGCCCGGGGAGTTCGAGAACAACCTGGCCGCCCTGGCCCAGAGCGCCATCGGGCAGCGGGACGTGCAGGCCACCGCCCTGCAGATGGCCCTGGTGGCGGCCGGGGTGGCCAACTCCGGGGTGATCATGTCCCCCTACGTGGTCGGCGAGGTCTTCAACCGGGAAGGCCAAGTCGTCCGGGTCACCGAGGCGGTCGAGTGGCGGCGGGCCATCAGCCCGGCCTCGGCCGCCCAACTGGCCGGCCTCATGGAGCAGGTGGTCACCGCCGGTACCGGGCGGCGGGCCGCCATCCCCAATGTGCGGGTGGCCGGCAAGACCGGCACCGCCGAGCAGCCGGACGCCCCTCCCCACGTCTGGTTCGTGGCCTTCGCCCCGGTCGAGCAACCCTCGATCGCGGTGGCGGTGATCGTGGAGAATGGCGGCGAGTCGGGCGAGAGCGCCACCGGCGGTGGGGTGGCCGCCCCCATCGCCAAGCAGGTCATCGAGGCCTGGCTGGCCTCGGGCCGGTAGGTCCGCCATCGGTTCTGCCCAGACGGAGAGGGGGTGCACCCTACAATCCCCCGGACCGTGGAGACTCAGACGATCCTCGCCGATCGCTATCAGCTCACCGCCCGCCTGGCCCGGGGGGGCATGGCCGACGTCTACGAGGCCCGCGATCTCCTGCTGGAACGACGAGTGGCGATCAAGGTGCTCCACTCCCAGCTCGCCGCGGACGACTCCTTCGTGCACCGCTTCCGTCGGGAGGCCCAGGCGGCCGCCAACCTGAGCCATCCCAACATCGTCGGGATCTACGACTGGGGCCACGGCGAGGACGGCAGCTACTTCATCGCCATGGAGCTGATCGAGGGAAGGACCCTACGGGATATCCTCCGCGCCGAGGGCAGGCTGCTCCCCCGCCGGGCGGCCGAGGTGGCCGCCGAGGCGGCGGCGGCTCTGGCGGTGGCCCATCGGGCCGGTCTGGTCCACCGGGACGTCAAGCCCGGCAACATCATGCTCACCCGGGAGGGTGACGTGAAGGTGACCGATTTCGGCATCGCCCACGCCTGGGACGACTCCTCGGAGCTCACCCGCACCGGGGCCGTGATCGGGACGGCCACCTACTTCAGCCCCGAGCAGGCCCAAGGCCAGCCGGTCGACGAGCGCTCCGACATCTATGCGCTGGGAGTGGTTCTCTACGAGATGCTCACCGGCCATCCGCCCTTCTACGGCGAGAGCGCGGTGGCGGTCGCCTACCAGCACGTATCGAGCCAGGCCTCCGTCCCCTCCCTCGAGAACCCCGACGTCCCATCCCGGCTCGACGCGGTGGTCATGCGAGCCTTGGAGAAGGCGCCGGAGCTTCGCTACCAGACCGCCGACCAACTCCGGGAGGACCTCCTGCGGGTGCTGCAGGGGAGAACCCTGGTCCCTGGAGAGGAGGCCCCGACCCGCCTGATGGCCCCGGTTCCTCCGCCCACCGTCCCGCCCGATGAGACCTACCGGCAGGTGGCCGAGGAAGGACGAGCCGGCCAGCGGCTCTTCGTGCTCACCGTGGTCGGCCTGCTGCTCGCCCTTGGGCTGGGCCTGTTCGCCCTCACCCGGCTTCTCTCCGGTCCGATGGCCTCGGCGGAGCTGGTCACCATCCCCGACGTGTCCGGGAGGCCTGAGGCCGAAGCCTCCGTCCAGCTCCAGAACCTGGGTCTCACGGTCCGGCGGGCGGAAGAGCCCAGCCGGGAGTTCGAGAGGGGCACCGTGACGCGCACCCAGCCCGGGGCCGGGACCCAGGTAGAGACGGACAGCTTCGTGCTCATGTACGTCTCGGCTGGTCCCGAGGCTTTCCCGGTCCCCAACCTGGTAGGCCTCGCCCGCCAGGAGGCGGAGTCGCTGATCGTCCAGCAGGGCTTCGAAGTGGGAACGATCACCGAGCAGCCCCACGAGGAGGTGCCGGCCGGGGTGGTGACAGAGCAGGCCCCGGGCGAGGGGGAGACGGCCACCCCCGGAAGCCCGATCAACCTGGTGGTCTCCACCGGTCCGGAGGTGATCGCCCTTCCCGACCTGGCCGGCCGCTCAGAGCGGGACGCCATCTTCCAGCTGGCCAGCCTGGAGCTGCAGGCCAACTCCGTCGAGGAGTTCTCGGACGAGGTGGCGGAGGACTTCGTGATCCGGACCGAACCGCCGGCCGGCACCGAGGTCCGCAAGGGCGAGGTGATCACCCTGGTGATCTCGAGCGGGCCCGCCCCCGTGGCGGTGCCCGACCTGCGTGGAATGACCGAGGAGGAGGCCCGCCAGGCCGCCCAGCAGGCAGGCCTTGGCTTGGTGGTGGAGGATGAGCGGCAGACCACCCTCGATCCCGCCCAGGACGGCCGGGTGGTCGAGCAGTCCCCCGACCCGGGAGCACAGGTGGCCAAGGGGTCGTCGGTGCGGGTGACGCTGGCCGAGTTCGTGGCTCCCACGACCACCACGTCGACCACCACCACGAGCCCGTGAGCCGGACGTAAGAGCGACGACGGGCCCTGCTCGCGTGGTACGCGGGGCAAAAACGTCCCCTGCCGTGGCGGGCGACCAGTGATCCCTACCCGATCTTGGTCAGCGAGGTGATGCTCCAGCAGACCCAGGCCGAGCGGGTGGTGCCTCACTATCGCCGGTTCCTGGCGGCGTTTCCCTCCGTGGACACCCTGGCGTCGGCCGGCGCCCGAGAGGTGCTGGCCCGGTGGTCGGGGCTGGGCTACAACCGACGGGCGCTCCGCCTCCAGGCGGCCGCCCGCCGGATCGCCGAACATGGGTGGCCGACCACCGTCGAGGGCCTGCGCCGGCTGCCGGGTGTGGGGCCCTACACCGCCGCGGCGGAGGCCTGCTTCGCCTTCGGAGCCCAGGCCCCCACCCTCGACACCAACCTGCGGCGAGTCCTGAGCCGGTGGGAGGGCAAGGAGCTTCGTGGCGTTCGCCTCGAAGAGGCGGCTCGCCGCGCGCTGGGCTCCGGCCGGGCAGCCGAATGGAACCAGGCGGTCATGGACCTCGGTGCGAAGATCTGCCGCTCACAAAGGCCGCGTTGCGACCGGTGCCCGGTGCGCGCTTGGTGCCGGGCGCCCGGCCTGGCACTGGGACCCCGGCCCCACACCCCCTTCCAGGGCTCTCGCCGTCAGGCTCGAGGAGCGATCCTTCGGGCTCTCCTCCAGGGCGCCGGGCCGGAGGTGGGCGAGCTCGCCTCCCTGACCGGGCTCGATGCTCGGAGGGTGCGCGCCGCCCTGGGGGCCCTGGAGCAGGACGGGCTGTTGACCGAGCAGGGCGCTACGGGCTCTCCAGGAAGTTGGCCAGCATCGCCGGGCCCTCGGCGGTGAGCACGCTCTCCGGGTGGAACTGCACCCCCGAGATCGGCAGCCGTCGATGACGGACCGCCATCACCACCCCGTCCTCGCTCTGGGCGCACACCTCCAGCACCTCGGGCACCCGCACGGCCGCCAGCGAGTGGTAGCGGGTGGCGGTGAGGGGACTGGGGAGGTCCCGGAAGATCCCCCGCCCGTCGTGGGAGACCTCGGACGTCTTGCCGTGCCGCGGCTCGGGGGCCAAGTCCACCTTGCCCCCAAAGGCCACCACGATCGCCTGATGCCCGAGGCATACCCCCAAGGTGGGGATCTCCTGCGCCAGGGTGTCCAGATAATCCAGGGAGTATCCCGCCTGCTCGGGCCGTCCCGGCCCTGGGGAGATCACCAGGCGGTCCGGCCGCAGGGCGGCCCCCTCGACGGGGGGCAGACGGTCGTTGCGGACCACCACCGGCTCGGCACCCAGGCGGCCCAGGTACTGGACCAGATTGAAGGTGAACGAGTCGTAGTTATCGATCACCAACACCCTCATCGGGCCACAGTCCCCCCGGGGTCGATGAACCTCCCCGCCCACTCGAAGACCACGAGCAAGGCCACCAGGGCGAGGGTGGCCAGCAGCACCAGAACGATGATCCGCACCAAGGGCGGCCCGGGCATCCGGGCGTAGAGCCGGGGGATCACGAAGAACTGGCCGGGTACTGCGTGGCTGAGGCGAGCAGCTTCTCCACGTATGGATGATTGGGCCCATCGACCATCTCAGCGAAGACGATGAGGCGCTCGGCAGCCGAGAAGCGGGGGTTACAGGTGGTGAGGGTGAGCCAGGCTCCCGGCCGGGGATCGGTCACCCAGACGTCGGTGGGGGCGACCACCAGAAGCTCCCGTACCTCGTAGACGTGCCGGCCGACCGCCGTCTCGACGAAGATGTCGTCTCCCGGCTCCAGCAGGTTCAGGTCCCAAAAGGGTGCCCCATAGGTGGTGCGGTGGCCGCTCACCACCGCGTTGCCCGGCTGGCCGGGTAGCGGGGTCCACGGCATGTGGCCGGGGCCCTTCCTGAGATCTGCCCCGCCGACTCCCTCCACCATCACATGGTCGACCCCCGCCTCTGGGATGATCAGGTGCCCGAGCGGAGCCCCCTCGAGCGGGGCAGGTTCCGCCAGCAGCTCGACTCCCGGGACAGCCAGCGGCTCCTGCGGTGGGACCGTCGTCTCCGGACTGCCGGCCATGGTGGGGTCGTCGGCCACCGTGGTGGGCAGTTGCACGGCCACCGTCTCCACCTCGGCCAGTCGGGCCGCCAGATCAACCTCCAGCCGATCCTGGGCCCGGGCGGTCAGCAGAGTGGTCACCCAGAGCTGGTAGCCCAAGAAGGCGAAGATGAGCAGGCCGGCACCGACCAGCGTCCAACCCATCCGCCGTACCACTCGCACCGGGACCCGGCCTCCGATTCGCTCTTCGGTTAAGAGTATCAGGGCCCGTCGGCTGCGGCGCGGGCCCGACTACCCTGAGCGGTCGTGCCCAAGTCGAGAAAGCGCCGCAAGCCGGGCCGTCCAGCCCCTCCCCCGGTCCTGACCAAGGCCCAAAAGGGTCCCTCGCCCCGCTGGTACGTGATCACCATGGCCGTCCTCCTGGGGGCCGGGGTCCTCACCATCATCCTCAACTACCTGCTGCTGCTGCCCGGCTCCCCCAGCAACATCTACCTCTTCAGTGGGTTGCTCGGCATCGCGGTCGGCTTCGCCATGACCACGGGCTACCGCTGAATCACAAACGTGTGATTCTCAACACCCTTATCCCCATCGATGGGTAACTAAGGGGCCGGGTCCATCTCCTCCCGGCAATGCCGGGGCGGGGAGATCCCCCTCCCCGAGGCATGCGTCATCGTCACCTGCGTGCCGCACACCGAGCATCGGTAGCCCACCTGGACGGGAACCACTTCCTCGGGATCAGGCTCCGGGGCGGGGATGCGCAGTAGCCGCACCGCCCACAGCCCGAGCCGGAAGATCACCACCCCGATCAGCAGGGCCACGGCCAGATCGAGCACCGACACGGCGCTCCCGCCGCTACAACCGCTCGATGATGAGGGCGTTGGCCATCCCTCCCCCTTCGCACATGGCCTGGAGGCCGTAGCGACCCTGCCGGCGTTCCAGCTCGTGCAAGAGGGTTGTGAGCAGCTTGGCCCCGCTGCACCCCAAGGGATGGCCCAAGGCGATGGCTCCCCCGCTGACGTTGGTTAGCTCCCAGTCCGCCTTCACCTCCCGCCGCCAGGCGCCCACCACGGAGGCGAAGGCCTCGTTGACCTCGAAGAGGTCGATGTCGTCCACGGTCAGGCCGGCCCGCTCCAGCACCTTGTGGGTGGCAGGGATGGGGCCGGTCAGCATCATGATCGGATCGACTCCCGCCAGGGAGAAGTCGACGAATCGGGCGCGGGGCTCCAGGCCCAGGCGTCGGGCGGCCTGCTCGGAGGTCACCAGCACCGCCGCCGCCCCGTCCGAGATCTGGGAGGAGTTGCCGGCGGTGATGACCCCGTCCGCCTTGAAGACCGGCTTGAGCCCGGCCAGCTTCTCGGGGGAGGTGCCCCGGCGGATCCCCTCATCCACCGTCAGGGTTTCGGTGGACCCATCCTCCAGGGTCACCTCGATGGGGAGGAGCTCCCGCTCGAAGCGTCCTTCCTCGGTGGCCCGCATGGCGCGCTGGTGCGACTGGTAGGCGATCTCGTCCAGCTCCTCACGACCGATCCCCCAGTGCTCGGCGATCAACTCGGCCGAGATCCCCTGGGGAACCAGGCTCCGCTCGTAACGGTCCATCATGCGGGGACCGAAGGGCACCCCGGGCCCTTGCTGGGCGGTGATCCCCATGGGCACCCGGGTCATCGATTCCACGCCCCCGGCGATGGCTACGTCGTAGGCCCCCGCCATCACCCCTTGGGCGGCGAAGTGGATCGCCTGCTGCCCGGAGCCGCACTGGCGGTCCACGGTGGTCCCGGGGACCTCCTCCGGGAACCCGGCTGCCAGCACCGCGTTGCGGCCCACGTTGATGCCCTGCTCCCCCGTCTGCATCACGCAGCCGAGGATGACATCGTCGACCAAGGCGGGGTCGAGATCGTTGCGCTCCACGAGCGCACGGAGTACCTCAGAGGCCAGGTCCACCGGGTGCCAGCCCTTGAGCTTCCCCTCTCGCTTCCCCGTCGGGGTGCGGATGGCATCGACGATGACGGCGGTTGTCATGTTGGGATCCTCCTCTTCTACTGTCCATCGCGGGAGGACTCACCCCCTCCCCGACCCTCCCTCTCCGGGGGAGGGAGACTGACGTGGAGATGAGCGGATTCGAACCGCCGACCCCCTGCTTGCAAAGCAGGTGCTCTTCCAACTGAGCTACATCCCCGTAACCTCATGATACGTTGCAGAGGCCGGCTTTCTTCCCCAAGGGCCGTTGGCGGTCCCTGGTACACTCCCTGTTTCCCGGGCCCATAGCTCAGTTCGGTTAGAGCGCATCCCTGATAAGGATGAGGTCCCTGGTTCAAGTCCAGGTGGGCCCACAATTCGCCGACCTGGGAAGATACCCAGAAATCTGCTCTGAACAGGAGGAACGTCCCAATCTCGGGTCTCACCCCATCTCTCGACATCCATTGCTGTGTCGACCTGTTTTCACTAGTCTTGTGCAGCACTGGTGCAACAGACGGGGAAGATGGATGGGATCGATCCAGCGCATAGACCGTCCCAAACCGGGGCTGGCTCGCTACCGCGGGCCTGACGGGCGTCAGCACTCGAAGAGTTTTGCCCGGAAGATTGACGCCGAGCGGTGGCTAAAGGTATCCGAGGCTGAGTCCCTCACGGGCCGTTGGGTCGACCCAGCCGCCGGAGCGGAGCCCTTCGGCCCATACGCCGAGGAGTGGATCGCGGTCAAGCGTTCCACGGTGGGGCATACCACGGCCACCAACACC
>JBOGFC010000002.1:0-5076 GCA_050742155.1 Acidimicrobiia bacterium
TCCCAGCGCCTCGTGGAGCTCGGCGCGCCTCGACCAGGCCGAGCACCAGTCGTCCCAGCGCTCGATCCTGGCGGTCACCTCGGTGAAGTCGCCCATCGGCACCCCGTTGGTGACGAAGCGGGGCGCCCAATGGGCGATGGCGGCCTCCACAGCCCGATCTCTCAAGGGTCCCTCCCCTCGGGGCAGCAAACGATTGCAGGTACCATATCAGCGCTCGCCCGGGCCGGCCGGTCAACGGCGGACCTCCCCCAGCAGGCGTCGGACGTTCCCTTCCAGGATGAGGTCCCGTTGCTCCGGCCCCAACCCGGGGACCGACTCCACCGTGGCCACCGGGTCCGGATCCCCCATCTCGAACGGATAGTCGCTGCCCAGCACCACGTGGTCGGCCCCCACCAGGTCGATCAGGAAGGAGAGGGCCGGCGGCGAGTGGAGGACCGTATCGAAGTACAGGCCCCGCAGCCACTCCCGCGGGGAGTGGGTGAGGTTGCCGGCCGTCTGACCGGAGACGGCTTCGAACCCCCGGTGCCAGCGGCCCGCCTGGTAGGGGGCGAATCCGCCCCCGTGCACCGCGCAGACGCGAAGCTCGGGGAACCGCTCCAGGACGCCCCCGAAGACGAGGTGGGCCAGAGCGATGGTGGTCTCGGCCGGATTGCCCACGATGTTTCCCAGGAAGTAGCGGCCCAGCTCACGGCCGGACAGGGAAGCGAGGGGATGCAGCAGCACCAGGCAGCGCAGCTCCTCGGCGGCTCCCCAGAACGGATCGAGCTCGGCGGCATCGAGCTCCACCCCGTCCACCGTGGTGGCGATCTCGACCCCCACCATTCCCAGCTCCGTTACCGCGTGGCGCAGCTCCGAGGCGGCGGCCTGGGGCGCCTGCAGCGGTACGGTGCAGAGGCCCTCCAACCTGTCGGGATGGTGGGCCACCAGGTCGGCCAGCGACTCGTTGAACCTGCGGGCGTAGCGGCTCCCGGCCGCGGCGCTCAGCGCGTAGGCGGTGAGGTCGATCCAGCTGGAGACCAGCTGGGTACCGACGCCGGTCCGCTCCATGGTGGCCAGCCGGGCCTCCACGTCCTGCAGGTCGGCCCGAAGCGGACCGGCCTTGACCCGGCCGGCGATCAGGGCCGATGGCCCACTCTCGTCGTCGACGATCTCGATGTCGTAGCGGTCCCCGTCCCGACGCAAGGTGTCGATCAGCCCCGGTGGGATGCAGTGGGCATGGACGTCGAAGGTCATGCCCGGGCCCCCTCCATGCGCTCCGCCAGGGCCGAGTCGGGTTCCAGGCAGTAGACCCCGCCGTTGATCCGGTCGGTCACCCATACCAGCCCGGAGGCCTCCACGAAGAGGTCGTTCACCTGGGGAGCCTGCTGGCCGGGCGGGGTCTCGGGGACGTAGTGGGCGATCTCCACCGGCTGGCCGGGGTCGGCCAGGTCGTAGACCCGCAGCCCGGCGTTGAAGTAGGTGGCGAACACGACCTCCTCGCTCAGGTAGCTGCCGGGACGGTTCTCGTGCAGGTTGTGGGCACCGAAGCGCAAACCCCGCTCGCAGAAGTCCCCCTCCGGCACCGGGCAGATGGCCAGTACCCGGGGGACGGCCTCGTCGGACACGTCGATCACTCTCACCATGTGGGGCTCCTCCCGGCACTCCGCCTCCAGCGACTCATCGGTGGCCACCACCAGGTCCCGGCCCGGCAGCGGCAGGCAGGTATGGGTGTTGCCGCCCGGCGACCAGCTCAGCCGGGAGACCAGCGACGGCCGGGAGTGGTCCGAGATGTCGAGGATCACCATGCCCGAGTCCCACAGCCCCACGTAGGCGCGATCCCCCTCGACCAGCCCGTGATGGACCGAACGTGATTCCTCCGCCGGCCAGTCCGGCTGCTCCCCGGCTCCCCTCCACATGCCGGGCCACCACCACCGTCCCACCTCGGCGGGCTCGTCGGGGTCCTCCAGACTGACGATCACCCAGATCCGGTCGTCGAAGCCATCCGGGATGGCCGAGAGGTAGGCATGGCGTCCGCCGGTCCACACGATCCGGTGGACCCCTTTCCCTCCGGAGTCCCAGAAGCCGATCGGTCGGGGGTCGAAGGGGTCCTCGAGGCTGTAGACGGCCATTCCCACGGACTGGGGCTGACCGCCGCGGAAGGCCTCGTGATTGACCAAGAGCAGGCCGTCCGCCACCTGCACCTTGTGGCTGTGGCCACCGGCGGGAGCTTCCCACTGACGGACCAGGGTTGGGCGGGAGGGATCGCCCACCTCCAGGATCGACGTCCCCATCCCGCTGGTCCCCAGGTGGCCGACGTACAGGGCGTCCTTCTGCCGGAGCACCTGCATCCCGTCGCCATGGCCGCCGAGATCGGAATGGCCGACCAGGCGCAGGCCAACCGCGTCCTCCGGTCGGCTCATGTCCAGGCTCCCTTGTCGGTCCCTCGCCGCCGGCCGCGGCGGCGCGCCGCGGCGATCCTAGGGCTCGAGCGAACTCACACGGCCGCCGACTCCTTGGCCACCAAAGGTGCGACCTCGCCAATCCATCGCTCCATCGTTTCGACGTCGTACGGGGCGGCCATCTCCGAGATGAAGGTGTCGAAGCCTATGGCCCGATAGGCCACCATCCGCTCGACGATGTGCTCGGGTGTCCCCACCCAGAAGGAGTCGTCTCCGGCCACGTTGGCCAGTGGCGTGCGGTTGACGGCCATGTGGTTCTCCCAAACCAGCCGTGCTTCCGCCTCGGTGTTGCGGATGGTGATCTTGCACCCGACCGTCCGCTCGATCTCCGTCTGCTGGCGCCCGACGTCGGAGCAGTGGGCACGGAGTACCTCCTCCTTGCGACGGAGGGTCTCAGCCGGTCCGATGGCGTTCCACATGTCGGCGTACTTCGCCACCGTGCGGAGGGTCTTCTTCTCGCCGGAGCCTCCGATCATGATCGGGACGTGGGACTGCACGGGACGCGGCGCGTGACGCAGGCGCTCGAAGCGGTACCTGGGGCTCTGGTAGGTAACCTCCCCGCCGTCGAGAAGGGTACGGATCGCCCTGACCGACTCGTCGAGCCAGTCGAGCCGTTGGCCGAACCCGGTTCCGAAGTCGATCCCGTGGGCGATGTGCTCGAGCTCGAACCATGCCCCGCCCATTCCCAAGATCGCCCGGCCGCCACTGATGTGGTCGATCGTGGCGATCATCTTGGCCACCAGGCCCGGGTTCCGGAAGGTGTTGGCACCCACCAGCAGGCCAATGCGGGTCCGCTCGGTGGCCACGGCCAGCGCCGCGATGGCCGTGTAGCCCTCGAAGATCGGCTGGTATGGGTCGCCGAAGATGGCGTAGAGATGATCCCAGGTCCAGAGGTGCTCGTAGCCGAGCCCGTCAACTCGCCGGGCCGCGTCGAGAAACCCTGGCCAGTCGCTCGCCTGGCTCCACAGCAGGATTCCCAGTTTGAGGTCGGACATCGTTCCCTCCCCGCCTTTGACGAGTCGGCGTTGATCGGCCAGCGAACGGTCGGAGCCTAGGCCACCGTCGGCCTGGCTCCGGCCGCCACCGGCCCAGAGCTCTCTCCGGGTCACCTCACAGTTGAGCGAAGTTGATCCCGAGGCGTCCGGCAGCGTCACAGAGTTGGTGGTCGCCGGCCACCAGGATGGTGTCGGGATCGGCGACTGCCTCGGCAGCAGCCAGATGGACTGCGTCGTAGCCACGAAGGCCTTGCTGTTCGGCTAACTCGCCAGCCCGCTCGGCCAGGATCTCCGTGATCTCCACGATGAAGAGCTGCGCAATCAGCCGATCGAAGTGACCTACCGCAGTCCGCAGTTGGCGGGCGGTGATTCGCCCGAGACGGTTCGCCTGGGCGAGAGCCGCTCGCCCTTCCGGATAGACGAGTCGCACCGATGCCACCCGGTCCGAGGTATCCCACAGCCGACCGGCCACCTGCGAGGCGGGCTCATCAACGAAGAGTGGAAGCAGCGCCGAGGTATCGAAGTACGTGATCACCGCCGCTGCTCGGCGACCAGGTCGCTCACCGGCCCTTCGGTCTCGATACGTCTGAGGGGCCGAGAGCGTCGAGGCTGCTTGGCGGGGGTGACCAGACCTTCGGCGACCAGTCGATCGATGGAACGTTCTTGAACGAGGGGTATCACCCGCGCAACTGCCCGGCCTCGATCGGTGACCACGAGCTCCTCTCCGCGACGCACCTTGTTCAGGTACCTGCTGAGCTGATCGCGGAGCTCCCGAATGCCGACTTCCACGGGCTCACCCCTTGTGAAGCCACATTGGCGAGTTGGATTATAGCCACTTCCTCTCTTTCTCTATTGAACGACATGCCCCGCCACCCCCAAAGGAACCGGCACGCCGGGCACACCCCATATCATGCCCGGCGTACGCCGCGACCCTCGAAGGCAAGCATGACCGAACCGGTACGCCTGGCGGTGGTCGGCCTGGGCTGGTGGGGCACCGAGCTGATCCGGGCGACCCGCGCCTCCGGCGCGGCGGAACCGGTCGTCTGCTTCGCCCGCACGGAAGAGGACCGGACGGCCTTCGCCCGGGAGCACCGGCTGCGCGCCGCACCGAGCTACCAAGCGGTGCTGGCGGACCCGGAGGTCGAGGGGGTGCTGCTGGCCACCTCCCACTCCAGCCACGTCGACCTGGTGAGGGAGGCGGCTTCGGCCGGCAAGCACGTGTTCGTCGAGAAGCCGCTCAGTCTCTCCATCGAAGATGGCCGACGGGCCATCGAGGCCGCCGAGAGACACGGAATCGTCCTTCAGGTCGGTCACAATCGCCGACGCCAGCAGGCCAACCGGCGAATCCGGGGGCTCATCGAGGACGGTTCGCTGGGAACGATCACCCTGGCAGAGGCCAACTACTCGGGTTCCCGGGGGCTCCTCATCGACCCTCAGAGTTGGCGGGCCGATCCCGCCGAGAGCCCGCTGGGAGGCATGACCGGGATGGGAGTGCACCAGGTGGAGACCCTTCTCGATCTGGTGGGGGCGATTCGGAGGGTGTGGGCGGTCAGCCGGCGCCTCCTCCGGCGCACCGCGCTGGACGATTCCACCGTCCTCGCCCTGGAGTTCGAATCCGGGGCGGTGGGATCACTCGGCACCAG
>JBOGFC010000003.1:0-13839 GCA_050742155.1 Acidimicrobiia bacterium
CTCGGGCCTGCATCTCCAGCGACTTCTGCTCCGCCCGCTCCAGGGCCAGGCCCACGTCTCCCATCTCCTCCGAGATGCCCGAGATGGCCTCGCCGATCTTGGTCTGCGCCTCGGCGGCGCTGTAGCCAGCCTTGATGGTCTCCTTGCGGGTGCGGAAGGCCTCCACCTGGGACTGCAGCCGCTGCGAGGCCAGGGTCAGCTTCTGCTCCTCGGCCTCCAGCTGGGTGTGCTGGCGCTCCAGGTCGGCGAGCTGGCGCTCCACGGTGGCCCTGCGGGCGATCGCCTCACGGGCCAGATCCTCCCGCCCAGCCGTCAGCGCCTCGCGGGCCTGCTGCTCCAGCTTGGTCCAGGTCTGTTGGAGCTGCTTCCCTTGCAGCTCCAGGCGCTTGCGTGAGGTGGCCACGTCCGCAACCCCGCGCCGCACCTTCTGCAGGAGCTCCAATTGCTTCTCGTACGTGTAATCGAGCACCTCGCGAGGGTCCTCGGCCCGGTCGAGAGCCCGGCTGAACTTGGCCTTCAGGATCATCGACAGGCGCTGCATGAGTCCCACATCCTCTCCTCCCGTTGCGAGCGTCTCAGGGTAGACCCACCCGAGCGCAACCCGTCCATCTCAGCGGTCCGTCAGGAACCTGTCGATGGCCTTGGCGAGGTCGTCGGCGTGGGTCAGACAGGCCTCGTGGCCGGCTCCCACCAGCTCGGCCACCGAGGCGCCGGGGATGAGGGCGGCCAGCTCGTATTGGGCACGGGGCGGGACGAGGCGATCCTCGGTGGGGATGACCACCAGCACCGAACGGTCCAGCCGGCCGGCCCACTCCCGGCCATCGAAGTCGAGGGCGGCGAAACCGGCGTCGTAGAAGAGCGTGGGATCGCGGTCCATGAACGTCTCCCACAGCCAGCGGGCGTGATGGGCCTCCACCGCGCCCCGTCGGAGCAGGTACCGGTATCGGAGCCACGCCCCTTCCGCCCCGCTGAGCCGCTCCAGGCCCCGCCCGGCCCAAAAGAGCGCCTTCCTGAGCCGGCGGGCTCGCCCCGGCACCCGGGCCGCGGTGGCCGCCAGGATCAGCTTGGTCACCCTCTCCGGATGTCTTCGCGCCAAGGCCTGGGCCACCATGCCCCCCATCGAGTAGCCGACCAGGGCCGCCGCTTCAATCCCCATGTCGTCGAGCACCCCGGCCAGCTCATCGGCCACCGCCTCCACCCGGTAACCCTCCCGCACCCGGTCAGACTTTCCGTGGCCCCGTTGGTCGACGGCGATGATGCGATGGCGCTCCGCCAAAGAGGGGATGACCTTGTACCAGTTGAGCACCGAGTCGGCGCCCCAGCCATGTATGAGGACCAGCGGCGACCCGTTCTCCGGGCCGGCCTCTCGGACGAAGTACTCGCGCCCACCGACGAGCACGGTGCGCCCCGCCAAGAGGAGAGGACGGCTCTGCGGACCGTCGAAACGGGGGGGACGCTGTGGTCCCAGGGCCCGCCAGGCCAGCCAGGCCCAGAAGACTCGCGGCAGCCACCGGATCATGGCCTGCTTTCCTTCCTGGGGGGTCCCAAACCCCCCGGCTGCCCCTCTTCGGGGTTGAGCAGGTCCCGGGCAAAGACGTATTCCTCCACCGGCTTCCCCCCGATGAGGTGCTCCTGGATGATGCGCTCCATCACCTCGACGGTCACCCCGTGGTACCAGGTCCCCTCCGGGTAGACCACCGCGATCGGGCCTTGCTCGCAGATACGGAAGCAATCCACCTTGTTGCGAAGGATGAATCCTTCTCCGGGCGGGGTAGGCGGTGGGGGGCCGTCGAGGGTCCCCTGCCACTTGGGCGGGGCGTCGGCCAGGCCCAGCTCCTTGAGGCGGGCCTTCAGGTAGGTCCACACCTCGGTCGACTGCTCGTAGGTGGAGCAACGGGGATTGGTCTGTTGGGCGCAGAGGAAGACGTGCCGCCGGATGCGCCCGATCGACAGGGCGTCGGCGATGGCTTGCAGGCGCCGGTCGTGGTCGCTCTCGGAGGAGCGGCTCACGGGCTGACTTCGATCCGTCCGGCCGGCTGCCCGGTGACCTCACCGATCAGCGCGGCGATCGGCGCCACCCCACCGAGCCGCTCCACCAGCTCCCGGGCACGATCGGAAGGCACCGCCAGGAGCAAGCCACCCGACGTCTGGGCGTCGGCCAGCACGCGCCGGTAGGACTCGCCCAGGCCGCCAAAGTCGGTGAAACGGCTCGCCGAGCTCAAGTTGCGGCGACTCCCCCCTGGATAGACGTCCTGGGCGGCCAGCTCCGTCACCCCTTCGATCACCGGCACCCGATCGGCCTCTACCACCGCTCCCACCCCGGAGGCCCGCACCATCTCGCCGAGGTGCCCCAGGAGCCCGTAGCCCGTCACGTCGGTGGCGGCGTGGACCCCCACCGCCAGCATGGCCCGGGCCGCCCCTTCATTGAGGGTGGTCATCAGGCGCACCGCCTCGTCGCGCAGCTCGGGGGTGGCCTTCTCCTGCTTGATGGCCGTGGAGACGATTCCGCTGCCGAGTGGCTTGGTGAGCACCAGACGGTCGCCCGCCCGCGCCCCGGCCTTGGTCACCATCCGCTCCGGATCGACCAGCCCGGTCACCGCGAACCCGTACTTGGGCTCCGGGTCGTCCACCGAGTGTCCCCCCACCAGCGTGCAGCCGGCCTCGGCCAGAACCGCCGCCCCCCCCTCCAAGACATCCCCGAGCAGGTCGAGGGAAAGCTTCTCCCGTGGCCAGCCCACCAGCTCGAGGGCGGTGAGGGGACGGCCACCCATGGCGTACACGTCGGAGAGGGCGTTGGCGGCCGTGATCCGGCCCCAGTCGTAGGCCTCGTCGACGATGGGAGTGAAGAAGTCGACGGTCTGGACCAGGGCGGCGTCATCCGAGATGCGGTAGACGGCCGCATCGTCGAGGTTCTCCAGGCCGACCAGGAGGTCCGGATGCCGGACGGCCTGTAGGTTCTCCAGGCGGCGCAAGACCTGCGCCAGCTCGTCAGGGCCGAGCTTGCACGCTCAGCCGGCCCCGTGCGAGAAGGTGGTCAGCCTCACCGTCATCCCTCACCTCCTTCCCTTCCTTTGACGCACCAGGCTACCGAGCATGCTCGTCAAGCCTTGCCCGCCGATGAGGCCGTTCCGACCGCCTGTCCCCACCGCTGGGCGGCCACCACCGCGCCCAGGATGAGCAGGCCCCCGAGGATCTGGATGGGCAGTAGGGTCTGCCCCAGGACCACCCAGGCGCTCAGGCCGGCCACGAACGGCTCGGCGGTGGTTACCACGCCCACCATCCCGGCCGGAGCCCTTCGCAGGGCGGCCAGCGCGGCGAGGAAGGCCACCGCCGTCATCACGCCCACCCAGAGCAACTCCAACCCCACCCTTCCCGACACGGGCGGAAACTCCCACCAGGGCAGTACCACCGCCCAGGCGGCCGCCGCGGCCAGAAAGGCCCCGGCCATCACCGCCGGGGCCGACAGACGACGACCGAGCCGCTCCCCCCAAACCAGGTAGGAAGCGAAGAAGCCGGCCGCCGCCAACCCGGCCGCCAGCCCGGCAAGGTCGAGTGACGCCGCGTCCCAGGCCCGGGTGATCAGCACCGTTCCGAGCAAGGAAGCGGCCGCCGCTCCCCAGAGCCCTAGGTGGACGGGGCGGCGCTGGACCCGGCGCATCCAGAAGAGGACCAGCACCGGTCCGAGGAACTCGAGCGTCACCCCGACTCCCACTCCCAGGCGCTCGATGGCCCAGTAGAAGGTGACGCTCACCGCCGCCAGGTTGAGCCCCAGCCCGGCCACCTCCCACCTCAGCTCCCTGAAGCGAAAGCTACCCAACCAGAGAGCGTAAGGGACCAGCACCGCCGCCGCCAGGGAGGCTCGGGCTTGCGCCACCCGGGGCGGGGAGAGCTCGGTGAAGGTGTGGGCCGCCACCGTGGCACTGATCCCCCACAGCGAGGCGGCCCCCAAGGCGAAGAGCACCGCCTGCGTGGTGCGATCGCGGCGGGCTTGCATGGCGGTATCCTGCCGCGTCGTGGCAGAACCGACCACCTGGCTCACCCCCGAGGCCTATCAGAAGCTGCGCCAAGAGCTCGATCAGCTGGAGACCGAGGGCCGCCGCCACATGGAGGAGCGGCTGGCCGAAGCGCGCACCCAGGGTGACATCCGGGAGAGCGCCGACTACGAGGCGGCCAAGGAAGAGCAGGGGCTGATGGAGGCTCGCATCCGGCACCTCCGCGACCTTCTCCAGCGGGCTGAGGTCGGGCGGCCCGAGGACACCGGGGCGGTGGCAGTAGGCTCGCTGGTCCGGGTGGCCGACCCCCACGGCGAGGAGACCGAGTACCTGGTGGCGCCCACCGAGAACCGGGTCCCCGGTTACCAGCTCGCCTCGCCGGAGGGACCGCTCGGCCGGGCGCTCCTGGGAGCCCGGCCCGGTGACGAGGTCACCTACCAGGCTCCCGGAGGCACCTTCACGGTGCGGGTTACCGGCGTTCGTCCCTTCCAGGACTAGTGCACTAATGCCGCTTCGGCTGCACCGTCCCCGGGAGCTGGGGCGGGCACTACGTGACCTGGCCCGCCGGCGTCCCGTCGAGGCGGAGGCCTATCTCGACACCCACCAAGAGGAGTGGGGATCGCTCGCCGAGGCCGACCCGGAAGACGCCGCCGACATCCTGGAGGCCCTCGGCGAAGCCGCCGCCCTGGACCTCTTGGTGGGCCTGGGAACTGAAGAGGCAGCCGAGGTGCTGGAGGAGATGCGTCCGGGGGCCGCCGCAGACGTCCTCGAGGAGCTGACCGCCTCCCAGGCAGCCGGCCTGGTGGAGGAGATGGGCCCGGACGAGGCGGCCGACATCGTGGCCGAGATGGGATCGGGCACCCGGGAGAGGCTCATCGACGAGCTGAAGCCCGAGGTGGCCGAGCAGGTGCTCGGGCTGATGGCCTACCTCCCCGACTCGGCAGGCGGACTGATGACCACCGAGGTGGCCGCTCTCCCACTGGGACTGACCGCTGCGGAGGCCATCGAGGCGCTGCGCCGCATGCACGAGCAACTGGAGAGCCTTTCCTATGTCTACGTGGTCGACTCGGAGCGCCGCCTGCGGGGGGTGCTCTCCTTCCGCGACCTGGTCTTCGCCCGCCCCGACACCCCTCTCGAGGAGGTCATGGTGAGAGAGGCGGTGGCGATCCATCCGGAGGCCGACCGGGAGGCGGTGGCGGAGCTGATCCGCCGCTACGGCTTGCTGGGGTTGCCGGTGGTGGACCGGACCGGCATCTTGCTCGGCCTGGTCACCGTCGATGACGTCTTAGAGGCCGTCCAGGAGGAGGCTTCGGAGGACATCGCCACGATGGTGGGAGCCGGGGCCCACGAGACGGTCTTCACTCCGGTGGCGGTCTCGATCCGGATGCGCCTGCCCTGGGTCTTGGTCAACCTGGCGACCGCCTTCCTGGCCGCCGCGGTGATCGGCTACTACGAGCCGACCATCAGCCGGCTGGCCATCCTGGCCGCCTACATGCCGGTGGCCGCCTCGATGGGCGGCAATGGGGGCGCCCAGAGCCTGGCGGTGGTCATTCGGTCCCTGGCGGCCGGGGATCTCCCACATGCTCGATCAAGCCGCGTCGTGCGGCGCGAGCTGGCGGTGGGGTCTTTCGGTGGGCTGTTCATGGGGCTGCTGGCCGGGGGCGTGGCCGCCCTCCTGGAAGGACGGCTCCAGATCGGGCTCGTCTTCGCGCTGGCTGTGTGGGGCAATATGACGGTGGCCGGGCTGGCCGGCGCCGGCATACCGATCCTGATGAGCCGGATGGGCCGCGACCCGGCCCAGTCGTCCAACATCTTCCTCACCACCGTCACCGACGTGATCGGCTTCGGGGGATTCCTGCTGATCGCCACACTGCTCCTGTGACCTCTCGCCTCAGAGGAGCGAAGGTCACGCCCCGGCGGAATTCTGCGTGGGGAACTCGATCACCCGCGCCTGAGGATCTGCTTCCACCCACCCGGCCTCCATGGCGGTCGCCACCATCGCCTCGACCATCGGCTCGTCGAACTGTGTGCCGACGTGCCGGCGCAGCTCGGTGAGGGCCGCCTCCGGGGTGAACGTCCGCTCGTAAGGCCGCTCGGTGGTCATCGCCTGATAGGCGTCGATGACGATCAGCGCCCGCCCCAGGAGCGGGATCTCATCGGCCTGTAGCCCTCGCGGGTACCCCGACCCGTCGGCCCGCTCATGGTGGGAGACGACCGCCTGCGCCACGTCGGGGTGGACCGCGTCGACGATGAGGCTGTACCCGTCCTCGGGATGAGTCTGCATGAGCCGCCACTCGTCCTCGGTGAGAGGCCCCGGCTTGTGCAGGATCGTGTCGGGGACGCCCAGCATCCCCACGTCGTGCAGGGCCGCCGCCAGGCGCAGTTGCTCCAGCTCGAGGGCCGACAGGCCGAGCTTCGTTCCGAACGACCGGGCCAGCTCGGCCAGCCGCTCCGAGCGGGCCGCCAGGTGAGGGGCCCGCATGCGAAGGGCGGCCAGCAGGGCTCGGACAACCGGCCCGGCCGCTTCGTGGGGCAGGCGCTCCAGCGGCTCCACCTCGACCAGGTGCCGGTCGAGGAGCACGGTGCAGTTCTTACCCTGACGCTTGGCCAGGTAGAGCGCGTTGTCAGCCGACTGCATGAGGTCGTCCCGATCCAGGGCGTGATCTGGAAACACAGCCACGCCCAGGCTCACCGTGATGGTGCCGACTCCGGGCACGCGCCTGCGGTGGACCGCCTCGCGCACCCGCTCCGCCACCCGCACCGCTCCCTCGGCAGAGGTGTCGGGCATGAGCAGCCCGAACTCCTCGCCGCCCACCCGGCAGGCTATGTCAACGGCGCGCAAGTGAGTGCGCAGTACCTCCCCGACCATGCGCAGCACCGCGTCGCCGGCGGCGTGGCCGTGGGCGTCGTTGACCGCCTTGAAGTCGTCGAGGTCGGCCAGAACCACCGCCAGTGGACGTTCGAATCGACGGGCCCGGGCCAGCTCCTCGGAGAGCCGGTCGAAGAAGTAGCCGTGGTTCTTGAGCCCGGTCAGCCAGTCGGTGACCGACAGAGCTTGCAGCTGCACCACCACGTGCTCGAGCTCCTCGTTGCGGGTCCGCTCCCGCTCGTACAAGCGGGCCACCTCGTCCAGCACCGGCCGGCTCGCCTCGGCCGAGAGCAGCCCCGAGCCGATCTGCACGGCCCGGACCGCCCCCAACACCTCCTCGGGCCGGTTCTTCACCACGTACGAGGAGGCCCCCACCCCCACCATCTCGGCCACCCGCTCGATCTCCGAGTAGGCGGCGCTGGCGATCACCTCCACTCGATGGGCGCCTTCACGAAGCAGGCGGGCGGCCTCGGCGCCCTCCATGTCCGGAAGGGAGACGTCCACCACGGCCACGGTGGGCTGGGAGACCGCGGCCAGCTCGACGGCCTCACGACCAGTGGAGGCCTCCCCGACCACCTCGATGCCGGCCGCGACGAGAACCGAGGCCAGCGCCGACCGCGCCGCCGCCTCGTCGTCCACCAGAAGGACCCGGAGCTCCATGGCGAGGGATATCGGCTCGACGGTAAAGGGAATTGAGCCAACCCGGCCCGGACGGAACTCCTATGAGCCGATGATGATCACGCCCGAGTCTGCGTATGGGCCCAGGTAGGTGAGACGATTGCCCTCTTCCAGCCGGGCGAAATAGTGCAGCTCGAGCTCCTCCTGCTGCTCGGGAGTAGGGCTCGCCTCGAGCACCGCGTCGGCGGCCTGTTGGGTATCGACGATGTGGGCCTCCTGGATGGGCGCGTACGTGTCGATCAGGTCGATGATCGCGTTCTCGATCTCCCGGGTGTCGTAGTCCCCCTCCTCCAGCACCACCACCACCGTGTCCCCGGCCCCGCCCTCGCCGGGGATCCTCTCGACGATCGTGTAACCGGGTGTGCCGGAGACGATCGTCGAGGCGGCCGGTTGAGGCCCCTCATCCTCGGCAGGGGGTGTGGTGGTGGTCCGCTCCGGGGCGGCGACGGTGCCCAGCGTCTCGGTGGGGAGCGTGGTGGACGACTGGCGGCCCCGGTTGCAGGCCGGAGCCAGCATGACGAGGGCGACCATCAGCAAGGCAATCCTTCCCGGCATGCGCCTCACCTTACCTCATTATCCGGCTCCGCCCGGGCGGCCAGGTACTCCTCATAGGTCACTCCCTCCAGCCAGGGACGCAAGTAAGCCCAGCCAAAGCGCCGCTGCGCCTCCTCGAACAGCTCCGGGGACGGCTCAACCTCGAGTCCCCATTGAGCCAGCTGCAGGCCGGGCAGCCAGGCCCGGCCCCCCAGCGCCTCATCGACCCGCGACCGCCAGTCGTCGGGGCCGGCCGGTCGGCTCTCCCAGAACCTGCGCAACCTGAGAGAGTTGCGGCTCCCCCGCCGCACCAGGCGGAGGACCAGCCGATCCAACCGGGCGAGGTGGCCGCGCGCCTCGAGCGACTGCTCTCCCCGAGCCAGCAGCTCATCGTCACGGTGCTCGCCCGCCTCCATGACCGCCGCCCGGTACAGACCGTCGAGCTCCTCGATCAGGGCCAGGACGTCGGTGGCGACGGACATCTTCTCCCTTTCCGTTTTTGGCGCGCAATTGTCGTCCTATAGCCCGACTCTTGCGCGCCAGAACGCTCGGGATCAGATCGCCCGGGCGATCTCCGGGAAGAGCAGGTCGTAGTTCTGGAGATGGGCCCGGCGGTCCTCGGTGAGCTGCTCGACCCGCGAACGGTACTCGTCACCGCGTCCCTGTCGCTCGTAGAGACGGCGGGGCTGAAGAAGCTCGCGGTCGTCGATCCCGGGCACATCGGCCGCCACCTGGTAGCCGAAGTCCGGGTCGTCCTCCCAACGGATGGTCCCGGCGGCGATCCCGGCCACGATGGCGCCGGTGTGCTCCGGGCGCACGTCCTTGCCCCGCTTGTCGTCCTGCGGCCCGCCCACCCGGCCGGTGTTGAGGACGTAGACCTCCACCGGGTGAGTGCCGAGGAGCTCGTAGAGCCGGTTGGCCTGCAGCTCGTGCCGGTAGCTGAAGAACGGGTTCGTGCCCGGTATCCGTAGGAACTTGCCGGCCTCGGCCGCTCCCCCAGCCGAGGTTCCCTGGGTCTCTCCCAGCATGAAGTAGGCCGCGGCGTGCTCCCGGCCCAACCCGGCCACCGCCGGGATGATGTTGGTGTTGCGGTTGAGGAGGAGCAGGAAGTCGGCTCTCTCCACCTCCTGGGGAGGGAGGAACCCGGGCAGGTCGTCGGCGGAGATGATCGCCCGGCTGTTCTCGGTGATCGACGTGTCGAAGAAATCGAGGCGGCCCTTCTCGTCCTGCGCCACGTTCTCCAGGTAGGTGCGGGGGCTCTGCACCCCCGCCCAGACGATCGGCTCGGACTCCTCGGTGAGGCCGTAGACCTTGGCGAAGGTGCCGGCCTCGGTGCCGTAGACCCGTCCTCCCGGATGGAGGGCCACGAAATCGTCCTGGGCGGGACGGCTGTGGAACTGCTCGGAGAAGGTGGTGGTGGTCTTACCGGTGCCCGACAGCCCGACGATCAGGCCCACCCGGCGGCGGCCGTCCACATCGATCACCTTGAGTCCGGAGTGCATGGCCAGGCCGCCCCGCCGGTACATCATGGCGTCCCACATGCGCAGGCCGCCCATCTTGGACTCGCCGAAGTAGTCGCTGTTGAGCACCCGGGTCACCCCTTGCTCGAGGTCCACGGCGATGAGCCGGTCGTCCGGGTACCCGGGGGCGGGCAGGTTGGGCGTGTAGATGACGGTCAGCTCCGGTTCGAAGGGCTCTTCGGGCGGGAAGTAGAGGAGCTGCTGCATGGCCGCCAGGCCGGCGTGGGAGCGCTCGACGATGAGACGGGTGGGGATCCGGGCGTCGGGATGGTCGCCGATGAAGCCGTCCAGCATGATCACCTCTTGCCCGGCCAGGTACCGGTCCTGGCCGGCGGCGACCTCCAGGTAGGTAGCCCGGTCGATGGTGGGGTCGGTGTGGCGGGATGGATCGTCGGAGACGATGAGCGTGGACCCCCTGGAGCGGGCTCGGGCCTGGGTCTGGATGTTGACATTGCCGAACTCGGAGATGCGGGCTAGCGGCTGGGACTCGCTGTACTTGCGCAGTACCTCGGCCGAAGGGTTGTGCTCGATCGACTTGGCGCGGATTTCCATGGCCACCCTCAGTGGGAGGAGACCCGTCAGCCTACCTCTGCGGCCACCCGGCTGCGAAAGGCCTCCTGCAGCTTGCCCGTGAGGGGGCCAGGCTCGAAAACCTCCTCGCCCACCGCCACCACCGGGCTGACCTCCTTGAAAGTGGACATCACGAAGACCTCCTCCGCATCGCCCAGCCGGTCGAGCGAGTAGACGCCTTCTCGCACCCGGATGCCCAGCAGCCCGGCCTCCTCGAGGACCACCACCCTGGTGATGGAGGCCAGGATGCCCAGGTCCAGGGCCGGCGTCTCCAGAGCTCCCTCGGCAAACCATCCGATCGAGGAGGTGGGCAGCTCCAGCACCTCCCCGCTGCTGCTCACTAACAGCGCGTCGTCATAGCCCTCCCGCTGGGCTCTCCGCTGGGCGCCCATGTTGGGCGCATAGGAGAGGCTCTTCACCCCCATCATGTCCCACTCCCCCCCGCTCGGATGCCAGGCGGCCGGGACCGGTAAGAGCCGGAAAGCATCTGGGAAGTCCGGCAGGGGCTCCCAGAGCACGATCACCCTGGAAGGGGACTCGACCAGGGGATCGACACCCCCCCGAGTGACGATGATCCGCACCGCGCAGTCACGACCGGCCGCCGCAGCCTGCTCGGCCCACCCAGCCACCCGCTGCCGGGGCGGGAGGCTCAGCTCCAGCAGCCCGGCACTTCGCTCCAGGCGGTCCAGGTGAGCGTCCAACCGGAACAGCCGGCCCTGATAGGCACGGACCGCCTCGAAGCAGCCGTCGCCCCGTTGCACCGCCCAGTCGAACACCGACACGGCAGCCTGCTGTGGGTCGACCTCCCGGCCGTCGATGAGGACTCGCATTGGTAGTCAGTCTACGGTCGCGCCCACTCGATCCAGGAACTCTCCGATCGCCTCGACGAAAGCGGGGCCGGCCTCGTGGAGGTCACTCCCGATACCAATTGGTGATCGGGAGGCGTCGATCCCGCCCGAAGGCCTTGGTGGTGATCTTCACCCCGGGCGGCCCCTGGCGGCGCTTGTACTCGTTGCGGTCCACCATCCGCACCACCCGCTGCACCGTGTCGGGATCGAAGCCGGCCGCCACGATCTCCTCGGCCGACTGGTCCTGCTCCACATAGCGCTCCAGGATCGGGTCGAGCACGTCGTAGGGGGGCAGCGAGTCGACGTCGAGCTGGTTGGGGCGCAGCTCGGCCGAGGGGGCCTTCTCGATCACCGAGCGGGGAATCACCTCGCCCTGGCGGTTGCGCCACTCCGCCAGGCGGTAGACCCGGGTCTTGAAGACGTCCCTGAGCACCGCGAAGCCTCCCACCGTGTCGCCGTAGAGCGTGGAGTAGCCCACCGAGATCTCGGACTTGTTGCCGGTGGCCACCACCATCCCCCCGTAGCGGTTGGAGAGGGCCATCAGCACGGTGCCCCGGATGCGCGGCTGCAGGTTCTCCTGGGTGACTCCCGGCTCCCGCCCCTGGATGTGGGGGTCGAGCGCCTCCAGGTGCGCGGCGAAGATGTCCTCGATGAGGATCTCGTCGAAGCGGCAGCCCAGCCGGCGGGCCACCTCTCGAGCGTCGGCCACCGAGTCGGGCGAGCTGTAGCGGGAGGGCATGGCCACCGCCCACACCGCTTCGGGGCCGAGGGCGTCCACCGCCAGGACGGCGGTCAGCGAGGAATCGATACCGCCCGACATCCCCACCAGCACGTGGGAGAAGCCGTTCTTGCGCACGTAGTCGCCCAACCCGGTCTGCAGCGCCCGGTAGACCTCGGCGTCCTCCTCCAGGGGCTCCTCCGCAGGAGGGGACTCGGTGGGCCGACCCTTACGGAGGGGACGGTCTCGCACCGGCCGGGCCTCGACCGATTTGGTGCGACGTCGGAGGGTGACGTCGACCCAGAAGCGCTGCTCGGTGAACTGCTCGGCCCGAAAGACGAGCCGGCCGTCGCCCCCGAAGACCATGCTCTGGCCGTCGAAGACCAGCTCGTCCTGGCCTCCCACCAGGTTCAGGTAGACCAGCGGCACCCCGGCGGCCCTCGCCTGCCCGGCGAGCAGCTCGGCCCGCTCGCGCCCCTTTCCCCGGTGATAGGGGGACCCGTTGATATTGAGGAGCACCTGTGCCCCGGCGGCCGCTTGGGCGCAGGGGGGCCCGGCCCCCGGCACCCAGACGTCCTCGCAGATCGACACTCCCACCACCGCCCCCCCGATTCCCCAGAGGGCCTCGGGCTGTCCACCCGGCACGAAGTAGCGATCCTCGTCGAAGACCCCGTAATTGGGGAGCAGCACCTTGTGGTAGACCCCTCGCACCTCGCCCTGGTGGAGGAGAGCCGCCGCGTTGGCGGTATGCACCTCCACCGCGTCGTCCGGGAACAGCGGAGGACGCTCTTCGGCTCGGTCCACGAACCCCACCACCGTCACCACGTCCCCGGCCTTGCCGGCCAGCTCCTCCAGCACGCCCAGGTTCTCGGCCACGAAGGCTTCCTTGAAGATCAGGTCTTCAGGTGGATAGCCGGTCACAGCCAGCTCGGGGAGCAACAGAACGTCGGCCTCCACCGCCTCCGCCCAGCTCATCGCATCGAGAATCCGGTCCCGGTTCCCGGTCAGATCACCGACCGTCAGGTTGATCTGGGCCCCGGCCACGCGCAGGAAGCTCATGAGATAAGCGTAGGAGCCCCAAGCCGTGAGCTGTCCCCGAACTTTGGGCAGAAATGAACCGCAACGGTACAGCCAAGCCTTAGGTTCGCACCGGAGCAAGCGGTGAAAGAGCCCGGCCGTACACTGACCTGTATGGTGACCGAGCGGCTCTCCGCCACTCGGCTGGGCCTCTGGGACGCCCTGCTGCCCTCCTTTCGGCGGGCCGGCTGGCTGGAAGGTGACACTCCCACCGAGCAGGCCGCCCCGCTCCTCCTCGCCGTCCGAGCCGGGCCGGATCCCGAGGGCACCCTGGAGCGGTTATCCGTTCTCCTCGGCGAGGCACCCCACCTGGCCACCGCCGCGCTGGCAGAGCCCCGGCTCGGCGAGGCCTTGGTCGGGGTGGTGGCGACCAGCCGGGCCCTCAGCCGCACGCTGGGCGACCATCCCGAGTGGTTGCAGGAAGCACTCGACGACCGGGAGATCTCGTGCGAGGAGGCCGAGACCCATCCCGCCCGCCTGGCCGCCCTGCGTCGGTTCGTGCGCCGCCGCCTGCTGGCCACCGCCGTGCGGGACATCCTGGGCCTGGCCGACATGCCCCAGGTGGGCCGGGAGCTCTCCGACACCGCCGACGCGGCCGCCGAGGCGGCCCTGCGAGCGGTGCAGGAGGAGGTGGGGGCGGCCGGGCGGCCGGTGGTGCCGATGGCGGTGGTGGCCATGGGCAAGTGGGGAGGGCGGGAGCTCAACTACGCCTCTGACATCGACCTGCTGTTCGTTTACCGGGTGCCGGAGGGGATGGACGCCCCGGCGGCGGCCCAGGGGGCCATCCGGGTGGCGGAGGGCTTCTTGGAGGCGTTGGGCGGGGTCACCCCGGAAGGGGTGGCCTTCCGGGTGGATGCCGACCTGCGTCCCGAGGGCCGGGACGGCCCGCTGGCCCGCTCCCTGGAGAGCTACCGGGCCTATTACCAGCGCTGGGCGCAGACCTGGGAGTTCCAGGCGCTCCTCAAGGCCCGCCCGGCCGCCGGCGACCCGGAGCTGGGCCAGGCCTTCTCCGCGCTGGTGGAGCCTTTCGTCT
>JBOGFC010000004.1:0-5477 GCA_050742155.1 Acidimicrobiia bacterium
CCGAGACGCTGCCCGGGAAGCCCTCGAACTCGAACGTCCAGACGATGCGCTCCGGGCGGACGATCTGGCGGTACTCGCCGTGAAAGGCGTACTCCTCACCGTCGGGGCCTCGGTGCACGATCCGCCACGCCCCGCCCGGGCGGAAGTTCACCTGGCAGCTGATGATCTCGTAGCGCCTTGGGCCCCACCAGTGCGACAGGTGCTCGCAGGAGGTGTGGGCCTCGAACACCAGGTCGCGCGGCGCCTCGAAGACGCGGGTCATGACGATCTCCCGGTCCGACGGCGTCGTCACCGTCAGCTGGTTGCTATCGCTTCCGCCCATCGCCCTTCTCCTTTCCTCGTCCCTGGAGCTGGTCCAGGTACTGGTCCAGCCGGTCGTAGCTCTCCTCCCAGAAGCGCCGGTAGCCCTCGGTCCACTCGGCCACCTCCTTGAGCGGCCCCGCCTCGAGTCGGGCGGGCCGCCACTGCCGCTCCCGGCCCCGGGCGATCAGCCCGGCCCGCTCGAGCACCTTCAGGTGCTTGGAGACCGCCGGCAGGCTCATCTCGAACGGTTCCGCCAGCTCGGTGACGGAGGCCTCCCCCGCCGCCAGCCGGGCCAGAATGGCCCGCCGGGTGGGATCAGCCAGGGCCGCGAAGGTGCGGTCCAGCCGATCGGTCACCAGGGCCATTAAACGCCTCCGTTAAATAACTAATTGGTAAACTACTGCTGCGGCGGGCTGGCTGTCAAGAGGGAGAAACGAGTCTCTCGAACCTCGCTCATTCCAGCCGCACCCTGATCGGGTCGCATGGCTCGAGCTGGAAGGTGATCTCGGCCGGGTCGACGCCGGGGATCGGCGGGATCACCGAGCCGGCGATGATCACGTCCCCGGCGCGCAGCCGCTCCCCGGCTGCCTTAAGGAGATCGGCGACCAGCCCGACGATCGACACGATGTCACCGGTCAGGACCTCCAGGTCGGACGTCGCGGCGACCTCGGCTTCATCCGACCTCACCCTGGCGGTGAGCCCCTCGAGCCGGCCCCCCGCCCGGCCATGGTCCGGCCGACCCAACACCAGCCCACGGTGGAAGAGGTTGCCGGCCAGGATCGGCTCGACCTCGAGCGGCTCGAGATCAACGTCGGCCAGCTCGATCGCCGGCCCCAGCCCTCCGATGGCCGCTCGTACGGCATCGCGGTCGGCTCCCTCGCCGAGGTCGGCAGCCATGTGGACGGCCACCTCCGGCTCCACCACCGGGCGGGTCCAGCCCCCGATGCTCACGGCGGCCCCGGATTGGAGAACGGTGGCATCCGTGAGGAACCCGACCAGAGGAGCGGTGGTCGAGAGGCGCTCCCTCGCCGCCGGGGCGCCGAACCCGACCTTCCAGCCGATCGGCCGGGCTCCTTCGTCGATCATCCGGCGCCGCAACTCGAGCTGGCTCTTCATGCCCGCCCGGATGCGGGGGTCGTCCCACTGACGGGTCACCGTCCTGCCTTCCCGAGGTCGACCTCGTACCCCGAGTCCTCCAGCGACCCACAACCGCTCCAGCCCCACACGAGCACGACGTCGGTCTGGCCGGTGTTGTCGAACCCGTGCCAGCCACCCCGGGGAGTGAAGATCACGTCGCCCTCACCGGCCGGCTCGGTGCCCTCGTCGGTGTAAATCCGCCCTTTCCCCTGGAGGACGATGAAGAACTCGTCGGCGTTGCGGTGCAGGTGCCGGTCGTGCCGGGCGCCGGGTGGGAGCACGGTCCAGCCCAACAAGAAGCGCTCGGAGCCCGCCGTGGCCTTGTCGATGAGGAACTGGACCCGCATGTCGACCCAGCCCTCCTCCTCGCCCAGGCCCCCGACGGGCGGAACCTCGGACAGGTTGGTGCGGAAGCGCTCCGTCAGGTCATCCCTCCCAGCATCCGGTAAACGTCGAAGACGGTGACGAAGTCGCGGTGGTCGATCCCGAGGCCCCGGCACGCGTTGAGCAACTCGTTGGCCACCGCCCCCAGCGGCGCCGGCGACCCCTGTCGGCGGGCCACCTCGAGGGCGAGCACCATGTCCTTCTGCTGGAGGCCGACGTCGGCGAGGGGCTTGTCTGGCATCTTCCCCTCCAGGATGAACGGGCCCCGGTAGCCCATCACCGGCGAGGCGACCACGCTCTTGAGCATGGCGTCGACGGCCACCTCCCGGCTGACCCCGCCCTTCTCGGCAAGCGCCACCGACTCGCAGAACACGATCATCTCGACGATGAGGACCAGGTTGATGGCGATCTTCATCTGCAGGGCGGAGCCACTCGCCCCGATGTAGCTCACCTTCGAGCCGATGTCGTAGAGCAGCGGCTCGACCCGCTCGAACGCGGCCCGGTCCCCGCCCACCATCGTCGAGGCGTTCCCCTCGGCGAGGGTGACGGGGCTTCCCGACAGCGGGGCGTCGAGCATCGTCAGCCCGGCCGAGGCGAACTGGGCCGAGATCTCCCGGCTCACCGCCGGGTCGATGGTGCTCATGTCGAGGTAGATCCCGTCGGCGGAGAGCCCGGAGATGATGCCCCCAGCGCCGAGGCCCACCGCCTTCACGGCCGGGGCGTCGGTGACGATCGAGAACACGACCTCGGAAGCCGTCGCCGCCTCCCTGGGGCTGTCGGCCCAGGCCATCCCCTGCTCGATGAGGTGATCGGCCTTGGATCGGGTCCGGTTCCACCCGACGACGTCGTGTCCGGCCGCCATCAGCCGGGGAACGATCCCCGAGCCCATGTCGCCCAGGCCGATGAATCCGATCCGCATCACCGCCTCCCGAGACGCAGCTTTCGCCGAACCTAATGCTCTGGTGGACTGCTCCGGTCCAGCCAAGCATTAGGTTCGCTTAGGCGCCCCATCGCCGTCATATCATCACGTCCTTCGACGGGAGGGCGCATCATGAGCGAGGTGGGCGTGATCGGGCTGGGGATCATGGGGTCGGCCATGTCCACCAACCTGTTGGAGGGCGGGTTCGGGATCATCGGCTACGACATCGATCCCGGGCAAGTGGAGGCCCTCGTCCAGAAGGGCGGTCGTCCGGCCTCTTCAGCCGGCGAGGTGGCCCGGGCGGCCGAGCTGGTCATCACCTCCCTGCCCGGCGACGAGGCGCTCCTGGAGGTCGCCACCGGCCCGGAGGGCCTGGCCGCCACCGGTCGGGAGGGTCTGGTGGTGGTCGAGTCGAGCACCCTCGCCCTGGCCACCAAGGAGCGAGCCCGCCGGGAGTTGGCCGCGGCGGGCATCGTCCTGCTCGACTGCCCCATTAGCGGCACCGGCGCCCAGGCCGCCCGCCGGGACATCTCCGTCTATGCCAGCGGTGATCCTGAGGCTGTGCGCCGGGCTCGCCCGGTCTTGGACGCCATCGCCCGTTCCACCCACTACGTGGGCGACTTCGGCACCGGCCTCAAGCTCAAGCTCATCGCCAACCTGCTGGTCGCCATCCACAACGTCTCCACCGCCGAGGCGCTGGTCCTCGGGCTCAAGGCGGGGATCGATCCCCAGACCGTGCTGGAGGTGATCGGAGACGGCGCCGGGACTTCCCGAATGTTCGAGGTGAGGGGCCCGCTGATGGCCGACCAACGCTACGAGGAACCTACCGCCCGGGTCCGGATGTTCAAAAAGGACATCCAGCTCATCTCGGCGTTCGCCGCCGAGCTCGACTGCCCCACCCCGCTCTTCTCCGCCAGCATCGATCTCTACGCGTCGGCCATGTCGCAGGGGATGGGCGACTACGACGCCGCCGCGGTCTGCACGGTGCTGGAGCGCATGGCCGGCATCGAGCGGGGCTGAGGGGGACGTGGGCTCCGGATCGCTACTGACCGGTCTCAGCGACCAGGCCGGCCGCCTCCACCCCGGCCACCGCGCAGATCTCGTCGCGGTCGGAGACGTCCCCGGTCACCCCCACCGCCCCGAGGAGCCCGCCGTCGGCCGAGCGGATGAGGACCCCGCCGGCCACCGGGACCAGCCTCCCCTCCGACAAGTCGGAGAGGGCAGCGACGAAATAGGGCCGGTCCTGGGCAAGCTTTTCGATGAACCGCGAAGGGCGACCCATGCCGAGCGCCCCCCAGGCCTTGCCGACGGCGATTTGCGGTCGGAGGATCCCCGATCCGTCCTCTCGCTTCAGGACCACCAGGTGGCCGCCGTCGTCCAGCACCGCCACCGTCAGCGGCTCGCACTCGATCTCCCGCCCCTTGGCCAGGGTGCCATCGGCGATGATCGTTGCCTGAGCCAGCGTCACCTTCAGGTTTACCGCCTCCCTCCCAACGGCTCCCGGCAGTCTATGAGATGAGCCGGCCCCTCGACACCGTTCCCCGGTACGACCTCTTCATCGCCTCGGCGGTGGTCACGGTCGCCATCCTCCCCTCCTTCATGACCGGTGCCCTGGCCGTCCAGATGCGCGCCGAGCTGGAGGCGACGCCGGCCATCATCGGCCTGGCGATCGGAGGCTTCTTCGCCGCTTCCGCCCTCGGTTCTGCGCCGATGGGCCGGCTCGTCGAGCGGATCGGCGCCGGCTGGGGGATGCGCCTCTGCTCGGCGGGCGCTGCGCTCGTGCTCGGGGCGGTGGCGCTGCTGGCCCACTCCACCCTGCGGCTGATGGCCATACTGGTGGTGGGCGGAGCCATCAACGCCTTCGCCAACCCGGCCAGCAACCTCTTTCTGGCCCGCACCATGCCGGAGGGACGGCGGGGCCTGGTCTTCGGCATCAAGCAGTCGGCCATCCCCGTCGCCACGTTCCTGGCCGGCCTGGCCGTGCCCGGCCTGGCCCTCACGGTCGGCTGGCGCTGGGCGTTCGTCCTGGCTGCGGCGGCCGGCCTGGTGCTGGCGGTCGCCATCCCAAGGAAGGAGCGGCCGGGGAGCGACTTCCGGAGCCGGTCCGTTCAGCCACCGGCGGAGCCCGCCATGTCCACCCTGGTGCTGGTGGCACTGGCGGGCGCCGCCGCACTGGCCATCTTCGGGGGCCAGTCGCTGGGGGCTTTCCTGGTGAGCTTCGCGGTCGAGGTCGGCATCTCCGAGGCGGCCGCCGGCTGGCTGCTCGCTATGAGCAGCGTGGCCGGCATCGCTTCGCGCATCATGTCGGGATGGATCATCGATAGCCACGGCCGAGGCGGACCTCGGCCGCGATGGGGCCTGCGGGGAGTGGCCGTGCTCCTGGTGCTGGGCGCTCTCGGCTATGCCATGCTGGCCACGGAGGTCTCGGCGATGGCCTGGGTGGCCGCCCCACTGGCCTTCGCCGGCGGCTGGGGCTGGTCCGGGCTTCTCACCTACTCGGTGGTGGAGGCCAACCCGGCCACCCCGGCCGCTTCGACCGGGGTGGCCCAGACGGGGATCTTCGTGGGAGCCAGCCTGGGCCCGCCGACTTTCGGGGCCATCGCCGAGGCAGTCTCCTACCGGGCAGCCTGGCTGGCGGTGGCGGCCGGGGCGCTGGCGGCGCTGGGGGTGCTCATGGCGGTGGAGGCCAACCTGCACAGGGAGTAAGCCAGAAGCTCTACCCCCTCCCCAACCC
>JBOGFC010000005.1:0-10470 GCA_050742155.1 Acidimicrobiia bacterium
TCAACGGGTTTGGAAGGATCGGCCGCTCCGTCTTCCGGGTCATCACCCAGCGCGACACCGACATCCGAGTGCTGGCCATCAACGATCTGGGCGACGCGGAAACCCTTGCCTACCTCCTCCAATACGACTCGGTGATGGGGCCGTTCACCGGGGGTGTTGAGCTGGACGGGGACATCCTGCGGGCCGGCGGGCAGGAGGTTGAGCTGCTCACGATCAGGGATCCGGCCGAGCTGCCGTGGAAGGAGCTGGGTGTCGAGATCGCCGTGGAGTCCACCGGGGTGTTCCGCGATCGTGCCTCCCTGCAGAAGCACCTGCAGGCGGGGGCCAAGCGAGTCATCCTCACCGTCCCGTCGAAGGATCCGGTCGACCAAACCGTGGTCCTGGGCGTCAACGACCAGGACTTGGACGACAGGGATCGGATCGTCTCGAACGCCTCCTGCACCACCAACTGCCTGGCCCCCATCGCCAAGATCCTCGACGAGAGCTTCGGGGTTCGCCGCGGGGTGATGACCACCGTCCACGCCTACACCAACGACCAGCGGCTGGCCGACGTGCCGCATGAGGAGCTGCGCCGCAGCCGGGCGGCCACCGAGAACATCATCCCCACCACCACCGGGGCTGCCAAGGCGGTCGGCGAGGTACTTCCCAACCTGGCGGGCAGGCTGGACGGGATGGCGATGCGCGTGCCGGTTCCCGACGGTTCGACGGTCGATCTGGTGGCCGAGCTGGACCGAGAAGTCACTGCCGAGGAGGTCAACGAGGCGGTGCGCAAGGCGGCCGAGGGGCGGATGGCGGGCATCGTCCAGTTCTCGGAGGCCCCGCTGGTCTCAACCGACATCATCGGCAACCCCCACTCGTCGATCTTCGACGCGCTCTCCACCCGGGTACTGGGCGGCAACCTGGTCAAGGTGGTGGCCTGGTACGACAACGAGTGGGGCTACTCCAACCGGGTGGTCGACCTTATCGAGAGTCTGGGCAGGCTCTAAGAGGACGAGCCTTCAGCCATCCCGGCCTGGTGCCGAAGCTCTGGCAATGACCCAGCTCGCCGTGGTCCCGCCCGCGCTGGCCGGATATGAGTGGAGGGCCGCCGGGCGCGAGGACGCTCCGGCCATCCAAGAGCTCTATCGCACGGCCGGCCGCGTGGACGGTGTGGAGCTGCGCATCACCCTCGAAGACCTCTACCGGGAGCTGGCTGGTCCGGCCGCCCGCAACTCGCTGCTGGCCCTCACCGCGGACGGACGGGTGGCCGCCTACGGGGTGATGGCGCCTCCCCAAGCGACCACCCACGCCCGGCAGGCCTTGCTTCGCGGCGAGGTGGAGCCGGCCCATCGGGGACTGGGCCTGGGCAGCTTCGTCCTGGCCTGGCTGGAGGCTCGCGCCGCGGAGGCCCTGGAAGGTGTGCCCGGCTACGGCCTCCCCAAAGTGCTGCGGGCCAGCTCCCCGATCGACCTTGCCGATCGAATCGCTCTCCTGGAGGGGCACGAGTACCGGAGGATCCGGTACTGGGACACCCTGCGCCGCGACCTGTCCCGCCCGTTCCCCGAGGCCAAGGTCCCCCCCGGGCTGGAGCTGTTGGCCTGGAGCCGCGATTGGGAGCGTTCCACCATGCGGGCCTGGGAAGAGTCGTTCGCTGAGAACTGGGGCCACGCCCCGGCCACCTTCGACGAATGGCAACCGACGCACAGTGGCGACCCGGCGTTTCGAGAGGACCTTTCGTTCTTGATGATCGACGGGGCGCAGGTCGCCGGCTTCTCACTCTCCTACCTGAGCCCTGAGGAGAACGCCGCCACCGGCATCGAGCAGGGCTGGATAGGCCAAATCGGGGTGCGGCATTCCTGGCGGCGCCGCGGGTTGGGGACCGCCCTGGTCTGCCGGGTGCTCCGGGCCTTTCGGGAGGAGGCGCTCGATTACGCCACGCTCGACGTCGACGTGGACAACCCGGCCAGGGCCCATCGCCTCTACCAGCGCCTGGGCTTCGAACGGGTTCGCCGCACGGTTTTCTTCGCCAAGCAGCTCCAGGTGCAACCGCGCTGACCGGCCGTCGTACGGGTCCCTCCCTTGCCACGGATGAGCCCCGAGGCCGGGGTCAGGCGAGCGTCGACACCGCAAGGCTGCGCCATCTGCGGCCGGTGGGCCTTCCGGGCCGCGACTACTGTGCGGGGGGTGAGCGACCTCGCCGAACGGGACTGCATTCCCTGCAAGGGAGGAGTGCCCCCTTTGGAGGGGCCGGCCATCGCTGAGCTCCTCGAGCAGCTCGGCGACGGCTGGCAGGTGATCGACCAACATCACCTTCGCAAGGCCTATCGATTTCCCAACTTCCGCAATGCCCTGGCGTTCACCAACCGGGTGGGCGAGCTGGCCGAGGAGCAGGGCCACCATCCGGACATCTATCTCACCTGGGGCAAGGTCCGTCTCGAGATTTGGACTCACAAGATCGACGGCCTCCATGAGAGCGACTTCATCCTGGCCGCCAAGACGGATCGCCTGTACGGGGAGGGCTGACCCCAGGGCTACCCTCTGGCTCAGTGTCGCGCAACGCTCCGGTCGGCGCCGTGTTCGGCCTGCTCGTACTCCTGGCCTGCTCAGGGGAAACGGCCGTCCCCACCACCTCGAACTTCACGACGACCACCCCGCCGGGGATCACGTCCACTTCAGCCGGCTCCGAGAGATCTCCGTGCCTGGAGGAGGACGGGCCGTTCGTAACGGACGGAGTGATAGGCCTCTTGGGCGGCGAGGAGGGCGACGCCCAGCGGGTCGCGGCGCTGCGATGGGCCCCCCACGAAGGATGCGAACGGTTCGTGATCGACCTGGTGACCGAGGACGGCGCTCCGGCCACCGCCAGCGGGCTGGTGCAGGCCGAGATCATCCGTGACCTGGGTGTGGTGCGGCTGCGTCTGGCGGAGGCGGTCACCGGAACGGCGGTCGCCGACACGGCCTTCGGGGGCCGGCTGGCCGGGCGGGCATTCGTGGTGCGATCCCTCGAGGCAGGCCTCTTCGTCGACCTCCACCTGCTTGCCCCCGCAACCGCGCGGAGTTTCGTGCTCTCCTCTCCGGGCCGGGTCGTGGTGGATCTTCAGT
Organism: Acidimicrobiia bacterium; assembly: GCA_050742155.1. GTDB lineage: Bacteria > Actinomycetota > Acidimicrobiia > Spongiisociales > JALYHC01 > JBOGFC01. The sequence goes on from JBOGFC010000005.1 coordinate 3,079, forward strand.
CCGGCGGCCCTCCGCTCCCCAGCCCGGCCCCGAGCAGCGGCCGGGTGGTGGTTCTCTCCCCACGCGGCGGATCGGCCACCTACCCACTCGACGTGACCGGCTATGCCCGCACCTTTGAGGCCAACGTCCTCGTCCGTGTGCGCCAGGGAGGACGGGTCGAAGCAGAAGGGGTGACCACAGCCGCCGATTGGACCGAGACCTGGGGGGAGTTCACCCTGGACCTCGAGCAGGGCCCCGAAGGCCCAGCAGAGCTGTTCGTGGGAGAGGAATCCGCCCAAGACGGGTCTGAGGAGGGCGTGGTCATCTCTCTCGAGTAGGGAGGTCGTGGCTACCCGAGCAGGCCCTCGATGGGCTGGATGACCAGGAACCCTTCCTCGATGCGGACCTCCCTCACCAACGCGTCGACGAAGGGGACCTCCACGTTCCGCCCCTCCGGCAGCTCGAGGACCAGGCGGTCTTGCACCTCGCCGAAGACGACCCCCCTCACCCACCCCAGTCGCCGTCCCTCCGACGACCGGACCTCCAGGCCTTCCAGTTCCTCGGGCCAGAACTCCTCATCTTCGAGCCGGCGCCGCGCGGAGCGCGGGATGGTGAGGTGGGCACCGCGCAGCCCCTCCGCCGCATTCCGATCGGTGATGCCCTCGAACCCCAGGATGAGAGCCCCCTTGGCGTGCCGTCCCACCGTCTGCACCACCAGCGGGCGGGGCTCCGGCTCGTCGGTGACGAAGCGCGCCCCCGGCTCGAAGCGGGCCGGGTGGGCGGCTACCACCGTGACCCGACCCCGGACCCCGTGGGGCCGGCCGATCCGGCCCACCACCACAGGCGAGTCAGTCGACGAACTCGACGTTTGCTTTGAGGCCCTCTTCATCGGCCGCTGCTTGGACCACCTTCCGGATGGCGTTGGCCACCCGGCCTCGCCGGCCGATCACCCGGCCCATGTCGGGCTTGGCGGTGCGTACCTCGGCCAGGACTTCGTCCGGACCCTCTTCGACCATAGTGACCTGTACCTCGTCGGGCGCGTCCACGATCTGGCCCACCAGGTAGCTGACCACCCGTTCGGTGATGTCTCCCCGTTTCACGATTCCCCCTCAGCTTGTCCCGGTCGGGCCGGCTCATCCACCACGTGGACGTCCCCCTTTGACACCCTGTGGCGGGCCCAGGCTCCAGAGATCTCCAGCAGCTTGCGGGCCGCCTCGGTGGGCTGCGCTCCCTTCTCCAGCCACGAGAGCGCCTTCTCGTTGTCGATCTCCACCACCGAGGGCTCCTGGCGTGGGTCGTAACGGCCGATCTGCTCGATGAACCGGCCGTTGCGCGGGGAGCGGCCGTCGGCCACCACCACGCGGTAGGTGGGCTGCTTGGCCCTTCCCATCCTCATCAGGCGGATCTTCACCGCCATCGCCTCACCTCTTTCTCCGTCGTCCGGCCACCGGGAGGCCGGGAAGGCCGCCTCCGGCGACCATCTTCACCAGCTTCTGCGCCTCCCCGAACCGCCGCAGCAGGGCGTTGACGTCCTGCGGCCTGGTCCCCGACCCGGCGGCGATGCGCCGCTTACGGCTTCCGCCGATCACCCGCGGGTCGCGCCGCTCGTCGGGCGTCATCGAACGGATGATCGCCTCCACCCGGGCCAGATCGCGATCCGAGACTTCCAGGTTGCCGAGTAGCGAGGCGGCGCCCGGCAGCATACCAAGCAACTGCGAAAGAGGCCCCATCCGGCGCACCTGTTGGAACTGCTCGAGAAAGTCCTCGAAGGTGAAGGTGGCCGAGCGGAGCTTCTCCTCCAGGCGGGCTGCGGATCGCTCGTCCCACGCCGCCTCGGCCTTCTCGATGAGGGTGAGGACGTCACCCATGCCCAAGATGCGGGAGGCCATGCGCTCTGGGTGGAAGACTTCGAAGTCGGCCAGGTCCTCGCCCACCCCGGCGAACTTGATGGGCCGTCCGGTCACCTCGCGAGCCGAGATGGCCGCCCCGCCCCGGGCGTCACCGTCCAGCTTGGAGAGCACGATGCCGGTGATATCCGTCTCGTCCAGGAAGGCGCGGGCCACGTTCACCGCGTCCTGCCCCGTCATGGCATCCACCACCAGCAGCACCTCGTGGGGGTCGGCCGCTCTGCGGACGGCTGACAGCTCCGACATGAGCTCCCGGTCGATGTGTAGCCGGCCCGAGGTGTCGATGATCACCGCGTCGTGCCCGGCCCGCCGGGCCTGCTTGATCGCCTGGGTCACGACTGCGACCGGCGTGCCACCACCATCGGTGAAGACGGGTACCCCGGCTCGGCCACCCAGGGCCACCAGCTGTTCGACCGCCGCCGGACGGCGCAGGTCCGCCGCCACCAGCAGCGGGTGCTTGCCCTGTCCCTCGAGCAGCCGGGCCAGCTTGGCCGCCGAGGTGGTCTTACCGGAGCCCTGCAGACCCGCCATCAGGACGACGAGCGGTGAAGAGGGGGCCGCCACCAGTGGCGCCGTCTCTCTCCCGAGGGTGTGGATCAGCTCCTCGTGGACGATCTTGATGACCTCCTGGGCCGGGGTGAGGCTCTGGCGCACGTCCCTGCCCACCGCCCGCTTCCTGATGCGGCCGAGCAGGCTCTTGACCACCCCCACGTTGACGTCCGCCTCCAGAAGGGCGAGGCGAACCTCCCGCAGGGCGGCGTCCACGTCGGCCTCGCTCAGGCGACCCTTCCCCCGCAGCTTCGAGAAGACGATTCCGAAACGGTCGGCCAGGGGGTCGAACATCGGCCCGAGTGTATGTCCGTATCTCGTTCTTGGTCGTTCTTGTGACGCTTAACCACCCCTGCGGTGGATAACCGTCACGAGAACGAGGGGGGGGAACCGTCGGGTAGCCTGGGACCGTGCTGACGGTGGTAGAGCATCCCCTCACCCGCCACTACCTGTCGGTGCTGCGCGACTCCCGCACCGCCCCCGAGGATTTTCGCAACGCCACCCGGCGTCTGACCTACACGCTCCTCATGGAGGCCACTTCCGATTTCAAAGTGGCCGAGCATGCCATCGAGACTCCCCTCGAGGCCACCACCGGGTACCGGCTGGCCCAAGACATCGTGGCGGTGGCGGTGCTGCGAGCCGGGCTCGGCCTCCTCGAAGCGGTACTGGAGCTCCTGCCCGGAGTGCGGGTAGGCTTCGCCGGCCTGCAGCGGGACGAGCAGACCGCCGAGGCCCAGGAGTACTACTACAAGGTGCCCGACATCACCGACGCCAAGGTGCTGGTCCTGGAGCCGATGCTGGCCACCGGAGGGTCGCTCTCGTGGGCCGTGCAGCGAGTGAGAGAGCAGGGGGCCACCGACATCACCGCTCTCTGCGTGGTGGCCGCTCCTGAAGGGGTGAAGCGCATGGAAGAGGACCACCCCGGCCTCCCCATCGTGACGGCCGCCCTCGACCGGGAGCTGAACAGCCAGTACTACATCTGCCCGGGCCTGGGCGACATGGGCGACCGGCTGTTCGGGACTTTCTGAGGTGAGTGAGTTCGAGCGGCGAGTCGTGACGGTGCTCCGCTCCCTTCGCCCCGGCGAGGTGGTGAGCTACGGCGAGGTCGCCTCCCAGGCCGGGTTCCCCGGCGCCGCCCGAGCCGTGGGCACTCTCCTGCGGAAGACGTCTACTCCGCTCCCCTGGTGGCGGGTGGTCCGCGCCGATGGCAGCCTGGCCTCCGGCCATCGGGGCGAGCAGGGCCGGCGGCTGCGAGCGGAGGGTGTGAAGGTGAGCGAGGGACGGGTGGGATGTTCCAGGTGATCGAGGCGGCCCAGCCCGGCCCCAAGGTGGAAGTGGTGGGCCAGTTCGAGGAGGAGGCCCTGGCCGTATCCTATGCCATGGGGCAGCAGCAGGTCAGGCGGGGCAACAGCCGGCTCTGGTTCGTCCGGCAGCAGGGCCATCCTCCTTCCTGGGTGGTCGACTCCGACGGGCTGCGGCGCAAGCCCACCTCCGAGGAGATCGCCACCTTCTTCCCTTGAGCACCCCGAGCCAGCGGGATAGTGTCACGTTCGGCTACCAACTGAAAGCGCCGGGGCGAGAGGAGGGGTGATGGCACAGATCGTGATCGGAACTGAAGATGGACTCCATCTGGTAGGGGCCCAGACCCTCCTGGCCGGGCGGCGGGTGGACGCCCTGGCCCCGGCCGAAGGCGACACCTGGTGGGCCATCGTGGACGGCGACCAGCTCTGGCGAGGCCGGGATCTCCGCTCATGGGAACAGACGGCTTCCCTCGACGCCCTCCGGGCCACCTGCCTGCTCGCCACGGAGAAGGGCTTGCTGGTGGGTAGCTCGGAGGCCCACCTCTTCCGTCTGGAGGGAGCGGCGCTGCAGCCGGTCAAGGGATTCGAGGAGGCGGAAGGACGGGATGAGTGGTACACGCCCTGGGGTGGTCCACCCGACACGCGCTCGCTCAGCCTGGGGGTCGAGGGATCGATCTACGCCAACGTCCACGTGGGAGGCATCCTGCGCTCCCGAGACGGCGGGGCCACCTGGGAACCGACCCTGGACATCGACGCTGACGTTCACCAGGTGCTCGCACATCCCACCGTTAGGAACTCGGTCCTGGCCGCGGCGGCTTGGGGTCTCGGCATCAGCCAGGACGGCGGCGACTCCTGGGACTTCCTCACCGAAGGGCTCCACTCCACCTACGCCCGAGCGGTGGCCGTCGGCGACCAGCACCTGTTCGTGACCACATCGACCGGTCCCTCCACTCGCCGGGCGGCCATCTACCGGCTCGACGGCGAGGAACTGGAGAAGTGCGAGGACGGCCTGGCCGAGTGGTTCCCCCAGAACATCAACACCGGCTGCCTGGCGGCCCGCGGCCCGGTGGTGGCATTCGCCGTCGGCCGGGAGGCCTACCTGTCGGAAGACGAGGGGGAAACCTGGCAGCAGGTTGCCGCCGATCTTCCCGAGGTTCGCTGCCTGGCCCTGGCCGAAGCAGCCTAGACCAATCAACCCTGGGTAGGTGCCCACCAAAACGGTGGGCTGGAACCCAGGGTTTGCTCGGGACCATACTGGCCTCCATGCAGATTCGACGGGCGGTCATCCTGGTGATGGACTCGTGCGGGGTGGGGGCAGCCCCGGACGCCGCCGACTACGGGGACGAGGGAGCCGACACCCTGGGCCACGTGGCAGAGGCGGTGGGGGGGCTGGAGCTCCCCAACCTCCAAACGGCCGGCTTGGGTAACCTCCATCCCGAGCTCGAGGGCGTCCCTCCGGCCGGCCGGCCCAGCATGGCCTTCGGGCGCATGCAGGAGGCTTCGGCCGGCAAGGACTCCACCACGGGCCACTGGGAGCTGGCCGGGGTGGTGACCGACCCTCCCTTCGCCACCTTCCCGGAAGGCTTCCCGCCCGAGCTGGTCGAGCGCCTCGAGCGGGAGACCGGCCACTGCGTGCTCGGCAACCGGCCGGCCTCCGGGACGGTGATCATCGAGGACCTGGGCGAGCGTCACCTCGAGGAGGGCTGCCTCATCCTCTATACCTCGGCCGACTCGGTGCTTCAGCTGGCCGCTCACACCTCGGTGGTCCGCCTCGAGGAGCTGTACAGGGTGTGCGAGGCGGCCCGCCTCATCGCCGACGACTACCGGATCGGCCGGGTGATCGCCCGGCCCTTCGAGGGAGAGCGGGGTGGCTTCCGGCGGACCTACCAGCGCCGTGACTACGCCCTGCCACCTCCCGAGGACACTTTGCTGGACCGGGCCCAGCAGGCCGGTTTCTCCGTCTTCGGGGTGGGCAAGATCGACGACCTCTTCTCCGGGCGCGGGCTCACCGACGCGGTCCACACCGAAGGCGACACCGACGGGCTGGAGCAGACCGTGAAGGCTCTCGGGCTGGTAGACCGAGGGATCGTCTTCACCAATCTGGTCGATCTGGACATGCTGTACGGGCACCGCGAGGACCCCCACGGGTACGCGCAGGGCCTGAGGGTGGTCGATGGCTACCTGCCCCACCTGCTGGAAGCCCTGGGCCCCGACGACCTCCTCTTCCTCACCGCCGACCACGGCAACGACCCCACCGACGGCTCGACCGACCACACCCGCGAGCTGGTCCCGTTGCTGGTGTGGGGTGGGAGGGGAGGGGCGGACCTGGGGCTCCGCCGGCAGTACTGCGATCTCGCCGCCACCGTCGCCGAGGGCCTGGGGCTGCCCGGGCCGGGCCGGGCCACCTCCTTCCTGGCCGAGATCGAATGAGCCCATGAGGGCCGTAGAGCTCATCGAGCGCAAGAGGGACGGAGGACGCCTCTCCCCCGAGCAGATCGGCTGGCTGATCACCGGCTACACGGCCGGGCGCCTGCCCGATTACCAGATGTCGGCCCTCCTCATGGCGGTGCTCTTCCGGGGCCTCGACGCAGAGGAGCTGGCCGCCTGGACCGACGCCATGCTGCACTCGGGCGAGGTGCTGCACTTCTCCCACCTGGACCTCCCCCGGGTCGACAAGCACTCCACCGGAGGGGTGGGCGACAAGGTCAGCATCCCGCTGGCCCCGATGGTGGCCGCCTGCGGGGTGGCGGTGCCGATGATGTCGGGGCGGGGCTTGGGACATACGGGGGGTACGCTCGACAAGCTGGAGTCCATCCCCGGCTTCACCACCGCCCTCGACCCGGCCACCTTCGCGGCGGTGCTGGAGAAGCACGGGCTGGTGCTGGCCGGCCAGTCGGAGACGCTGGTCCCCGCCGACCGCCAGATCTACGCCCTGCGGGATGCCACCGGCACGGTGCCCTCCATACCCCTCATCGCCTCCTCGATCATGTCCAAGAAGCTGGCCGAGGACCTCCGGGGCCTGGTGCTGGACGTCAAGGTGGGAAGGGGGGCCTTCATGAAGGAGGAAGCCTCGGCCCGGGAGCTGGCCCAGACCATGGTCGAGCTGGGGAAGAGCCACGGGACCCCGGTGGTGGCGCTGCTCACCGCCATGGACCAGCCGCTCGGGCGCGAGGTCGGGAACGCCGGCGAGATCGCCGAGTCCCTGGAGGTGCTGAGGGGTGGAGGGCCCGCCGACCTCCTCGAGGTGGTCTTCCGCCTGGGAGAAGAGATGCTTGTGCTGGCCGGGGTGGCCGCCGATAGAGAAGGGGCGCGTGCGCGCCTGGAGCAGGCCGTCCGAAGCGGACGGGCCCTGGAGAAGCTCGCCCAGGTGGTCGAGGCGCAGGGGGGAGACCCCCGCGTCGTCGAGGACCCGGGCCGGCTTCCCCGGGCTCCCGAGACTGAGGAACTGGTGGCCCCCCGAGGAGGGTACGTGACAGAGTGCGACGCCCTGCTGATCGGCCTGGCCGCAATGCGTCTCGGAGCCGGCCGGGAGCGAAAGGACGACGAGGTGGATCACAGGGTCGGGGTCGCCCTGCTGGCCAAGCGGGGGGACCGGGTCGAGCCCGGAGAGCCCCTGGCCCTGGTCGGCTGGGCCGACCCGGAGCGGAGGGGCGCCG
>JBOGFC010000006.1:0-4168 GCA_050742155.1 Acidimicrobiia bacterium
CCCTGGTGCAGTGGCTGCGGGACAACATCGGCCTGATCAAGACCTCGGCCGACGTCGAGCAGCTGGCGGCCACGGTGGACGACAACGGCGGGGTGTACTTCGTCCCGGCTTTCTCGGGCTTGTTCGCTCCGTACTGGAAGTCCAACGCTCGCGGTGTGATCGCCGGCCTCACCCGCTACGTCAACAAGGGCCATATCGCCCGGGCGGTGCTGGAGGCCTCGGCCTGGCAGACCCGGGAGGTGGTGGACGCCATGAACGCCGACTCCGGGGTGGAGCTCACCTCGCTCAAGGTGGACGGCGGCATGGTCTACAACGAGCTGCTCATGCAGTTCCAGGCCGACGTGCTGGGGGTGCCGGTCATCCGCCCGACGGTGGCGGAGACCACCTCGCTGGGCGCCGCCTACGCGGCCGGCTTGGCGGTGGGCTTCTGGACCGAGGTGGAAGACCTCCGCAAGAACTGGGGCAAGGACAAGGAATGGACTCCCAAGATGGATCCCGAGGAGCGGGACCGGGAGTACCGATTCTGGAAGAAGGCGGTCACCCGTACCTTCGACTGGGTGGAATGACCGTCGCAGAGGGATCGTAGGCGGGTAGGGGCGGGTCGCCGGACCCGCCCCTACGATGAGCTGTCGTGGTCGGCATCGTCGTCGTCTCGCACAGTCACCTCCTCGCCCAAGGCCTCGCCGAGTTGGTGCACGGGCTGGCCGGAGGGGAGGTACCGCTGGCAGTCACCGGCGGGCTCGACGAGCCCGATCATCCCCTGGGCACCGACGCGAGGGCGGTGCTGGAGGCCATCGAACGGGTCTACTCGGACGATGGGGTGCTGGTGCTGATGGATCTGGGCAGCGCGGTGCTCTCGGCCGGGATGGCGGTCGAGATGATGCCTGAGGAGCGGCGAGGGCGGGTGCTCCTATGCGAGGCACCGCTGGTGGAAGGGGCCACCGCCGCGGTGGTCCAGTCGCGGCTCGGGTCCTCGCTCGAAGAGGTGGCTGCCGAGGCTCGTGGCGCCCTGGCCGCCAAGGCCGAGCACCTGGGCGCCCCTTCTCCGACGTTCGGAAAGGAGCCCTCTCCGTCTCCGGGGGCCGGGGCGGGCGGCGGACCGCTCCTCGAGCTGGAGATCACCAACCCGCTCGGCCTGCACGCCCGGCCGGCGGTCCGCTTCGTCGAGACCGTGGGGCGCTTCCAGGCCCGAGTGTCGGTGACCAACCTGACCACCGGCAAGGGGCCGGCCGCCGGGCGGAGCCTCAACGCCCTCGCCACCCTGGGCGTCCGCCGAGGACACCGGGTCGCCGTCGAGGCGCAGGGCCCCCAGGCCGAGGAGGTGCTCGTCGCCCTGCGAGACCTGGCCGCCCAGGGCTTCGGAGAGCTCGAGCCGACCTCCATCCCCCCGCGGTCGCTGGTGCGACAGGCGACCTCGGTGGAGGGGGGCTGGCGGGGCCTGAGTGCCTCGCCGGGCATCGCCATCGGAGAGGCTCGCCACTTCCGGCCTCCGCAGGTGGAGGTGCCCGATCTGCCCGCCTCGGACCCGGAGGAGGAGTGGGCGGCGTTGCAGGGCGCCCTCTCGGCGGCGAGGCTGGAGATCTCTGTCAGCCGGGAAGCGGTGCGAAGGCGGGCCGGCGACTACGAGGCGGCCATCTTCGACGCCCATCTCCTCTTCCTCGAGGACGAGGCGCTGCTCGGCCCGGCCCGGCGGGCGATCCTGAACGAGGGGCGCAACGCGGCATTCGCCTGGCAGCAGGCGGTGGAGGAGGCGGGGCGGGAATTCGAGGCGCTGGAGGACGAGTACCTGCGGGCCCGGGGGGAGGACCTGCGGGCGGTGGGCCGTCAGGTGCTCCTCCGCCTGCTCGGCCAAGAGGCCCCCCTGCCCCGGCTGGTAGAGCCCGGCATCCTGGTAGCACGCGACCTGACCCCCGCCGACACGGCGGCCCTCGATCCTTCGCTGGTGCGGGGGATCGCCACCGCTTACGGGAGCGCCACCTCGCACAGCGCCATCCTGGCCCGGTCACTCGGGGTTCCGGCGGTAGTGGGACTCGGGGACGAGTTGGTGCGGCTCGAGGAGGGCGCCCTCCTGATCGTCGACGGAGAAACCGGGACGGTCTTGCCCCAGCTTTCCCCGGAAGTGGTGGGCGAGTACCAACGGCGCCGGCGGGAGTGGGAAGAGGGTCGGCGGGCAGCCCGCGCCACGGCCGGGCTGCCGGGGGTCACCCGCGACGGCCACCGGGTGGAGATAGCCGCCAATCTCGGCTCCCCCGACGAGGCCGATGAGGCCGTGGCGGCCGGGGCCGAGGGAGTGGGTCTGCTTCGCACCGAGTTCCTCTTCCTCGACGGGGCGACGATGCCGAACGAGGAGGAACAGTTCCTGGCCTACCTGGAGGTCGCCGAACGTATGGAGAATCGGCCGGTGATCCTCCGCACCCTGGACGTAGGAGGAGACAAGCCCCTCTCCTATCTGCCCCAAGCCGAGGAGGCGAACCCGTTCCTCGGGCGGCGGGGGGTGCGATTGACGCTTTCGGTTCCCGAGCTCCTCACCACCCAGCTACGGGCCGCCCTGCGGGTGGCGGCCCGGCATCCCCTCAAGCTCATGTTTCCCATGGTGACGACCTTGGAGGAGTTCCGGGCGGCCCGGCGCCTGGCGGAGCAGGCCGCCGAGGCCCTCCGGCAGGAGGGGCTGGCCGTGCCCGATCGGCTCGAAGTCGGAGTGATGGTGGAGACCCCGGCGGTGGCCGTGCTGGCCGACCGGTTCGCCCCCGAGGTGGACTTCTTCTCGATCGGATCGAACGACCTCACCCAGTACACCTTCGCCGCCGAGCGGGGCAACCCGTGGGTCGCCTCGCTGGCCGACCACTTCCATCCCGGGCTGCTCCGGCTGGTCAGGCAAGTGGTGCAGGCGGCCGAGGCGCACGGCCGGTGGGTAGGGGTGTGTGGTGAGCTGGCCGGCGACCCGAAAGCGGCCGGGCTGCTGGTCGGGCTGGGCGTCCGGGAGCTGAGCATGGCCCCCTCGTCCATCCCCTTGGTCAAGGCGTCGCTGCGGTCGATGGACTACCCGGCCCTCCAGCACCTGGCAGAGAAGGCTTTGGACCTGGAGTCGGGTGAGGATGTCCGGGAGCTCCTTAAGGGGTCCTTCGGAGCCTGATAGTGATAGGGGACACCACGGCCCCGAACAGGACCTTCAGGGCCGGCCACCTGAGACCCTGTTGGGAAGCCGGGGGTTGCACCGAACCCACAAGGAGAGTGCCGAGGACTCCTTGATGCAGCTACGTGTTGATGATATGATGCATAAGTGCGGAAGGTGCGGACGACGCTCACCATCGATGAAGAGGTCCTTCGCGCCGTGAGGGTACGGGCGGCGCGGACCGGCAGAGGCGACAGCGAGGTGATCGAGGAGGCCCTGCGCCGGGACCTCGGCCTAGACTTGCTTGAGCGGCTCTGGGCGAAGAGCCGGCTCTCCGAAGAGCAGGCGACCGAGCTCGCCAAAGAGGCCCAGCATGTCAGCAGGCGCCGCCGGCGCTGACCGGTGCGGGCCATTCTGGACCCGAACGTCATCATCTCGGCTCTCCTCTCGCCCAAGGGCGCTCCGGCCCGGGCCCTGCGCGAGTGGCTCCACGGCCGCTTCGAGCTCGTCGTCTCCCCGCTCCTTCTCGAAGAGCTCGCCCGAGCACTCGCCTACCCGAAGCTGCGGAAGCACATCGAGCCGGAGGAGGCGCGCCGCATCGTCGAGTTGCTGGCCACCTCCGCCACGGTGGCGGCAGACCCGAAAGACCCGCCATCGGTCCGATCGGCCGATCCGGGCGACGATTACCTGATCGCGCTGGCGGAAGCCGAGAGCGCGGCCCTCGTTTCCGGTGACGATCACCTTCTCGGGCTCCAGGAGGACATTCCCGTCTTCGCATCTTCCCGGTTCCTCCGTCTTCTCGAGGCCGAGTGAGGTCTAAGAGCGCCAGCTTGTCACCTCTCTCCAATCGACCGCCGCGACAGGCCTTCAGGAGGCGGCCAGCACCTCGGCCAGCGGTCCTTCCACCTCGAGCCCGAGCGGCGGCCAGGAGCTCCACCGGGTGGACCGCTGGGATCCCGCTCCCGTGAGTGATCTGCCAGCGGCAGCTCTCCGAGTCGCAGACGGCCACCGGACCGCCCACCTCCTTGACGAACTCGAACAGGGGGCGCCCCACAT
>JBOGFC010000007.1:0-7504 GCA_050742155.1 Acidimicrobiia bacterium
GCTGTGCGGAGAGGGCGAACGTCGTCCGGCTCGAGGCGCCGGCTCCGCCGGCCCTCGTCGAACGAGGACCCTATCTGGTCGAGCTGAGCGACTCGACCGCGGTCATCCGGTGGACGACCCGCCGGCCCCTAGCCTCGGGCCTGGAGCTTTACGCGGCGAACGAGACGATCGTCGGGCGAACGGACACTCTCCGTCGGTCGCACACGTTCCGGCTCCGGGGTCTCCGCCCCCGGTCCCGCTACGCCTACCGCATTCTGCTCGCCGAGTCCGTCCGCTCGACCCCGGTCACCTTCATGACGTTCCCGCGTCCCGGCGAGCGCGTCCCGATCACCTTCCTGGTTGTCGAGGACACCGGCTCCGGCGGTCCGGACCAGCTAAGCCTGGCACGGGTCCTCAATCGCGAGGAGGCCGGCTTCCTGCTTCACGTGGGGGACATCGCTTATCCAGCGGGCACCGTACGGACGTACAGCGACCGGTTCTTCGCCGTGTACCGCCCGCTCCTGGCCCGCGCGGCGTTCTTTCCGGTTCCGGGCAACCACGACCTGTTGTTGGGCGGGCAGGCCTTCATCGAGGCGTTCACCCCTCCCGACGGCCGGGCTTCCGGATCTCCGTTCCATTACGCCTTCACCGTGGGAAACGCGAGGTTCATCGCCCTCCAATTCCGAAGCCGACCGCGGACACGGCTCGCTCGAGGACATCGGATCGGGACAGCACGGCTGGCTCGCCCGCGAGCTCCGAACGGCGCACTGCGACCCGCGTATCGACTGGATCATCGTCTACCTGCACCGTCCCCTCTACAGCGCCTCGACAGGGCCCTTCGGATATGGCTCGAACTTGAATCTCCGCGCGGCCCTGGGACCCTGTTCGACGCCTACGGCGTTCATCTCGTGTTCGCCGGCCACGACCACGACTACCACGTTCGAAGACGATCCGTGGCGAGGAGGTCGTCGATCCGGGCCGCGGCACCGTCTACTATGTGACCGGTGGCGGAGGAGGCCTCATGAGTCTCCGCGGGGTCGCGGCGGAGTGGTTCACCGCGCTGGCGGAGGAGGTCTTTAACTTCGTGCGTGTCCGCGTGAGCGGAGACACCATCCGTGTCGAAGCGGTCGACGATGGGGGCTCCGTGTTCGACCGCCATACGATCGATCTCAGCACCGGAGGCCGCCCCAAGGCACCAACCGCGACAGCGGTCGACCGGCCGAAACTCGCTAAAGGGTCGGAGCCCCCATAAAGCCCTTGACAGTATACCACGGGGGGTATAGAATCCGCGTTTTCGATGATTCGGCGTTCCAATGGGAGGGAATCTCGATGCACGCGGATAAGTGGGGGCCCCTTGGATCGATCTTCGCAAGCCTCTGTTGTCTCGGGTTCGCCCCGCTCCTGGGGGTACTCTCGGCGATCGGGCTGGGGTTCCTCGTCAACGACCTGATCCTCGTCCCGCTCCTGACCTTCTTCCTGGCTATCACAACTGTGGGCACTTCGACGAGACGGAAGGCGGCACGCGAGGAGGGGCCCTGCAATCCTGGCATGGGCCGCGGCGTTGCTGACCGTGGGAGGGCTGTGGATCTCGGGAGCGGTCACTGGTTTCGGGCTGGCGCTCCTCGTCGTCGCATCAGGCTGGAATTGGCTGCTCATCAGACACCGACGGATCCGAGGCCCTAGTCCCGCGGAGGCATAGCGATGTCAACGATCACGCTTCGAATCGATGGTATGACCTGCGAGGGGTGCGCCGCCGTGGTGGAGAAGGCCCTTTCCTCGGTGCAGGATGTGAGAGTGGCGGAGGTCTCGTACGCCGAGCAGCGAGCCACCGTTGAAGTGGACGGCCGCGGGAATTCGGAGGAGATCCTGAGGGCCATCGCCGATGCGGGTTACCGGGCGGTCGTCGAAGAGACCACGCGGCGCGAGTTCGCTGGAGATGGCACCGTCCGCGGTCATCATGACCGGGATCACGGAGGCGGCCGGCACCTCCTCATCCTCGGGGCGGGCTCGGCGGCCTTCGCCGCTGCGATCCGAGCTGCGGAGCTGGGTGCGCGCGTCACGATGGTGGAGCGGGGAACGCTCGGTGGGACCTGCGTGAACGTCGGCTGCGTTCCCTCGAAGACTCTCATCCGGGCCGCCGACATCCGCCATCTGCGCCTGCATCACCCGTTTGATGGAATCCCTCGGAAAAACGGCCGAGTGGACGCGGCTCGGCTCGTGAAGCAGAAGCGGGAGCTGGTGGAGCGCCTTCGGCGGGCGAAGTATCGGGACGTGCTCTCCGAGTACCCGGCAATCACATACGTCGAGGGGGAGGCCCGTTTCATCGATGCGAAGACCGTGGCCGTGTCCCAGCCGGACGGTACGACCCAAGGCTTGACCGCCGATCGCATCCTCATCGCCACCGGTTCCCACCCCTGGTCGCCATCAATCCCGGGCCTCGGCATGCTGCCGTACTGGACCAACGTCGAGGCCCTGGAGGCCGAGGAGATCCCCGGGCGCCTCATCGTGGTCGGGGGATCGGCCGTCGGAGCCGAGCTCGCCCAGATGTTCGCCCGTCTTGGAAGCTCGGTGACCCTCCTGGAGGCGCTCCCCACGCTGGTCCCGAACGAGGACTCCGATCTCGGAGACGCCCTGGCGGAGTGTTTCCGGGACGAGGGCATCGACGTTCACACGGGGGTCAAGGTCCGTGCTGTCAGCCGCGGGAAGAAAGGGCCTTACCGCGTGGTGGCGGACGTAGGAGACGTGGAACGAGTCTTCCATGGCGACGAGCTTTTGATGGCCACCGGTCGCCGGGCAAGCGTGGAGGCGCTCGACCTCCGGACCGCGGGCGTCGAGACGGACGACCGGGACTTCGTGAGGGTCGACGATCGACTGCGGACGAGTCGGGCGGACATCTATGCGGCCGGGGATTGCACACCGTTGCCTCAGTTCGTTTATGTGGCCGCGAAGGCGGGAACCGTCGCGGCGGAGAACGCCGTCGGCTCCGGAGAAGCGAGGTTGGATCTTTCGGCCATGCCAGCCGTCACCTTCACGGATCCCCAGGTGGCTTCCGTGGGCCTCACCGAGCTGCGGGCCCGCGAGAGAGAGCCCGCGGTCGTTTCCCGGATCCTTCCGATGGAGCACGTCCCCCGGGCCCTCGCGAACCGGGACACCCGGGGGCTGATCAAGATCGTGGCGCGGGAAGGGGACGAGCGAATCCTCGGGATCCACGTCCTCTCGCCCGCGGCTGGCGAGGTGATCCAGACGGCCGCGTTGGCGCTCAAGTTGGGTGTGACCGTCTCCGAGCTGGGGGAGGCCCTGTTTCCTTATCTCACCGAGGTGGAGGGACTGAAGCTTGCAGCCCAGACGTTCTCGAGAAAGGTGGAAAACCTGTCCTGCTGCGCTGGATAAGGGTTCTACGAGGTTGGTGTGAGTCTTGGGGGTAATGATCCTAGAGGGAGGATTTCTGTAGATGATGAAGTCCGCGGCGACGACCGAGAGGCTATATCTGGACGCGGAAACCGAGCGGCTCGTCCTCAACCGCCTTTCCCGGCTTGAGGGGCAGGTGAGGGGTATCAAGCGGATGCTTCATGAGCATCAGGGTTGCGATGACATCCTGGTTCAGGTGGCGGCGCTGAAGCAGGCGGTGACCGGCGTGGCGGTGGAGCTGCTTCAGGCGCACATGGAGACGTGCGTGCTCGATCGGGTGGAATCCGGAGAGGGCAAGGAGGCTTTGGAGAGCCTGAAGGGCGCGCTGAGCAAGGTGTTGAGGCATGTCTGAGGTGGCCTCCAGAGGTAGAGCGCTGGAGACAGCGCCCGCCGCCGAGGAGAGCCAGATGACGCGGCCCAAGACCGGTTCCCTCGCCACCCTCGGCGCCGTCGGGGCGGCCGTGCTGGCCTCGCTTTGCTGCATCGGTCCTCTGGTCTTCGTTGTGTTGGGTGTCGGAGCCGGGCTGGCCAGCACGTTTGAGCCCCTCCGCCCGATCTTCACCGCCCTCACCGCTGTCTTCCTGGGGGTCGGCTTCTATGTCGTCTACGGAAGAAGGCCGTCGACGAAGACGTTTCGAGGAGTTGATGGAGCGCCTGATGGCCCGCAATGTGGGAGCGGTGATGCCTGTAACGTCTCCCACCCCCGCAAGCGGGAAAGGATCCTGCTCTGGGCCGCAACCGGCATCGCGCTGGTGTTGTGGACCTTCCCGTATTGGTCGCTTCTCCTCGTGTGAGGACCACAGACGATGGTGCGGGCCGTGGAGATCTTTTCGGATTTTGGAGAACGGCGAACGAACTGTAGAAGAAGGGGGTCGTCAGTGAGCACATTGGTTAGACGGTGGGGAGCGAGGTTCGGGGCGACGCTGCTGTTGGGGGCGCTGACTTTCGGCGCTATTGCCTGCACCGGCGACGCCGGCGCCGACCTGGCCGACGCGCCGGCCGAAATCCCGGACGGGTTCGCGCGCGCGACCTTCCAGGTCGATGGAATGACCTGTACGGGCTGTGCGATAGCCACGAGGATGACGCTGAAGAGACTCGATGGCGTGCGGGACGCTGATGCCTCCTTTGCGGATGGAGGTTCCGCCTGGGCGGTGTACGATCCCGAACGCGTCGGACCCGAGATGATGATCGACGCGATTGGTGACCTCGGCTATACCGCCAGAGTGGCGCAGGACTGAGCCCGTGAGCGCGAAGGCGATCTTGGTTGGGATCGTGATGGCCGGTGGCTTTTTGACCCTCACCGGGTGTAACCCGTGTTGCCCCCTCGCCGGGCCCCAGGGATTATCTCCCGTCCTGCCCGGGGATCAAGCGGAAGTCCGGACCAAGAAGGCCGTCAAGCTGGAACCTGGACTGAAGTATGAAAGGAGCGTGCCGGCGCACGCGCGGTCGGCACCCGCGGACACTTGCCTGGAATTCGAGCAGGGAGCGGCTGTCGGTCGAGGATCTGATGGCCTTTGGCTTGCCGCCCAGGATACCCCAACCGGTATATCTAACGTGATTCCTCCGCCGATTTCGTAAAGAGGAACTGCGGCGGGAAGCGGCCTGGAGCAATACTTGGGAGAGGCGGAAATGTGTGACCCTGAACATACCCTGGGGGGTAAATATCCGTGTCCCACCTGGTTCAAGCACGTCCTCGGGTTGCTCGTCGCCCTCCTGCTCGCGGTAGCTTCAAGGAAGCAGTGGCGCAAGCGAAGCTCATAGTGGTCAACGCGGCCGATCACTAGGCGATGCTGGGCATGATGGACGTCAAGATCCCGCCGAGCCAGACGCTGGACGTCTTCCATCCGCGATACGGTGCCACGATCTTCCGGGCCGATCCCCGAGCCGCCATCGAGGCCCCTCTGAAGATCGCGGTCCGCGAGGGAACGGACGGAAAGACGGTGGTGAGCTATTTCCAGCCTTCCAGCCTGTTCGCCCGCTATCGGGGGTTGGAGGAGCTGGGAAAGGAGCTCGATGGCGTTTTCGAGCGGATCGTGAGCTACGCCACGGGAAGCGCGGGGACGTGAGGGGAAGGCGAGTCGGGGCCGTGGCCAAGGTAGACCGCCTCGGGAGATCCTCATGGCGAGCGGCCCGTCACGCTACGGCTCCAAGGTGCCCCTCCCGCGAAGTCGGAGGAGACGATGGCTGAGTCCCCGTATCCGCCGATCGGGGACTATGCTGTCATCGGAGATTGCCGGTCCGCAGCCCTGGTCTCGCGGGATGGGTCGATCGACTGGCTGTTGGCTGTGCTGGCCTCGGTTCGATAGCCCCGCGCTCCTGGCGGCGGTCCTGGACAGCCGTGGAGGAGGTCGTTTCGCGGTGCGGCCGAGCTCTCCCTGCTCCTCGCGTCGGCGGTACGTCGGGGAGACGCCAGTCCTGGAGACGATCTTCGAAACAAACAGAGGTCAGCTCACGTCTTCTGGATCTCATGGTCTCGAACCCGGGAGTTGTGGCCCACCGGGGCATGCCGCCCGAGCACGAGTTGCTTCGGGTTGCCGAGTGCGCGCAGGGCGAGGTAGAGGTCGAGGTCATCTACGATCCCCGCCCCGAATACGCCCGCTCCGTACCGCTCCTGGTGGACCGCGGAATTCGCGGCTGGTGGTGGAGAAACGGCATCGAAGCCCTGCTCCTCCGGAGCGAGATTCCGCTCGGCCGCCCCGGGACCCGACCGGGGTTGATAGGTCGGTGCACGCTTCGGAGGGGGGAAAGCCGCTGCCTGTCCTTGGCGTACGGGGAGGGGGCTCCGCTCGAGGTGCCGGTACTCGGGGCTGCCGCCCGAAACAGGGCCGCTCGGACCCGGGCGGAGTGGGAGGATTGGTCTTCGGGCCTGCGGTACGAAGGGCCGTACAGGGGAGCGGTGATCCGTAGCGCTCTAACCCTGAAGCTCCTGATGTATGCGCCCAGCGGCGCCATCGTCGCCGCGCCCACCACCTCGCTGCCGGAGCGCATCGGAGGGGAGCGGAACTGGGACTATCGGTATTGCTGGGTGCGCGACTCCTCCCTGGTGGTCCGCGCACTCCGGGACATGGGTTGTCACGCGGAATGTCTCGCCTATGTCTCGTGGCTGGTGCGCTCGCTGCGCAGCGCCTGGCCGGGTCTCCGGGCGGTGTACACCCTGGACGGAAGGCCTGACGTCCCGGCGGAAGAGGAGCTCCTCCACTTGGAGGGCTACTCCGGCTCGTCGCCCGTCCGGGTGGGAAACGCCGCGGCGGTGCAGTTCCAGCTGGACGTCTACGGTGAGGTGGTCGATGCCCTGTACGAGTTCGTCTTATCCAGCCCGCGCGTGGATCCGATGGTCCTGGGGCCGCTGGCAGGTCTCGGCGAGACGGTGTGTCGTCTGTGGCGAGAGCCGGACGAGGGGATCTGGGAGATGCGGAACGGGCGGCATCATCACACGTACTCCAAGGTCATGGCGTGGGTGGCCCTGGACCGCCTGCTGAGACTTCACGGCCGAGGGATCATAGAAGTTCCTGTCCGCGAGTTCACCCGGCAGCGACGGGCGATCCGGGCCGCGATCGAGGAGCACGGTTTCGACCCGTCCGCTGGAACCTACGTGAGCGTGTTCGGGGGGGACGAGGTCGACGCCAGTCTGCTTCTCCTGGCCCGCTACGGATATGCGGAAGCGAATTCAGCACGCATGACAGGAACCTGCGCTCGGATCGGCGAGCGTCTGGGAAGGAACGGGCTGCTTTTCCGGTATGTCGGGGAGGACGGTCTGCCCCACGGGGAAGGGGCCTTTGGGATTGCCGGGTTCTGGTGGGCCGAGTGCCAGGCCCGGCGTGGCCGCCTGGACGAAGGAATCGCCGCATTCGAGCGACTGCTCTCGTTCGCGAACGATGTCGGTCTCTATGGGGAGGAGATCGAGCCGGAGACCGGAGCCGCGCTGGGCAACTTTCCCCAGGCTTTCACCCATGTGGGGCTCATCGACGCCGCGCTCGCTCTCGGGGAGCGCCTGGCCCGGTCCGGCGGCCGCGCTGCCCTTCGCGGGTCCCGGGCGGGCTCCGATGCCGGAGCCTGCTCCGCGGGCGCTGGTGCCCAGGCCTCGCTGGCGAGCCGTGAACAGGTGCCACCCGCCGGT
>JBOGFC010000008.1:0-22289 GCA_050742155.1 Acidimicrobiia bacterium
GCACGGTACCAGTCCACCCCGCGCTCGAAGTGGTTGTCGAAGAAGTGCAGCTCCTTCTGCTTCGACAAGAACACGTTGGGATGGGCCCGGAGGTAATGGGTCAGGGAGGTGGTTCCGGAGCGACCCGCTCCCACGATGATGAAATTGGGAAGACGACCTGCCGGCTGCACCCCCGGGGCCTCCCGCTCTGGACCGCAGGATGGTAGCCACCCGTCCAGTCCGTTCGGTCATCCGCCCAGGAAGTAGTACTCCTTGCGGCCCATTCTTCCCGCCAGCCCGTCGAGAGTGGCCCGGAACCGGGCTCGCACGCGGTCGAGCTTGTGGTCCTCCCGGACAAGTGTCCGCCCGATCGCCACCGCCGACCTGACCGGGAACTCGATGGCTGCCAGCGGCCGCCGCCGCAGGTGCACCTCCAGGTAGATGCGGTTGCGAGTGCCGTAGTACGTCCTTGCCACGCCGGGCTTGATTCCACGGCGCCGCCGGCCCAAGTTCCGGTGCCGGACCACCGCCCGGAGATCATGGAGCACGAGAAATCCGGCATCGATCAAGCGCAGCGCGTACTCTCGATCCTCCTGCCCGACGAAGAAGTCCTCTCGCAGCAGACCGGCCTCCCGGATCGCCTGCACAGACAGGAGGGATGCATTGAAGGTCATACGCCGCCCCCTCCTGACGGGGCGGGGCTCTCGAACGGCAGGTGCGCCGGGGAGGTCCTGTCGGGGGACGACAGTTCCGATCCGAGCCTTCTCCGGATGGCTGGTGGCCGTCTCCAGCAGCAGCTCGAGGCAGGAGGGTGTCGGCGTGCTGTCGTGCTCGAGCGCCCAGATGAACTCACAGCCGGGGACCTGCATGGCTGCCCTCCACCCGGCGTTGTGTCCCGATCCGACCCCCACGTTCTCATCCAGGAAGAGGACGTCAGCGTCCCCCGACTGCTGGAGCCGTTCCAGGTAGTCAACCGAACCGTCGGAGCTGGCATTGTCCACCACGATCAAGCGATCCGGTCGGGAGCGCTGCCCTGCCACCGCATCCACCACCTCCTTCAGCGTGGGGAGGGAGTTGTGGCTCAAGACCACGGCCGTCAGGCGGGCGGAGCGACGCAGGGGTCCAGGCAGGCCCTGCTCCACGGGCGAATGGTCGGCGGCCAATGCCTCCACTATATGAGCAGCTGGCTGAGAGCCCGACGAGCCCCGCGATCTCCTCGCCACCGGAGGTAGTGTGAGCAGCACGGAAGAGAAACTGGAAACCCCGCTCAACCTGCTGGCCAAGCTCGAACCCGTCTTCGCGGTGCTGGTTTGGGCGACCCTTTTGACGATCGCCTGGGTGTGGGTGGCGGAGATCCCCTTCTTGGTAGCTTTACCCATCGCGGCGGTGGCGGGCAGTGCGGCCGCGGTCGTGGGAGTGCTGGTCTCGAGGAAGTTCCCGGAAGACCCGGTCTCGCTGCGGCGATACAAGGTGGCAGCGGTTGGCGTTCTCTCCGCAATCGGTGTTTTCGGTGTTTGGGGTGCGGCCCGGCTGAGCTGTTGTGAGCCGGCAGCGGTGACGCTGGCTCTGGTCGGAGCTTCCGTCGCGAGTGTCATCTCCTACCGCCTGGCCTGGTTCGGTCCTCCCCCCCACGCCTGGCGCGTCCGAGAAGGTCCCTTGCGTCGGACGTCGCCTTGGCGGTTGGGACTGGTCGGCCTGCCGGGTGTGCTGGTCTTCGGACTTCTCTTCGCCCTGTCGCCGGAGCGTTGGACGGTCGCCATCGTCGGACCGGTAGCGGGGGCTGTGATTGGAGGCACCATACGGCTTCTCGTGGCCGAACCAGATGAGGAAGGTCATTAGGCTCCCGACTCCGAGATGGGGCGACACACATGTGCCGCACTTCAAGCCGGGCTCCCAAGCGGGTGATCCGATGTCCGAACCTCTCGGCTGCGGTGGTTTGGGGCTCGGGATCCGCGTAGGGACCGCCCGGTGTCAATGCCGGCCACGACCGGCCTTCTGGCGGGACGCGCGTTAGGGTCGTGCCGAAGTGTCCGGCCGCCTCACGTCCCATGGACGATCAAGACGGGACATCCCGTTCCTCTATCTCCGCTCGCTGGTGGGATCCCTACGGAACCGTCGGCTCTTCGACGACGTGGAAGCCTTTGTGGCGTTCGTCGGTTACGAGCGGAGCGGGAGCACCCTCCTCGGATCGCTTCTCAATGCCCACAGGCACGCGGTCATCTCGCACGAGCTCAACGTCCTTCGTCTCCTGGAATGGCCTTTCGGCCGTGAACAGATCTTCTCTCTGATCCTCGAGAGGGAGGCCCAGTTCGGGATCCGAGGAAGGAAGTCGGCGGGCTACCAGTACTCCGTGCCGAACCAGTATCAAGGACGGTTTGAGCGGCTGCAGGTGTTGGGAGACAAGCGCGCCGCGGCGACGAGTTGGCAGCTGCGTACAGACCCTTCTTACGTCGGACGCCTCAGGTCCATCGTTCGCGTGCCCCTGAGGTTGATCCACACTGTCCGCAACCCCTTCGACAACATCAGCACGATGGCCGCTCGCTATGGGTGGACACTCGATCGGGCGGCGGAGATGTACTTTCGCTTGTGCGAGGGAGTGGCTGCGGCGCGGTCGATGGTGACCGACCAGGAATGGGTGGAGGTACGACACGAAGACCTGGTAGCCAATCCTCCGACAACCCTGATGGGTGTCTGTGACCTGCTCGGTCTCGAGATCGATGATGGTTACCTGACCGATTGCAGCAGCGTCGTGTGGCCGGATCGCAAGAAAACTCGATTGGATCAGCCGTGGTCTGAGGCGCTGGTTGGATCGGTTCATGAGTCGATGGCCCCCTATCCGTGGTTGAACGCCTACTCGTTCGACGACTGAGGGGAGCCGCGAGATGGCTACCCGACTGCCAGCGCCTGGCGGTCGATCTTGCCGGTGGAGGTCTTGGGGAGGGCATCTCGGAACTCGAAGGACTCCGGGACCATGTAGCGGGGCAGGCGGGCGGCGCAGAACTCCACCAGCTCCCCTTCGGTCAGATGGTCTCCGGAGGCCACGAAGGCCTTGAGCCGGTTGGAGATCATCTCGTCGGGGATGGCCACCACTACGCACTCCACCACCTGCGGATGGGTGTTGAGGGTCGTCTCGATCTCCCCGAGCTCGATGCGGTAGCCGCGGCTCTTCACCTGGTGGTCCTGACGGCCCAGGAACCGGTAGTTGCCGTCGTCTTCCTCGACCACCAGGTCGCCCGTCCGGTACACGAGGCCCGGGCCGAAGGGGTTGGGGACCAGCCGCTGGGCGGTCTTCTCGGGGTCTCCCCAGTAGCCCTGCATCACGGTGGCTCCCCGCACCAGCAGCTCGCCCACCTCCCCGGGAGGGGCGAGGCGGCCGTCCTCGGTGACGACCAGCGTAAGGTCATTGGCGATCGCCTGGCCGATGGGGATGTCCCCCCCGGCCGGGTCGGGCGGGGCCGGTACCCGGTAGGCGGTGCAGACGTTGGTCTCGGTGGGCCCGTAGAGGTTGGCGAACTCGACGTGGGGGAGCAGCGCCATCAGCCGGGCCAGGTACTTGGAGGGGAACACCTCCCCGGCGAAGAGCATGGTGCGCAAGCTGGGGAGGGACCCCGTCTCCAGCCCGCCGTGCTCGGTGAGCATGATGAGGATGGAGGGCACCGAGTACCAGACGGTGATTCCCTCCCGCTCGATGAAGCGGGCCACCTCGATCGGGAACACCGACAGCCGGGAGGGCACCAGGGCCAGGGCGGCCCCGGCCAGGGAGGCGGCGAACAGGTCGAAGATGGACAGGTCGAAGTGGAAGGGCGCATGGCCGGAGAGCCGATCGTCCGACCGCACCCGGAACTCGTCCACCGCCCACTCCACGAAGGCCAGCCCGTTGCGGTGGGAGAGCATGACCCCCTTGGGGACCCCGGTCGAGCCGGAGGTGTAGAGGATGTAGGCCAGGTCGGCGTCGATGGTGGGGATGGGCGGAGGCCTCTCCGGCATCGGGGCCAAGGCGGCCGCCGTGACCACCTCCACATCGGCCGGGGAGGCCTCAACTCGCTCCTCGGACGAGTCGAGGACCAGGAGAGTCCGCAGCGGGGCCCCCTCGGCCCGGAGCTCGTCCCACTTGCGGCTCATCTTGGCGCCGGTGACCAGGCAGCTGAGGCCGCAGTCGGCGGCGATGTAGCCCAGCCGGGGGGCAGGAGCGCGGGGGTCGAGCGGGACGTAGGCCGCCCCGGCCTTGAGGATCCCGTAGATCCCCACCACCGCCTCCAGCGACTTCTCGAGGCAGAGGCCTACCCGGTCGCCGGGCGAGATGCCCAGTTGGTGGAGCAGATGGGCGAGGCGGTTGGCCTGGGTGTCTAGCTCGGCATACGTCATGCGGCGGGCGCCGTCGGCCACCGCCACCTGGTCCGGGTGACGGGCCGCCGAGGCCTGCAGCGGGTGGTGGAGCAGGTAGCGCAGGGTCACAGGCCCATGCCCCGGGCGATCAGGTTCTTCTGCACCTCCGAAGTGCCGGAGTAGATGCGGGCGGCGATGGCGTCGCGGAGGTCCCGCTCGATCTCAGACTCGGACATGTAGCCGTACCCGCCGTGCACCTGGATGGCGTCCAGGCTGGACTGCACGAAGCTCTCGGAGAGGAACAGCTTGACCATCGCCGACTCGGTGGTCGTGGGCTTCCCCTGGGCCTTCAGCCAGCCGAGGTGATAGAGGAGCAGCCGCCCGGCCTCCAGGCGCACCTTCATGTCCACCAGCCGATGGGCGACCGCCTGGAACTTGCCGATCGGCTGCCCGAACTGGCGGCGTTCCCGGGCGTAGGCGACGGCTTGCTCCAGCTGCCGCTGCATGGTCCCTACCGAGCCGGCCAGGATGCAGCCCCGCTCCCAGTCCATCGAGTGGTTGAAGATGGCCATGCCGGCCCCGGCCGGTCCGAGCAGGTTCTCGGAGGGGATCCGGCAGTCGGAGAGGACCAGCTCGCTCATCGGCGAGGTGCGCAGGCCCATCTTGTGGAAGGGCTGGCCCACCACCAGGCCCGGGGTGTCCCGCTCCAGGAGGAAGGCCGAGATGCCGAAGGCCCCCTTGCTGCGGTCGGTGGAGGCGAACACCACGAACAGGTCGGCCACCGGGGCGTTGGTGATGAAGGTCTTGGAGCCGTTGAGGAGGTAGCCCTCGTCGGTGGGCCGGACCAGCGTGGAGAGGCTGAAGGCGTCCGATCCCGAGGCGGGCTCGCTCATCCCCTGCACTCCGATGAGCGAGCCGTCGCACAACCCGGGCAGGTACCGGCGCCGTTGCTCCTCGGAGCCAAAGCGCAGGATAGGAATCTCGCAGGACCACATGTGGGCGTTGAGGGAGAAGATCAGCCCGTTGTCCCGACACCCGTAGCCGAGCGCCTCCATGGCCAGCATGGTGGTGAGTGGATCGGCGCCCTGGCCGCCGTACTCCTCGGGAACGGGCAGGCCCTGGATGCCGAAGTCGGCGCAGCGCCGCCAGGTCTCCCGGTGGAAGGTGCCCTCGGCGTCTCGTTGCAGCAGGTCCTTGTTGAGCTCCCGCTCGGCGAACTCGACCACCGCCTGCCGGAAGCTCCGCTGCTCCTCGGTCCACTCAAAGTCCATGCCCGGCTCCCCCCGGAGCGCCTGCCGCCGTCCGGGAGCTCAGCCCGCCCCCGCCTGGGCGGCCGCCTTGGCGTTGATCCTGCGCATCGCCAACAGCCCCGGGGAGACCTCGTCCTCGTAGATCAGGCCCCCGAAGATGTCGAGCATGTCGCCCCCGTAGTCGGTGTGGTGGAGCATGTACCCCCAGCCCAAGGGGTTGTTCCAGAAGGCGTTGATGAGGTCCTCGACCACATCCATCCCCCGATCGCACAGCCGCTCGTACGCCGCGAACGGATTGGCCAGCTCGCGGTACCGGCCCTCCAGGTAGCCGCCGATGAACTCGGCGGCCTTCTCCGCCTCGGAGATGGCCAGGTGGACCCCGAAAGAGAAGAACGGGTCGATGAAGCGGTGGGCATCCCCGACGGCCAGATATCCCTTGCCGGTGAAGTCCCGGATGGCGTAGGAGAAGTTGGCGGTGGCCTCGACATCTTCGGCGAGCTCGATGTCCTCCACCCGCCGGGCCAGGTCCGGATTGAGCTCCCGCAGCTCCCGTAGGAAGAACTCCTCCTTGGACTCCTTCTTGGACCTGTAGTAGCTGGAGGGGGTGACCACCCCGATCGAGACCACCTCCGGGTCGATCGGTATGAACCAGGCCCAGTAATCGACCTGCTGGTAGAAGAGCAGGGTGTTGCCCTGGTCCGGGCCGGGATCGCGCTCGGCGCCCGCCACGTGCGTCCAGACGGCGATCTGGCTGGCGTAGCGGCCTCGTTCCTTGCGACCGGCCACCCCCAGGCCGGAGAGCCAGGTCTTGCGCCCGGAGGCGTCGATCACCACCTCTGCCTCGAGGTCCTCCGTCTCTCCCTCGCGGGTGGCGACCCTGACCCCGCGCATCGTTCCGTCGTCGTCGACGAGCGGCTCGGTGGCGTTGCCGTGGATGAACCCGGCCCCCCGCTGGATGGCTGCCTCGAGGAGCATGTGGTCGAAGTCCGAGCGGCGCACCTGCCAGGTGGTCACCTCCAAGCGAGGACCACCGGCGTTGCGGGCGCTGACGGGAACGAAGAAGGAATTCTTCCCCCCTGTGCTGACCACCTTCCCGCCGTACTTCACCGGGTACCGGCGGCGGTTCATCTCCTGCTCGAAACCCAGTCGTCGCATGGTGTTGGCGGCCCAGCCGGTCATGGACTCGCCCACGTGGAAACGCGGGAAAGCCTCCTTCTCCACGATGATCGAATCGATGCCGCGCTCGGCGAGGAACATGGCACTGGCCGAGCCGGCCGGCCCTCCCCCGACGATCGCCACGTCTGTTCTCACAACCGCTCCCTCAGCTCACCGCTTGGCCCCGACCGCGGCGGCGGAATGTGAGCCCTGCCCGGATGAGCCTCCCGATCTTCTCCGCCCCCTACGAGGAACGCCTGCACTCTACCATCCGACGGCCACCGCTGCCAGTGGTATCACGGTGACCGTACGCGCCCAATGTGGTCGTGCCTCAGCCGGCACCGGCCACCACACGCCGGTAGAGCGAGATCATGGCCGGCACGCTCTCGGCCAGGGTGAACCGGGCCTCGAAGATCTCCCGGCTGCGGGCTCCGAAGGCGCGGGCTCGGGCCCGGTCGTCGAGCAGCTCGGCGATGGCCCCGGCCAAAGCGACCGGCGACCCGGGAGGGACCAGGAGAGCATTGCCACCTTCCTCCACCACCTCCCGGAGCGAAGGCAGGTCGGAGGCCACGATCGGCAGGCCCAGGGCCATCGCCTCGATGACCGCTCCCCCCAGTCCCTCGTAGAGGGAGGGGAAGGCGAAGAGGTCGGCGGCCGCCAGCACCTCTGCCACGTCCTCCCGGTGGCCCAGGAAGCGGACTAGGCCCTCCGGCGCCTGTTCGGCGAGGCGCTCCAGCTCCCCGGAGGCGTGGCCGCCTCGCCCGGCCACCAACAGCACGAGTCCGGGGCGGTGGGGCGCCAGCAGGCCGACCGCCTCGATCACGTGCCGCTGTCCTTTCTGATACTCCTGGCGGCCTACGTTGACGACCACCTCGCCATCGCCCACTCCCAGCCGACCCCGCATCCGTCGACGCCGCTTCGGATCGGGCCGGCCCAGCCGCTCCGGGTCGCGCCCCCGTGGCACGACGGTGATCCGCTCGAGTTGGATCCCCAGCGACTCGACGGCGGCCGCCTTGACCGCTTCGCTGATGGCGTGGAAGTGGAAGGTGAGGTGGCGGGCGGTCCATCCCTCCACCAACCGGGTCACCCGCAGCTTCCAGGGACTGATGTTGGGGTCCGCCAGGCGTTGCGGGACGTAGCTGGTGTTGACCAGGCTGGTCAGCACGGGCAGCCGCCCCATCGCCGCCAGGCGGCCTACCAGGTCGGCCTCGAAGATGGTGGTGTGGATCAGATCGGGCCGAACCTCGGCCAAGAGGCGCCGGAGTGCCACCGTGCGGGAGGGCAGGCGCCGTCCCTCCAGGATGTGGACCGGGAAGCCCTGCGCCCGGACCTGCTCCTCCACTCCCTCCTGCCGCCGGTAGAGGCAGGCGATGACCGGCCGAATGCCGCCTGCGACGAGGTGGGGCAGCGACTCGGCCAGCGAGCGCTCGGCGCCCCCCGTGCCAAGTCCGTTCACCACCATCAGCACGGTGAGGCTCATCTAAGAACCCAGGCTTCTTGCGTGAGAAGTGACCCGCCGGCGGTCCGCAACTCACGCAAGAACGGGAAGGACACCTCAGAGCGGGTAGCCGAGTGCCCCGGCCGTGGTGCAGCGCCGGCGGATCAACTCCACCTCTTGGCGGCTCAGCCCGGTCTCGCGGGGAGGGGGCTGGAGCGCCACCCTCTCCTCGGAGAGCTCCAGGCCCAGGAAGTCGCCGAGCTCCCCCAGCAGCCCGGCCGGATCGTCGAACCACCGTTCGAAACGGACCACCATGACGTTGGGCCGCTCGAGATGGGGGAGCAGGCGGGAGTGCACGTAGTCGTAGAGGAGCACCCTCCGCTCGGCCGGGTCGGAAGCGGC
This sequence comes from Acidimicrobiia bacterium, assembly GCA_050742155.1. Taxonomy (GTDB): domain Bacteria; phylum Actinomycetota; class Acidimicrobiia; order Spongiisociales; family JALYHC01; genus JBOGFC01. The sequence goes on from JBOGFC010000008.1 coordinate 8,551, forward strand.
GCGGCCCAGCTCCTCGTTCATGGCCCGGTTGAAAGCAGTCTCGTAGTCGAGCCCTTGCGCCAGCCTTCCCCCGGTCCGCTTGAAGGAGGCGATCACCTCCAAGGGATGGCGGAGGCAGACCAGGAACCTGGTGGTGGGAAGCAGCTCGAGGTAGCGCCAGAAGATGGGCCACTTGACCCCCAGCAGGTAGCTGGGCTCCAGCTCGAGCCGGAGCGGCGTGGCGCCGTCGGGCGACCAGCGGACCAAACGCTCCTCTCGTAGGGCGTGCAGGTCGAGGCGTCCTCGCCCGAGCATCCCCTCTCCCCCTATCTCGGCTCGCAGTGACTGAAAAAGCTGGGCCGGAGAGAGGCGCATGCCGTCCCAGGGTTCCATCACCGTCACCACGTTCGGCGGTCGGAAGAGCACCGCGCTGAGCAGCGAGGTGCCGGTCCGGGAGCAGCCGCAGATGATGAAGTCTCGTTCGGAGGGGGCTTCCAACGGCCGGGGGAGCTGGTCGGGATCGAGCGGCAGGCTCCTCAGCAGCCGTCGCCACCGACGGTGGCGGGGAAGGGCCTGACCGGCCACTCGCCGTAGAATGCCTCCCAGTTGGTCCATGTGGGGAGAATGTTAGGGACGCTCGGCCGGGTGGAAGAGATGGCGGACCGGATCATGGCCTCCCGGCCGCTGGCGGCCGTGTCGCGCCGGCTGACCTCGGAGAGGCTGCGCATCCTGGCCTATCACCAGGTGGACCGGCCCGAGAACTTCGCCTACCAGATGGAGGTCTTGCTCAGGTGGTTCCGCCCCGTGTCGGCCTGGGAGGTGCTCGCGGCGCGACGGGGCGAACGGGAGCTCCCTCGCCGCTCGGTGTGGGTGACCTTCGACGACGGGGACCCCTCGGTGGTGGAGAACGCCGCCCCCATCCTGGCCGGTCTGGGGATCCCTTCGACCATGTTCGTCTGCCCGAGCGTGGTCGATTCCCGGCGGCCCTTCTGGTGGGAGACGGTGGGACGGGCGCTCGACCAGGGGGAGGTGGCAGCGCTGGAGGGAAAGGCTTTCGGCAAGGGCCGCCTGGACGAGCTGGTCGGCCACCTGAAGAGGCTCCCGGACGCCGACCGGCGGCGGCTGGTGGATGACCTGGAGCAACGGCTGGCGGCCCTCGCCGGCCGGGCCTACGAGAGGAGGCAGGTGTCGAGCTCCCAGCTGCGCGGCTATCTGGCCTTGGGAGGCAGCCTGGGGAACCACACCTGGGACCACCCCTGCCTCGACCGGTGCCCTCCCGAGGTCCAGCGGTCTCAGATCATCGAGGCTCATCGGTGGCTGGAGGACTTTCTCTCCAGCCCCCCGGTCCTGTTCGCATACCCGAACGGGGCGGCCAGCCGAGAGGCGCAGGCGGTACTGGTCGAGCTGGGCTACCAGGCGGCGCTCCGCTTCGACCATCGGCTGGCCTCCACCCGCCAACCCGCCCTGCGCCTCTCCCGTCTGAGGGTCAACGACAGCACCAGCCCGGCCCGGTTCGCCGCCATCCTCTCCGGGGTCCATCCGATGTTGCACGGCCTCCGAGCGAGGTTCACGGGACGGGAGCGCTGATGGCGCCCAAGCCTCCCGAGGTCATCGGACGGGCCACTGCCCCGGCAGGCGCCCGGAAGCCCTTCACCACGGCCCGGCTGAAGCGCCAGGTCTTGCGGGCCCGCTTGGCGCTGCGGAAGCCCACCGACCACCTGCGCATGCTGCCCGATTTCTTGATCATCGGGACGCAACGGGGCGGAACGAGCTCGCTCTTCAAGTACCTCGGCCGGCATCCCTGCGTGGCTCCCTCGTTGCGCAAGGAAGTCGAGTACTTCTCGTCCGGTTTCGCCTACGGGGAGCAGTGGTATCGCTCCCATTTCCCCTTCCGCCTCAGGGGCGAGTATGCCCGGCGGGTTCGAGGAAGGGACCTCCTGGCTTTCGAAGCAAGCCCCTACTACCTGTTCCACCCCCACGCCGCCGCCCGGACGGCCAAGCTGTTACCGGAGGCGAAGATCATCGTGTTGCTGCGGGAACCCGTCTCCAGGGCAGTCTCCCATTACCACCACAACGTGAGGCTGGGCCTGGAGCCTCTCCCGTTCGAGGAGGCCATCTGGCTGGAACCGGTGCGGCTGGCCGGTGAGGAGGAGCGGATGCTCGAGGATCCCCTCTACGACAGCCGCCCCCACCGTCGTTTCTCGTACGCGGCACGGGGGCGCTACGCCGACCAGCTGGCGACCTGGATGGCGCACTTCCCCCGTGACCAAATTCTGATGATCCAGAGCGAGGACTTCTTCAGCCGGCCGGCACAGGTCTACGCCGAGGTGCTCGGGCTCCTGGGGCTGCCCGCCTGGGAGCCTCCCGAGTTCCGGAACTACAGCTACCGAAAGGGGCGAAAGACGGCCACGCCGGCAATTCGGGAGTCCGGGCGCGCCCGGCTGGCCGAGCAGTTCGCTCCTTACAATGCCCGGCTCTATGCCCTGCTGGGAAGGGATCTGGGATGGGAGGCCGGCAAAGCCGGCGGTGTCGAGTGAATCACTCGGAGGGGGGCAGCCCGGCATCACCACCGGGGCGTCGGTGGTCACTCCGGTGAGCGCACAGGTGGATTGGCGCTGGGCCGTCGCGGCAGCAGAAGCCTTCCCACAGCCCATGGAGCTCATTCTGTCCGCCTTGCTGGGAGCCGTAGTGGGAGGCATGGTGGCCGTGGCCATCCGGAGGCGTAGGAGCGAGCCGGAGAGCTCTTCGACGAACGATCTGCCCGGTGACCGGTAGCATCACGGTCCGTGGGCTTGGGCGCGCGCGGACTACGTTCCCGATCGGGGGCCTCTCTGGACCGGCCTGACGCGCCAGACTCAGCACTCCTGAGCGAGGCGCTCGGTCGCCTGGCGGAGCTAGACGGGCTGGAGGACGCCTCGTCCCTGGGTTGGAGGATTGAGCGGCGTATGGAGCGGCGCCGTTCGACCGTCTTCTTCCTGCGGGTTCTGTCGTCCGGCCGGGCGCCTATCCCCGTCTTCTACAAGGCGATCCATCGGGTGCCCACAGCCGACGGTGTGCCCGACGAGTCCTGGACGGAGTCGCTAAGAGCCGGTATGGCCCGCAGCCGCGAGATGACCGATCGCTTCCTGCCGGTGGCCTCTCCAGAGGGGATCGGCGCTCCCCGGGTTCTCGCTGCCGATCCGGGCCGCTTGGCCATCGTTACCTTGGGCGTTGCGGGCCGCCCCCTCGGCAAGGCTTGGCGGCTGGTTGCAGGACAGGACCGTGCCTCCCGCATCTTCAAGCGGATCGGTCGGGCGATCCGGCTGATGGAGGGGTGTTCTCCGGCCGGCCTGCTCGAGGACCGCCCGTCCATGTGGAGAGTCTTCGACTCATACCAGAAGCGGGTAGGGGAGGCCCTGGCTCCTGAGGAGGTGGAAGCCTTGCAGCGCCGCCTGGAGGAGCTCTACCGGCTGGCGATCTCCGACCCGGAGGCCATCATTTACGCCCACGGAGACCTGAGCCAGGGAAACGTGCTGGTCTCCGGGGACCGGGTCAACCTGGTTGACCTCCAGTGGCTGCCACGCCTGCGGGGCTACGACCTGGCCAACCTGGTCTACCGAATGGAGAACGAGAGCCCGAGGCTGGGAGGATGGACGGCCAGATTGCACGACGAACTTTTGGCGGGCTACGGCGACCCGGACATCTCTAACCAACCGGGCTGGCAGTTCGCCAGGCTTCAGTGGCTGGTGAAGCTTTCGCTCCGGAATGGGCGACCCGGGCAGCGAGCCGCCGCGCTGGCGGAGATCAGGGCATCGCTGTGAGGGTGGTCCCTCCTTTCCGGACTGCCCTCCTCGTGCTGGGGCTTCTGACAGGCGGCTGCCTGAGCAGCACGGCCTCCCCGAGTGGGACCACCCACGACACGTCGGCCCGGCGGGCGGGATGTGAAGCGGTCCGAGGTCAGCCCCTCACGCGTGAGGCGCCGATCGAGGGCGTCCTGCTCCAGGAAGGGGGATCCGACCGTCCGAGGGTCGAGGCGTTCCTGTACCCCCACCCCGATTACGAGGGCAATCCGTGGTCGCAGTGGGGGCAGGGACTCGTTCTGGAAGACGGGCGCTTTCTCTCGGCCATCGGGGATCACCTAGGTGCGGATGGCAACGCCTATCTGTACGAGTACCGCCCCGGAAGCGGGCTCGGCCTCCTCGGGAACGTGCAGGCCTGGCTCGAGGGCGGGGCCGGTGACTGGGGCTACGGAAAGGTGCACGGGCAGATGGTGGCCGGCCCCTGCGATGATGTCTACTTCTCAACCTATTGGGGCAAGCAGCCCGACGGTGGGTCGGGCTTCCTGGGCGACCTGCTGTTCCGTCTCGACCCGCAGGAGCTGGTGATCGAGAACCTGGGCGTGCTGGTCGAGGAGCACGGGGTGCCTTCGCTGTCTGGATGGCCGTCCGGGGGGTTGCTTTTCGGGGAGGCGGTGGAGCCTGGGACCGAGCCCAAGGAGGGCCCCTTCTTCGTCTACGACGTGGGGTCGGAAGAGGTCGTAGTTCGCAGTGGCGAGGAAGTTCCGCATGAAGGCTTCCGCAACGTGGCCGTCGATGGGAAGGGCCGGGCTTATTTCTCGGCCGGGCACGGGGAGCTTTGGGTCTACGACCCGGCCTCTAACGGCCTCCAGCGCCATCCAGAGCTGCTGCCCGGAGACTGGTTGCGGGCCTCCACCACCCCTGGGCCGGACGGCACCGTCTACGGGGCCACCCGGGATCCGGACATGCTCTTCGCCCTGGAGCCCGACGGTGCGGTGAGGAGCTTCGGCCCCGCCCGAGGCTATGTGGCCTCGATGGCCCTTCATCCTGATGGCACCGAGTTCTTCTACGTGCCCGAGGCACATGGAAAGAGCTGGCGGCAGGGCACTCCGCTGGTGGCGGTCGACACCGCTTCCGGGGAGGAGACTGTGGTGGTGGAGCTCAATCCTCTGGCCGAGGGGGAGCTGGGGCTTCGCCTGGGAGGTACCTACAACGTAGCGGTCGACTCCGCGGGAGAGACCGTCTTTGTGGGACTCAACGCCGGCGGCCCATCCGATGATGCCCCGTTCGGCGAAGTCGTATTGGTGGTGGTCCGGCTCCCATGAGCCGGAAGGCGTTCAGCGTTCTCCTGCTGGTCCTGTTCGCCTGCACCGACGCCACCCAGGTGAACCCAGGATCGCCGGCTCCGGCCAGCGAGCCGGCCGGCCAGTCCCCTCCCTCCCCCTCCGACGTCGAGCGCCTGACCTGCTGGCAAGCCGAGCCCGGAGAGGGAGAGGCCGGCTTGGTCTTCGAGGACGTCACCGAGGCGGCCGGGCTGGTGGACCTGCTGCTGGGGATGCGCGGCCACGCGGCCGCCTGGGGTGACGTCAACCGAGACGGGCGGGCCGACCTCTTCGTCGGCACTTTCGCCAACCGACCGGAGGAGAGCTACCGAGTCCGGGGAGCGGGCGGGCCCGCCCCCGATAGGCTGCTTCTGGCCGGCCCGAGCGGCTTGGGCTTCGCCCTCGACCCGCACTTTCCCGATCAGTTCGGGCGAACCAGCGGGGCCGTCTTCGCCGACCTGGACGGGGACGGCGACCTCGACCTGGTGGCTTCTCGCAATCCCCGGGAGGGGGAGCGGGCCTCCTTGAGGACCGCCCTCTTTCGCAACGAGGCTGGGGCTCTGCATCTTGTGGAAGCCAGCGGGATCCCCGATCACCTGGTGGGCCGCTCGGTCGGCGTGCTCGATTTCGACCGAGATGGATTGCTCGACCTGTTCGTGGCCGAGGATCGCTTTCGGGGGGGATCCAGCGTGCTCCTCCGGAACATCGGAGACTTGCGCTTCGAGGAGGCCACCGAGGCCGCTGGCCTCCCCTCCGACGTCCATGGGCTGGGGGTGGGCACCGCCGACCTCAATGGGGACGGCCACACCGACCTGTTCGTGGCCGGGTCCAACCGGCTCTTCGTGGGTGGGGGCGACGGCACGTTCCGGGAGGCTCCCAATCAGGTCTTTCAGTGGGAGGTGTTCGGGGACGAGGACGATGTCTCAGGGGTCTCGATCGCCGACGTCAATCGCGACGGATGGCCCGACCTGGTGCTGGGCCACCACTACAACAGCACGGTGGATGGCGGGCAGCGGGTTCCCATCCGTCTCTACCTCAACCGGGGCCCGGACGGGCAAGGCGACCCGGCCTTCGAGGACGTCACCGAGGAGGCCGGTCTGGTGCCTCTCCCGACCAAGGCTCCCCACGTGGAGCTCAACGACTTCGACAACGACGGCTGGCCGGACATCCTGGCCACCGCCTCGGCGCACGGGGGGGCCTCGCCGGCCATCTTCCGACATGCGGGCCTGGAGGCCGGCGTGCCGCACTTCGAGCCACCCGGCGGACTGGGCGATCCCCAGTACTGGGTGACGGGGCCGTCGGCCGACGTGGATCAGGACGGACGCCTGGACGTGCTGCTGGTCGAGTGGGAGCCCACCCTCCCCTCCCGATTACTGCGCAACCGCAGCGGGACGGGGAACTGGCTCTCGGTGGAGGTCACCGGTCCGGGCGGCGGTATCGGGACCAAGGTGGCGGTGTATGCGCCCGGGGGTTTGGGAGAGCCCGGGGCCTTGCTGGGCCTCAGGGAGATCGTGGTGTCACAGGGCTACTCGGCCGGTCACCAGGCGAGGGCCCACTTCGGGCTGGCCGACCTGCCCGCCGTGGACGTGCGGCTGACCCGGCCCGATGGGCAGGTGTTCGATCTGGAGGGGGTTCCGGCCAACCGACACCTGGCCCTACCCGACGGCTGCGCCGACGCGTAGTGCTCTCAGTATCCGCTCAGCGTCCCCAGCTTTCGAGCGTATTCCAAGGAGCGGGAGAGGGCCCACAACCCGGGGATGAAGCTGAGGACGATGAAGACCAGCAGGGCGATGACGGCGCTGCCGAAGGGGACCGCCCCCGCCACCGGGGTGTGCATCAGTACCTCTCGGGCGGCGTTGATCGCGTAGGTGTGGGGAACCAGCCAGCTCAGGGCACGCAGCCAGCCGGGGAGCAGGTCGACCGAGAAGAGCACGCCTGCCAGCAAGGATGCCGCCAACCCGTACATGGCGACGATCGGTTGAGCCCGCTTGGCCAGCACCACCACGCTGGCCGAGAGGATCCCGATGCCGGTGCTGGCCGCTATCCCGAGCAGCAGAAGGACGAGGAACTCGGGGATGCCGGCGGCCCGATAGTCGGCCCCGAGCACCAGCCCGGCTGCCAGCACCAGTGTTCCCGTGAAGGCGCCCAGCATCGAGCGCCACAGGTTCATGGCGAAGGGGAGAAAGGTCCAGCGCACCGGCTCGACCAGGAAGGTTTCGAAGGTTCCTCGGTCCAGGGCCCGCTGCAGGCTCCCTCCGAATCCGGAGAGGGCGCCCTGGAGCATGGTGGCTATCGAGAAGCCGATGACGACGAAGGTGAAGTAGTCTCCGCCGACTCGTCGCTCGGAGCCCACCAGACGGGCTACGAAGAAGTAGATCACTACAGGCGCCAGGGCGCCGAGCTGGCCGAAGGCGAAGGACAGCGGGTAGGAGATGTCCTCCATGAAGTCCATACGGAGGAAGGCGGCCAGAGTGGAGCGGATGTTGCCCGGTCGGTTGTGGCGGCGGCTCATCGGTGATCCTCCCCGTCACCCTCGGAGCGTTGGTACATCTCGGCCAGCAGGTCCCGCAAGGGGACCCGGGCCTCCCGGAGGTGAAGGATGTCGCCCATTACAGGGTTTATGTGGAACAGCACGTCACCGGTCGTGACGCCCGGGCCGAGGGCGCAGCGCAGCTGGGATTCCTGCAGACTGAGCAGGTCGGCCAGCTCGGCCCGCTTGATGAGCCCCCCGGCCTGCTGGGCGGCATCGGAGGTCCGGAAGTCGATCTCGATCTGGGCCCTTTCGTAGCGAGCTCGCAGGGTGTCCAGGTTCCCCTCGTAGAGGATCCGCCCGTGATGCAGGAGGACCACGTGGTTACGAATGGCCTCGATGTCCTCCAGCCGATGCGAGCTGATCAAGGCGGCCAGCCCCTGCCCCTCGACGATGGAGATGATGAGGTTCATGAGGGCGTGGGCGGCCACCGGGTCGATGGACCCAGTCGGCTCGTCGAGGATGAGCACCCGGGGCTGGTGGAGCAGTGCGCGGGCCAGCTGGAGTCGAGCTCGCATACCCGCCGAGAGCGAGAAAACCGAGTTGTTGATGGCCGTCTCGAGGTTGACCATCTTGAGAGTGTCGGTGATGCGCCGTCGCAGCTCGTTTCCCCTCAGGCCCTGCAGCCGCCCGTGAAACTGGAGGTTCTCGGCACAGGTGAGCCGCATGAAGAGGCTGCGGTCCTCCGCCGGCATCCAGCCCACCTCCCGGCGCACCGCCACCGATTGCCGATGAGTGTCGTAGCCCAGCACCCTCGCCTCGCCGGAGCTGGGGGTGGTCAGCCCGACCAGGATTCGGAAGGCGGTGGTCTTGCCGGCCCCGTTGGGACCCACGATGGCGCACACCTCCCCGGGTGCCACCTCGAGGTCGATGCCGTCAAGGGCCACGATCTCGCGGCGGATCTGGGAGCGGACGAACAGCCGCATCCAGCCCGGTGACGGATGGTAGATCTTGGTGAGCTGGCGAATTCGAACAGTCGCTTCTGTCATCTCCATGAACCCCGGCGCGGCGTGCCAGCTTACCGCCTCGCAGGGTAGCGGGAGCCTGGGAGCCATAGCCCCGTAATCTGGAGGGCTCTCAAGTGGAGTCTGCATGAGACGTTCGGTCCGGACGGTCCTGGCGGTGGGGCTCGGCCTGGCCTTGCTGATCGCCCTGGCGGCGCCCGCCCTCGGGGTCCGTGATTGCTCGCGTACCTCGGTGAGGCTGACCCCCTTGACCGATCTGGCTACGGGTGAGTATCTGGGTGAACAAGGAGGCCTGTACCCGAGTGGGGGCAACGTGGTCCCTGAGGAGCACCTGCGCCTCGGTCTCCGGCTGGCGGCGGATATCCGTCCCCTCGACGCCTCCGGCCGACCTGACTCGAGCGGGAGCATCGGCTTCCTGAGCATCGGGGTCTCCAACACGAGGATCGAGTTCGAGGAGTTTCAGAAACAGGCGGAAGCCGACCCGGCTATCAACCCGGCGGTGGTGCTGGTCAACGGTGCCCGGGGAGGCCAGCCGGTCGCCAACTGGGTGGATCCGACCGCGTCTGTCTGGCGGTACGTCGCGCGAGAGGTCCGCAGCGCGGAGCTCACCCCTCTCCAAGTGCAGGCCGCTTGGGTGAAGCTCCCCCCTGGCGAGGAGCCCCAGCCGTTCCCTACCCATGCCGACACCTACGGTGACGAACTGGCCCAGGTGTTGAGAAACCTGGAGGCCACCTATCCGAACCTGAAAGTGGCCTACCTCTCCAGCCGCATCTACGGAGGCTATGGGACGGGACGGCGGGCCTTGTCGATCACTGGTGAGCCCTTCGCCTACGAGAACGGCTTCGCGGTGAAGTGGACGATCGAGGATCAGATCCTCCGTGCGGAGGAAGCCGGTCTCAACGCCGATCCCGCCCGAGGACCGATCGAGGCGCCCTGGATCGTCTGGGGCCCCTACCTGTGGGCGGACGGGTTGGGTCCGGATGGCGAGCTGGGTGGGGAGCCGGGTCGCAGCGACGGCCTCGAGTGGGCCTGTCATCACTTGGTAGAGGACGGCATCCATCCCTCCGAGTTAGGCGCTGCCGAGGTGGGGCGGATGCTCCTCGGGCACCTGCACGGCGACCCGACCGCCCGGCCCTGGTTCGCGGCCGGGGAGACGGCGGTCACGAGCAGCACGTTCGAAACCACGACCTCGGTGGCCGCACCGGTCACGGCAGTCAACCCTCCTGGGACTCAACCGGCTCCCATTCCCTCGAGTGCAGAAGGGCCGTGGTCGAGGTTGGGCTGGCTGGTCCTGGCGGCGGGGACCGGAGCGCTGTTCGGGTTCACGGTCGTGAATCTCGTCCCCCAGGGCCGGGGGGGCCGGGGCGGCCCGTCGAGGGACGACCCTCGCGCCGAGGGAGATGATTCGAGGTGACGTTCCACGACCCGTCGTGGCAGCCGGAATGAGCCGGCCGGAGGTAGGAAGCCCTCTCGGGGTGGCCGTGATCGGCATGCACCGAAGCGGAACGTCGGCGGTGACGCGAGTGGTCAACCTGGTCGGAGTGCCGCTGTGCAACCCCCGCTACTTGGGGGGACCCTCCCAGGCCAATCCCACGGGGCATTGGGAGAACCGCGCCTTGACCCCTGTCAACGAAGCGATTCTCAACCGGCTGGGAGGCTTCTGGTCGGCACCTCCTCCGCTGCCGCCGGGCTGGGAGCGAGACGACCGGTTGACCCCGCTGCGGGGGAATGCGGTGGCCACATTCCACCGCACCATGCCTGCCCGGCAGTGGCTGTGGAAGGATCCCCGGCTGTGCCTGACTCTGCCGTTCTGGCGACGGTCCCTCCCCGAGCCCATCTTCTCCGTGCTGGTGCTGCGACATCCGCTCGAGATCGCCGACTCGCTCTTCGCCAGGAGCCGGCTTTCCCGCCCGCTGGCCCTGGCCCTCTGGGAGCGGTACATGCGGACCGCCCTTGAGAACCTGCAGGGTCTTCCGGTGCTGGCCGTGCAGTACTCAGACTTCGTTCGTGATCCGATGGCTTGGGCAGCCACGCTTAGCCAGGAGCTGGCTGCCGCCGGTTTGATGATCCCGGAGCCGCCACCCACTCAGGAGATCGCAACCTTCGTCGATCCGGGGCTGTGGCGTGCACGCCAAAAGGACGCCCTCGGCGATGAAGCAACGGCCTCACCCTCCCAGGTGGCTCTCTCCGAAGTGCTAGGGCAGCTGGCGGGATTCACGCCTGGATTCAGCCCCCCTTCCCTTCCCGAGCCCACGCCTTGGGCAGAGTGGCTGCTCGAGGAACGCCGCGCTTCCTTCCCGCTGCGAGAAGAGCTCGGCAAGCTGCGCCGGCGGTCGATCACTCACTGGCTGCGCCGCGCCCGGCAACGAGCGCGGCGCAGCCGCTAGATCAGGGCCGGCCCGGGGGGCTCGGCTGGGCAGGCCCGGCCTCGACGTCGCACTCCGCTTCGTTGAAGGCCTCCAGCTGGTCGCCGGCCGACTCGAAGTCACCGGAGGCGATGGCCTCTTGCACCAGCTCGATCACCTCGGCGGTGGTGAGCGGGTAGTCGACCTCGGAGTGGGCCGAGTTCAGCAAGGCGGCGGTCCCATGTCGGGCCAGCCTGTCCAGCCCTCCTCCTTTGAGCCGCAGCGCCTCCATCAGAGTGATGTCGGGGTCGAAGGCGTCCACCCCGAAGACCGTGTCGAAGTCATCGGTGGTCGAGAAGCCCTCCCAGGCGGCAGGGTGGTTCTTCCAGAAGCCGGGCGTGCACCCCTCGTCCCCCAGCGGCGGCGGAGGTGGTTCCTCGTCCTCGATGGTGAGCATGATGTCGTCGATGGCCCCCGATCCGCCCACGGTGATCTTCATGGAGTCGACCCCCGAGACCCCGATGGCCACGGTGGCCTTCTGGTTGTTCCCCAGGCGGGGGATGGCCACCGTGGCCAGCAGCGTCCCCCCCGAGAAGAGCTCGATCTTCCCGCCGGCGTTGGAGCCGTTCACTGTGATGATCTCGCCCCGGTCGTCGCCGTAGTCCATGGCCACCAGGCTCTCCACCCGCACCGTCCCCGGCCCGAACCCCGAGAAGTCGAAGGTGAAGAAAGCACCGTTGACGTCGGCGTCATCCGGATCACTCGAGTCGAGGTCCTCGGAGATGATCAGCACGTTGCCCTGGCCGGGGAAGTGCAGGTCATCGTCGTCCCCGGTGCAGCCGCCGACGCACTCGGCGTCGAAGATCATGGCCGCATTGCCGGCCAGGTGGGGGTTCGATCCGAACACCGCCACCGATCCGGTGACCGGATCGCCGCTGATCCCGTTGCCCGAGGAGACCGAGCTCACGATGCTCCCCTCCGCCAGGCCCTCGAAGTCGATCGTGGCGCTCTGGTCGGCCAGCGCCGGGCCGGAAACCGACAAGACGAACAAGACCGCCCCGGCCAGGACGGCCGTGCGGCGACGACCCGCTCTCATACAAGCCTCCTCATTCCGCCCCTGGGTCACCAGAGGTACCCGTATACGGCACTCTCGCGCGTTGCGCGGTCGGCTGTCAACCGGGACCGACGGAGCTGGGGCAGGTGGGCGGTAGCCTTACCGCCGTGACGGGTCGGCTCCCGAACTTCCTGATCATCGGCGCCATGCGGTCCGGCACGACCTCGCTGGCCCATTACCTGGCCGGGCACCCTGACGTCTTCTTCTCACGGCCCAAGGAGCTGCACTTCTTCGACAGCCACTATCAGCGCGGGGTGGAGTGGTACCGCGCACAGTTCGCCGGGGCCGGGTCGAAGCAGGCGGTGGGGGAAGCGACCCCCAACTACCTGCACCACGCCCAGTCGATCGCCCACATGGCCGAGGTGGTCCGGGAAGCCCGGCTGCTGGTCGTGCTGCGCGATCCGGTCGACCGGGCCTACTCGCACTACTGGCACAACCGGGCCCGCGGCAAGGAACCACTCAGCTTCGAAGCCGCCCTGGCCACTGAGGACCGCCGCCTGGAGGGAGACGACCTCGACCGCGCCTGGTACTCGTACCTGGACCGGGGGCGGTACCTCGGACAGCTTCGTCGGGTCTGCGAGTTCTTTCCCCGTCGGGCCCTGCACGTGCTGCTCTTCGAGGACCTGCGAGACCGGCCGGAGAGCACTTATCGGGCGGCATGCCGGTTCCTCTCGCTCGATGACGAGCCGGTGCCGGCCAGCGTCGGGATCCCCTACAACCGGTTCGTCCAGTTCCGCTCGCCCACCCTCCGTCGGTTGGGCAAACGGCTCCCCGACCTCGCCCGCCGCGCCCTCGGCAGGATCAACATGGTCCAGGCCACCCAGTACCCTCCGATGGAGGCGGCCACCCGGGCCCGCCTGGCCGGTCTCTTCCGGGAGGACAACGCCCGTCTGGCCGATTTCCTGGGTCGTGACCTCTCCGTGTGGGCCGGATGAGCCGCGAACGCGAGGAGTAGCGCTCCGGGGACGATCAGAGTACTCTGAGCGCACTTTCGACAAGGGGTGGACCAATGAGGCGGGCTGAAAGGGGCGCGGGAGCGCGCCTCGGGCTGATGGCGGTCAGCATCGTGCTGGCGGCCGGGATCTTCCTGGTTTACGAGGAGCTGAGGCGGGCCAGACGCAAGGACTTCCCGTTCCAATGGGATGCGCTCTTCCTGCACGGTCTGCTCGTGCTGGCGATCGGGATCCTGGTGGCGCTCTTCATCCGGATGGCCATCAGCGGAGGGCCCGCCTGGGTGGCCTGGGCCTCCGTGGTGCTGGCCGTGCCCTCGGTGCTCTTGGCTGTGGCCCCCTACGTGACGGAGGTGTTCGGCGTCCCCTGGTTTCCCGAGCGGTTGGTGGGGGAGGGTTTCCATCAGCTCGGCATGGCCGGGTTGGGATTGGCCATCGGCCTTCCCCTGGCCGGGCGGCTGTCGCGAGGCTCGCCGGTCCGCCGGCAGGCGATAGCGGACGATCTCTCCCTGGCGGAGCACTCCCGTTGACGCCACCGGCGGTCAGGTCCATCAGGTTCTCCGGGGCGGCTGCCCTGCTGGCGCTGGTGGCCGGCGCCTGCGCGGTCGCCGAACCCTTGCCCAGCTCGGACATCGCTCATTGGGAAGCGGCCGCGCCTGCCCCCTTCACCCGGCACGAGCACGAAGCGACCGCACACGAGGGTCGCCTCCTGGTCATGGGCAATCGGGCCGGGGTGTCGGTCGCCGAGCCGGTCGGCG
>JBOGFC010000009.1:0-2422 GCA_050742155.1 Acidimicrobiia bacterium
TCCTGGTGCAGGGGGAGGACCTCCTCAACCTGCCCGCCCTCACCCCGCGCCTCTTCCTCAAACATCCCGGCGACCCCATCTACATGGGCTCCAAGTTCGCCGGCCGTTACACCCTGGACCAGGTCGATCCCGAGGAGGACGTCATCTTCATGGCCACCGGGACCGGGGAGGCCCCTCACAACCTAATGACCCTCGAGCTGCTACGCGGGGGCCATCGAGGGAGAATCGCGTCGGTCTGCTGCTCCCGCTACCGCCGCGACCTCGCTTATCTCGAGGTCCACCGCAGGCTGGAGGAGCGTCACCCCCGGTACACCTACATCGGCTTCACCACCCGGGAGCCGGAGAACCTGGTCGACAAGATGTACGTCCAAGACCTCATCCGCTCGGGGAAGCTGGAAGAGGAGCTGGCCACGCCCCTCGATCCCGACCGCACCCACGTCTTCCTGTGCGGCAATCCGGCCATGATCGGCCTACCCAGGTGGGAGGGGGACGAGCCCATCTACCCCAAGCCGGAGGGAGCGATCGAGGTGCTGGTGAAGCGGGGCTTCACCCTCGACCGCCGGGGGGTCAAAGGCAACATCCACTACGAGGAGTACTGGAAGGAGCGGTGAGCCCTGCCTAGCGAACCCATCGGAGGGCGATCCGGCCTAAGGTGGTCAAGCAGCCTGGGTGGCTGAAGCCGAGGCCGGGGACGGGATAGCCGCCGGCATCGATCAGGCGCCGCTCCGGGGGCAGGGCGATCCGCTCCGCGGCCGGCAGGTACGGCTTCGGGTTGGGCTTGCGAACCCGAAGGTGACGACGTAGCTCCTTCAGGGGGCGGTTCCCTGTCCCCGGGTCGGCAGTTGGAATCTCTGAGGGGGATCACCTGGATGGCGGCATATCCGACCTGTCGGATGGCCATGCGGATGAGGCCAGGACGGGAATCACACCTGCGATGCTCCCCGACGGGGGCCGGGAGGGTCACTAGCTCAGGTGTTGGCTTCCCGGTGTGTCCCGTGGTGGGGCCGGTTTCGGTGCTGCTTCCAGCGGACCGCTCCTCCAGCCAGGAGAAGGGCTGACAGCGCGGCGAGGAGAGGGATGTCCAGCTCCGGAGTCCCTCCGAGGTCATGGCCGACGATGTGGGAGACGGTATGGAGAGCCGCCCCGACGCCGACCCCGAGGAGCGCAACGGCGAGCGCGTCGGGGCGAGCGGGCATCCCCGCGAGCAGGAGCACCACTCCCAGACCGATCTCGAAGGCGCCCACGTCCTGGACGAAATGCTGGTTGTAGGGCTGGAAGGTGGCCAGGACGTCGAAGAACGAGGGGGGATGGAGCATCGCCCACACCCCGAACCCAACGAACGCGACCCCTCCGACGAGGGCCACGGTCCGGGGGAACCAGTGCGGACTGGCCGAGGATCGTGTGGGGTCTCGAGTGGAAGCCATGGGAGCGGTCACCTTCCTTGGTCGGCGTCCCTCGGCCAACCCTAACCTCACGGTTCAGGCGCTCCTGGCAAGCGTGGCGGTCGTGGAGGAGTCTGTTGATCGGTGCGGAAGCCTCCGTCGTTGGTCCTGGCCAGCCGATCTCCGCTACCCAGACCACACCCTCGACATCGTCGATCGCCACGAACTGGGCGGCGTGATCCAGTTCCTCGTGCAAGAGGGTCTCTACCTGGTTGGTGGCAGGGTCGATCCGGGTGAGGCCATGAACGCCCTCAGCCACCCACACCGCGCTTTCCCCGAGCGCCATCTCCCCGGTCTGGGCCAGGGTGCGTGGATGTTCCTTGAGGCTCCGCCCGTGGCCGCACATCTTGCCGGTTGAAGGCGGGTGCGGCCAGGCAATTCGGTCGTTCTTGAGCGTTGTTAAGAGCGGGTGGCTCTGGGCGAGCCTGGCGAACGCCTTGGCGGGTGCTGCTGCATCGGGCCTGTGCGCCGCCTGGGGCTTCTTCCCTGCCGTCTTGTCGTCTGCGGGACTACGGTTGAGACCGGGAGAGCCTTCGGGAGAAGCAGTGGTCGAAGCTTACGTTCTCATCCAAACCGAGATCGCGAAACCGCCCCTGGTAGCCGCGGAGCTCGGCCGTATCCCCGGCGTTGGCACCGCCGACGTCCTTACCGGCCCGTACGACGTGATTGTGCGCGTGGAGGCCGCAGACGTTGATGCTCTCGGGAAGCTAGTCGTTACCAAAATCCAGGCCGTCAAGGGAGTCACCCGCACCCTGACGTGCCCCGTGCTCCATCTCTAGGGAGGGGTTGGATCCGCCCCCCGGTTGGCCGCTCCCTGTGCCACAACCAGACCGTACACGCCGGGACGGGCCTACTGCGACCGAAAGATCGCCGAGGGCAAGACCGGCAAAGAAGCGCTGCGGGCGTTGAAACGGCGGATCTCCGACGCTGTCTACCGGTTCGGAGCCCTCTTCGGGAGGCCGGCTCCCCCTGACCTGAGC
>JBOGFC010000010.1:0-2324 GCA_050742155.1 Acidimicrobiia bacterium
GGCCACGGCGGTGATCGGCCCGGGGGCGCCGGTGGTCCTCCCTGGAGACTCAGTGGAGGTGCACCACGAGGCCGAGCTGGCGGTGGTGATCGGGACGGTCGCCAAAGCGGTGGAGGCCGAGGATGCCGGGAGGGTGATCCTCGGGTACACCGGCGGCAACGACGTGACTGCCCGGGACCTGCAGAAGAAGGACGGTCAGTGGACCCGGGCCAAGGGCTTCGACACCTTCTGCCCGCTGGGCCCGGCCGTGGAGACCGAGCTCGACCCGCTGGAGGGCCTGACCTTGGTGTGCCGGGTGAACGGAGAGGTTCGCCAGGCTGGCTCCACCGCCGAGTTGGTCTTCGGGGTGGCCGAGCTGGTGGCCTTCATCACCCGGGTGATGACCCTGCTTCCCGGCGACGTGATCTTGACCGGTACGCCGGCCGGGGTGGGCCCGGTGCGCCCTGGGGACCGTATGGAGGTGGAGGTGGAGGGGATCGGGGTGCTGGCCAACCCCGTGGAGGCCGGGTGAGCCCCTTCCCGAACTTGCGTGAGTTCCGGACCGCCGGCGGGTCATTACTCACGCAAGAAGCGCTGGGGGGCGTTCAGGGGGTTCTTACGTGAGGGTGCGCTTCGCCCCTTCGCCGACCGGCTACTTGCACGTGGGCGGAGCGCGCACCGCCCTCTACAACTGGCTGGCCGCCCGGCACGAAGGGGGCACGTTCATCCTGCGCAGCGACGACACCGATCAGGACCGCAGCCGGCCGGAGTACTCCCAGGACATCGTGGACGGCCTGCGCTGGCTGGGCCTGGTCTGGGACGAAGGGATCGAGGTGGGCGGCCCGCATGCCCCCTATCGGCAGAGCGAGCGCCTGGACCGGTACCGGGAGGTGGCCGACGAGCTCCTCGGTGAGGGCCGGGCCTACCGATGCTTCTGCACCCCGGCCGAGCTCGAAGCCCGGCGCCGGAAGGCCATCGAGGAAGGACGACCGCCCGGCTACGACGGGCGCTGCCGGGCGATCGACCCGGGTGAGGCGGCCCGTCGGGCGGAGCGAGGGGAGCCGGCCTCGCTGCGCTTCGGCGTACCCCTCACGGGCTCCACCAGGTTCACCGACCTGATCCGCGGGCGGCTCACCTTCGAACACCGGCACGTGGACGACTTCGTCATCCTGCGCTCCGACGGTTCCCCCACCTATCACCTCGCCTCCACGGTCGACGACGACGACTTCCGGGTCACCCACGTCGTGCGGGGTGAGGACATCCTCTCCTCCACCCCCAAGCATCTCCTGCTGGCGGAGGCGATGGGAAGCAGCGAGGAGATCGTCTATGCCCACCTTTCCATGCTGATCGGCCCGGACGGCCAGAAGCTCTCCAAGCGGCACGGGGACGTTTCGCTGCACGCATACCGGGAGGCGGGCTACCTGCCCGAGGCAATGGTCAACTACCTGGCCATCCTCGGCTGGTCCCACGACCCGGAACGGACCATCTACCACCGTGACGACCTGGTGGAGCTCTTCGAGCTCGCTCGGGTCTCCCGCAACCCGGCCACCTTCGACCCGGTCAAGCTGGAATGGATGAACGGCGTCTACATGCGGGAGCTCGACCCGGCCGATTTCGCCGAGCGGTCCCGCCCCTTCGTCGAGGCGGAGCTGGGGCGGGAGGTGGGTTCCGAGGAGTGGGAGCGGGTGCGGCAACTCGCCCCGCTGCTCCAGGAACGGGTCAAGCTGCTCACCGAGGCGGCCGGGCTGGTCCGCTTCCTCCTCGACGAGGAACCCACTGTCGACGAGCAATCCTGGGCCAAGGTGATGGGCGGTCCGGAGGCGGCAGTGGCCCTGGAGGGGGCGCTGGCCCGGCTGAGCGACCTCGAGCAGTGGACCGCCCCGGCCATCGAGACGGCGCTCCGCTCGATGCTGGAGGAGTTCGGCCTCAATGCCCGCAAGGGCCTGCAGCCGATCCGGGTGGCCACCACCGGGTCGGCGGTCAGCCCGCCCCTCTTCGAGTCGCTGGCGGTCCTAGGGAAGGAGACCACCCTGCGGCGGTTGAAGGAGGCAGGGGAGCGCCTGAGCACCTCCTAACATTCCTCGGCGGACGGCCCCGTCGTCCAGCGGCCTAGGACACCGGCCTTTCAAGCCGGCGACGCCGGTTCGAATCCGGTCGGGGCCACCTGCCTGCCGGGAAGGTATCTGGTGAGCCGGTGGGCTTGGTACTTCGGGCCCGGCGGGCTGGCTTTCACATCGCCGCCCAGGTCCAGGGGGCGGCTTGAATGAGTCTGATGCCTCCTACCGAGCAAGCCCTCCGGGCCATCATCAACGGCTCGAGCACCGCGGCGATCGTGGGTGCCTCCG
>JBOGFC010000011.1:0-10850 GCA_050742155.1 Acidimicrobiia bacterium
CCCCGGCCGAGATCGGTGCCGGGTTCGACTTCGCCCAGGGGGTGGTGGTGCTCGACCCGGGCCACGGCGGCCCCAACCGGGGGGCGGTGGGCCCTTCCGGGCTGGTGGAGGCGGTGGTCGACCTGGACATCGCCCGCCGGGCGCGGGACCTCTTGCAGGAGCCTCGCACCGTCGACTGGCGCACGGGAGCGGTGCTGCCGGGTGACGACATCCCTCCCGTCGGGCAGGTGTGGCTCACCCGCACGGAAGGCCCGCCGGGGGCCGACTACGAGGCCGGCCTCTTCTTCCGGGCCCAGGTGGCCAACATGGCCGGGGCCCACGCCTTCGTCTCCATCCACAACAACGCCGACCCGGACGGACCCTTCGAGGGGCCCGGCAGTGAGGTCTTCTACTCGGTGAAGGACCGCCAGTCGAAGCGGCTGGCCGGGATCATGATCGAGGAGTTCCGGCGCGGTTTCCAGGACTTCGACGTGCACTGGGTGGGCGACACCGACGCCGGGGCCAAGTACCGGCTGCGAGATGACGGGGAGACGGATTACTACGGGGTGCTGCGCCGAACCGACGTCCCGGCCGTCATCGCCGAGGGCGCCTTTATCACCAACCCGGAGGAGGAGGCGCTCCTCGCCACGGCCGCTTTTCGCCAGACCTACGCCGAGGCGGTCTACCGGGCCCTGGTCCGCTTCCTCACCACCGACGACCCCGGCTCCGGGTACACCGAGCCCTACCCACGAACAGTCCCCGCCGGACGCGGCGACCCCCTGCCCACCTGCACGGTCCCCGCTCAGCCGGCCACATAGAGCGAACCTAAGGCTTGGCTGTACCGCAGCGGTGCACTATTGCCTTGAGAATGGCTACTTCTTGCGGAGGTCCTTGGTCCGCTCCTGGATCATCTCTTTGGCCTCGCCGGCTCCGTGCTTGGTCGCCTCCCAGGCCTTCTCGGCGGCCGGACGGCCCTTCTCGGCTGCCTCCCTGGCGAGCTCGGCGGCCTTCTCAGCGGCGTCCCTGGCCATCTCCCTGGCCTTCTCCGCCGCCGGCCCGGATCTCTCCGCCGCCTCCTTGCCGAGTTCCACGGCCCTATCGGCGGCGTCCTTGGCCATCTCCTTGGCCTTCTCCGCCATCGGCCCGGCCTTCTCGACGGCATCGCCGCCGGCTTCCCTGGCCCTACCGAAGATACTTCGCAGCGCGTCCTTCCAACCCATCGGCGCTCCTTGTGTCAGTGTGGACCAAGTGTAAGCGACCGGCTGTCGCGTTACCGTATCGAGGTGAAGAGGTGGCTCGTCGCCCCAGCCTTGCTGCTCACGGTGTGCAGCCGGGGCGATCTGGGAGGGCCGGCTACTGCGCCTGGTTCCATCACCCTCACCAGCCCGGCCTTCGCCGATGGTGAACCGATACCGGAGAGGTTCACCTGCGAAGGGGAGGATGTCTCGCCCCCGCTCGAGTGGTCGGGAGTGCCGGAGGGGACCGCGGGCCTGGCGCTCATCATGGACGATCCGGATGCTCCGGGGGGCACGTTCACGCACTGGGTGATCTTCGGCCTCGATGCCGGCCTGACCCGTCTGGAGGAGGGCGCCGACCCGGGAGGGGCCGTGCAGGGCATGACCAGCTTCGGGGAGGTCGGCTACGGAGGACCTTGCCCGCCGCCCGGCGACCCACCCCACACGTACGTCTTCGAGCTGCACGCCCTCTCCGCCCATGTCGATCTGGCCGAAGGGGCGGCGATCGAGCAGGTGCGGGCCGCGGTTGCCGAGGCGAGTCTCGGCGCCGGTCGCCTCACGGGTACCTACGGCCGATGATCGGGCGCCTCGAGGTCAACGGCACCGAGTTGGCCTACCGGGAGGAGGGCGAGGGACCGCTGGCGATCTTCGTGCACGGCTTCCCCTTCGACCACACGATGTGGCTGGACCAAGTGGTGGCGCTTGGCGAGCAGCGCCGCTGCGTGGCCGTCGACCTGCGGGGATTCGGGGCGTCGGCCGCCCTCACCGAAGACATCCTCTCGATGGAGGTGCTGGCCGCCGACCTGGCCGCCCTGATCGGCGGGCTGGGCGCGAAGCGGGCGGACGTAGTGGCGCTGTCCATGGGCGGCTACGCGGCTCTGGCCTTGTGGGAGCTCTACCCCGAAGTGGTCAGGTCACTTGCGTTGGTCGACACCCGACCCGAGGCGGATACCCCGGAGGGCAAGCAGCGCCGGGACGAGATGGCTCGCCACACGCTCGAGCGTGGCCGGGAGTGGCTGGCCGACACGCTCACCGAGGCGATCCTCGCCCCTGGCGCCTCCCTGTCGGCGCGGGCCCGGCTGCGCTCCATGACGGAGGGGACCCGCTACGAGACGATCGTGGCGGCGCTGGCCGGCATGCGGGAGAGGCCCGACCGCCGCTTCCTCCTCCACTCGATCAGCGTTCCCACCCTGGTGGTGGTGGGGGAGCAGGATCGCCTGACGCCACTCGAGTCCGCCCGGGCCATGTCCGAGGAGATACCCGGGTCTCGTCTGGTGGTGATCCCGGAGGCCGGGCACCTTACCCCGGTCGAGCGCCCCGCAGACGTCAGCGAGGCGCTGGCCGACTTCCTCCCTCGAGGAGGGAGCGCTCAGTAGTCGTAGTCGTCGGTCGGTTGCTTGGCCGGGGTATCTGCCGGAGCCTCGCCGGCGCTGCCTGAGACGCCCTCTCCTCCCGGCGAGACCACCCACCAGATACCGTCCACTCCCTGGCCGTTGGTGTCACCGGGGTCCGAATCCTGTGCATACAGATAGAGGGGATGGCCGCCGTAAGTGACCTGGGTGGAGCCGTCTTCCCGAGTGGTGGTGCCGAACAGGGACGGATCGGCCGTACCTTGTGCCTGGGGCGTTCCCTCGGTCAGCAGAGGTGGCCAGGTCTGGGCGCATTCGTCGTAACAGGAGCTCTCGGTTCCCCCGTCCACCGCGAAGAGGTAGAGGGTCATTCCCTCGCCGGTGACCAGGACCTCCCCCAGCGCCGTCTGGGCGGTGGCGACCTGGGCTCTCTCGAGCGCCCCTCCGGCGGCCTCCGGTGCTTCGGCGCACGAGGCGGCCACTATCGCCAGGAAGGCGAGGCCAATCAGTCGTCGCACTGGTGCTCCCTTTCGCTCGCTCCACGACACTACGAAGGGAGCGGCTGCTCCGGTTCAGTAGACCCCACCGCCTCCCAGGCCTTGCGGGCTCCGATCAGGATTGGGTCCCACACCGAGGCGAAGGGCGGGGCGTAGGCCAGGTCGAGGTTGACCATCTCGGCCGCTGTCATCTCGTTCCAGAGGGCGGTGGCGAAGACGTCGATCCGCTTGGCGGCCCCCGATCCGCCCACGATCTGGGCGCCCAGCAGTCGGCCGGTGACTCGCTCGGCCAGCACCTTGAGCCGCAGCTCCTCGGCCTCCGGCCAGTAGCCGGCGGTGGTGGTGCTGTCGACGGTGGCGGTGACGAACTCGAAGCCGGCCCGCTGGGCTTCTTCTGAGGTGAGGCCGGTGCGGGCGATCTCCAGGTCGCACAGCTTGGTGATGGAGGTGCCCACCACACCGGGGAAGGTGGCGTAGCCACCCCCGATGTTGATGCCGGCCACCCGTCCCTGCTTGTTGGCGATGGTCCCCAGGTGGTAGTTGACCGGGCCCTGCGACACCCGGTGGACGGCCTCGGCGCAGTCCCCGGCCGCCCACACCCCCTCCACCCTGGTCTGCTGGCGGGGGTTCACCCACACCGCCCCCGACTCCCCTAGGGGGATCCCGGCTTGCTCGGCCAGCTCGGTGACCGGCCGGGTACCCAGTCCGAGCATTACCACCTCGGCCGGCAGCTCCAGGCGACCGCAGTCGACGCTGCGCACCCTGCCGTGGACGCCGTTCAGGCACTCCACCTCGGTCCCGGTGTGCACCGCGATCCCCATATCCTGCATCCGCTCGTTGACCGGCTTCCCCATGTCGGGGTCGAGAGTGGTCTCCAGGACCGCCGGCCCGGAGGTGACCACGGCGGTCGGGATCCCCTGGTGGTGGAAGGCCTCGGCCATCTCCAGGCCGATATAGCCGCCGCCCACGATCACGGCCCGCTCCACTCCCTGATCGACCAGCGCCCGCACCACCCCGGCGTCGTCGAGGGTCTGCATCTCGTACACCCCCTCCAGCTCGAGGCCCTCGATGGGAGGGCGGATGGGTGTGGCGCCGGTGGCGTAGACCAAGGTGTCATAGCCGTGGGACGCCTGCCCGCCGTCCTCCAGGTTGCGCACGGTGACCTTGCCTCCCTCGGTATCGATCTCCTCGACGTCGTGGCGGACGTGAACCTCGATGTCCCGAGCGGCGAACTCCCCCGGGGTGACCACCACCAGCCGGTCTAGGTCGTCGAAGTAGCCGCCCACGTAGTAGGCCTCCCCGCAGGCCGAGTAGCTGACGTAGGAGGATCGCTCGAAGGCCACGATCTGCAGGTCATCCGCCGGGCGGCGGCGGCGGGCCTGGCTGGCGGCCGACATCCCGGCCGCGTCCCCTCCCACCACGATCATCCGCTCGGGCATGCTCGCCTCCGAGGCCACAGTAGAGGTCTACGCTGCCGTCAATGCCGGTCTGCCCGAGTTGTGGGAAGGAGATCCCGGCAGGGGCGCGTTTCTGCCCCTCGTGCGGAGCCACCCTCGCCGTGGGTCGTAAGGAGCGGAAATTCGCTACCGCCCTCTTCGCCGACCTGGTGGGTTCCACCGCGCTGGGAGAGCGTGAGGACCCCGAAGTGGTGGAATCGGTGGTAGGGCGGGCTTTCGACCGGATGGCCGAGCAGGTAGAGCTGTAAGCTTCGTTGAGCCATGTGGGGCAGTACGTGCTTCCTTCCGGGACCGTTACATTCCTCTTCACCGACATCGAGGGGTCGACCCGGCTGCTGCAACGTGTCGGGAGTGTCTATCCGGAGGTCTTGGAGGCTCATGCCAAGCTGATCCGGCGGGCACTGGCGGCCCACGCCGGTCAGGAGGCATCCACCAGCGGAGATTCCTTTTTCGCCGTCTTCCCGGTCGCCCTCGACGCCATCCTGGCCGCGGCAGCTGCGCAGCGCTCCCTCGCCGATCACCCCTGGCCGGAGGGAGTACGGGTCCGGGTACGGATGGGAATCCATACGGGGCATGGGACCCTGCACGGGGACGACTACGTGGGCTTGGACGTGCACCGGGCGGCCCGGATTGCCTCGGCCGCCCACGGCGGCCAAGTGCTGCTGTCCGAGGCCACAGAGGCGCTGATCCTGCACGAACTGCCGGCCGATCTTCGGCTGCGTGACCTGGGCATGCACCGACTCAAGGACCTGGAGAATCCCGAGCGACTGTTCCAGCTGGTGGTGGCCGGACTGGAGAAGGACTTCCCACCTCCTCGCTCGCTCGATGCCCGCCCCCATAACCTTCCCACCCAGCTGACCAGCTTCGTCGCCAGAGAGAGGGAGCTGGCCGAGCTGCGAGAGCTGCTCGGCAAGACCCGGCTGATCACCATCACCGGAGCCGGAGGCACCGGGAAGACTCGGCTCGTGCTGGAGTTGGCTGCCTCGAGCCTGCCGGCATTCCCCCACGGTGTGTTCTTCGTCCCTCTCGCGACGCTCACCGACCCTTATCTGGTGCTGCCTACGGTGGCCGGGACGCTGGGAGTGCAGGTCAACGAGGGGCTTCCACTCCAGGCCCTGATCCGCGAGCTGGCCCACCAGCAGATGCTTCTCGTCCTGGATAACTTCGAGCAGGTCAGCGCGGCGGCGCCGTCCGTGGCGGAGCTGCTGGAGGCCCTGTCCGAATTGCACGTGGTGGTCACCAGCCGGGCGGTACTTCGGATCCGCGGTGAGCATGAGTACCCGCTCTCACCCCTGGAGGTGCCCGAGCCGGAATCGCTCCGAGACTGGAGCCAACTGACGAGGTACGGCTCGGTTCGGCTCTTCATAGATCGAGCCTGGGCAAAGGATCCCTCCTTCGTTCTCACGTCCGAGAATGCCGCCCTCGTGGCTGAGCTGGCCGCTCGCCTTGACGGCCTGCCCTTGGCCATCGAGTTGGCGGCCGCGCAGATCAAGCTGCTCCCTCCCCAGGCGCTGCTCGCCCGCCTCGGAGACCGGCTCACGCTCCTCAAGTCGGATGCCCCGGACGTCGAGGCCCGGCACCGCACCCTGCGGGCCACCCTCGCCTGGAGCTACGACCTGCTCGATAAGCCGGGACGGGCCCTGTTTCACCGTCTGGCCATCTTCGAGGGAGGATTCAGCCTGGACGCGGCCGAATCGGTGGCCTCGGGCCCTCCCGTCGGCAGCGTCCTCGAAGGCCTGGCGAAACTGCTCGACAACAGCCTCTTCCATCACCGGACGGTCAGAGGAGAAGCTCGCTTCGAGATGCTCGAGACGATCCGGGAGTTCGCGCTGGAACGTCTGGCGGAGTCCGATGAGGAGGAGTCGCTCGCCGGCCGCCACGCCGAATACTTTGAGGACCTGGCCGCTCGGGCAGAGCCCCATTTGACCAGGGAACGGCAAGCCCTCTGGCTGGATCGCCTGGAGAACGAACACGGCAACTTCCGGGCCCTGCTGGGTCGGGCGCCCCGGTTGGGCCGCGTCCAACCAGCCCTGCTCACCGCCGGGGCGCTCTGGCGCTTCTGGCAGATGCGCGGATACCTGGCCGAGGGGCGAGGGGTGCTGGAGGGGCTGCTGGACCGGCCGGAGGCCGCGGAGCCCACTCCGGCAAGGGCCAAGGCCCTGGCCGGGCTGGCCGGGCTCCTGTACTGGCAGGGAGATTCCACGGGCTCCGGCCGCCGGTATGAAGAGGCGCTCGAGATCTACCGGGGCCTGGTGGACGAGTGGAACATGGCGGAGACCCTCTACGGCCTCGGCGCCGCCACCGGCATGCAGGGGAAACATTCGGAGGCAGAGTCCTTGCTGGACCAGGCGCTCGGCGCCTTCGAGCGCCTGGGCGACTCGACCTCTACCGCCCGGGTCCTCTCATCGGTGGGGTGGGTTCTCATGGGCAGGGGACGCCCGACGCAGGCGGCCGAGGCAATGCGCGAGGCGCTGCGGCGGCTGGAGGGAACGGGCGAACGGTACATGGAGGGCCAGACCCGGCTTGCCTTGGCCTGGGCGCATCTGGCCGGGCGACATTACGACGAGGCCCGGGGGGAGCTGGTGCAGGCCATCGAGAGCTCCGCCGAGACGGGCGACCTGACCAGCCTGGCGCACGCTTTGCGCTGGATGGCGACCATTGAGGCGGCGGCCGGCTCGGTCTCACGCGCCGTGAGGCTGGCGGCCTCGGCCGAGCGCCTGCGAAGGATCCTGGGCGGCGGCCCGACCATGGCGGTGGCGGGACTCGAGGAACCCGACCTGACCGCCCGCCGAGCGCTCGATGAAGAGGACTTCGAACAAGGCTGGGCCGAAGGTGAGGCGATGACCCTCGAGGAAGCCGTCGCCTACGCCCGGGAGGGTCCGGTCACCGTCCAACCCCCGGTCGAGGCAGGAGGCTCGGCGACTGGTTCATCCACCCACCCTCCGGCCTGAGCCTCCCCTCAGGCGACCTCCACCTCGGCCCCCTCGAAGCCCCAACGCAGACGAGAGGCGCGGGCTTCCTCCACGTTCACTCGGGAAAGCAGGAGGCCACCCACCACGAAGAATAGGATCAGCGACAGGATGGAGTTGCGGGCCGAACCGGTCAGGTCGGAGACCAGGGCGAAGATGAGCGGGCCCCAGATGGCGGAGAACTTGGAGAACACCGAGTAGAAGCCGAAGAACTCGGCCGAAGCCTCCTCGGGGATCATCGATCCGTAGAGGCTGCGGGAGAGGGCCTGCGCCCCGCCCAGCACCAGCCCCACCAGCGCCCCGACCAGGAAGAGCTGGGTGGCGGCCCCTTCCGGGATGCGGTAGGCCAGCACCATGATGGCCACCCAGATCACCAGCGAGACCAGGATGGCCGCCTTGGCCCCGATCCGCCCGGCCAGCCATCCGAAGGCCAATGAGCCCGGAAAGGCCACGAACTGCACGATGAGGAAGGTCAGGGCGATGGCGGCCGCATCCAGCCGGAGGGTGTCGGTGGCATACACCGAGGACAGGGCGATGGTGGTGGCGATGCCGTCGTTGTAGATGATGAACGCCGCCACGAACAGCAGCAGGTGCGGGAAGCCGATCATCCTGCGGGCGGTGCGGGCGGTCCGCTCCAGACCCACCCGGGCGTAGACGGCCGGACGGACCAGCTCCTGGTACCGCCCCGGGAGCGGCTGGGCCCGGCCGGTCTCCGGGAGGCGCCGGAGGGCGAAGAACCCGAAGGCCAGCCACCAAAGCCCCACCGTGGCCAGGCCGATCCGCACCGCTAGCTCCTCGGTGATGCCCACCTGCTCATGCAGGGTGATGAGGGCGAAGGCCAGTGCCAGGTGGAGGCCACCCCCCAGGTATCCGAGCCCGAAGCCCTTGGCGGAGACCCGGTCGATCGTCTCGGACGTGGTGATGTCCGGCAGGAAGCCGTCGTAGAAGACATTGCCGGCGATGAAGCCCACCTGGGTGATGATGAAGATGACCATGGTGAGGATCACGTCGCCCGTCCCAACGAAGACGAGGGTGGTGACCAGGAGAGCTCCTACGGAGAAGAAGGCCCGGAGGAAGCGCCGCTTGGTGGCCGAGAAGTCGGCGATGGCCCCGAGGACCGGAGTGACCAGGAAGATCCCGAAGGCCACCAGGCCGACCAGGTACCCCCACAGTGTCTGGCCGTCGTAGAGGCGGCCCCAGAGCTGGTATCCGCCCTCGGGGACCACCACCCCGGCGAAGAAGGCCGGGAGGAGCGCCGCCACCGTGGTGGCGTAGGCCGAGTTGGCCCAGTCGTACATGGCCCAGCCGAAGATCACCCGCCGATCGTTCTTGAGGGTCATCAGTAGATCGAGCCTCACCCTATCCTCGCCGCGGTGCGTCTTCGGCTCCTCTTCCTGCTCCTCTGGGTTGCCCAGGCCTGCTCGCCGGTGGGAGCCCCCACCACCTCTTCGGTGCCGGAGCCGACCACCTCCGCACCGGCGACCCTCCCGCCATTCGGCCGCGCGCCGGCCACGACCTCGGCTGCTCCGGCGACCACCCCCAGCCTGCCCCCTCTGCAGGGACTGGCCCTGGAGACGGTGGCCGAGGGACTCTCGAACCCCCTCCTGGTCACCGCCCCGGCCGGAGACCCGCGCCTTTTCGTGGTGGAGAAGGTGGGGCGGGTGCGCATCGTGGCGGAAGCGGAGCTCCTCTCCGAGCCGTTCCTGGACATCTCCTCGCTGGTGCGAGACTCCGGGGAGCAGGGCTTCCTGGGCCTGGCCTTCCACCCCGCATATGCCGACAACGGCCTCTTCTTCGTCCACTACAGCGACCGCAACGGGGACACCGCCGTGGTCGAATACCGGGTCTCCGATGATCCGAGTCGGGCCGACCCGGAGAGCGCCCGGCTTCTCCTCAGCGTGGAACAGCCGGCCCCCAACCACAACGGCGGGACGGTGTCCTTCGGCCCGGACGGGTACCTCTACCTGGGGCTGGGCGACGGTGGGGGGGCCGGGGACCGCTTCGGCAACGGCCAGGACCCCGGCACCTTGCTGGCCACCCTGCTCCGTCTCGACGTCGATCAGGGGGATCCGTACGCCATCCCACCCGACAACCCCTTCGTGGACGGAGGGGGGGCACCGGAGGTCTGGGCCTATGGGCTCCGCAACCCCTGGCGCTTCGCGTTCGACGAGGGGCTGGTCTACATCGCCGATGTTGGCCAGAACGCCTGGGAGGAGATCGACGTGGCTCCCGCCGACCAGGGGGGGCTCAACTACGGCTGGCCGATCATGGAGGGGACCCACTGCTTCCGGGAGGCGAACTGCGATACGGCCGGTCTGGTGCAACCGGTGCTCGAGTATCCGATCCCCGCGGACGGCTGCGCGGTGATCGGGGGCTCCGTCTACCGGGGCCGGGCCATCCCCGAGCTGGCCGGCCACTACTTCTACGGCGACCTGTGCGGGGGCTGGATCCGCAGTTTCCGATATCAAGACGGCCGGGCGGTCGAGCAGGCCGAGCACCTGACCGGGGTGGGGAGCATCCTCTCCTTCGGGACGGACTCCCAGGGGGAGCTCTACGTCGGGGTGGCCGGAGGCACGGTCTCGCGGCTGGTGGGGAATCGGTAGATTCCCGGCCAATGGACAGGGCATCCTCGCACGACTGGATGGTGGGCCGAGCCGACCGGGGATGCCTGGTGGTGGCCGACATCTCCGGTTACACCAAGTACCTGCAGGGCAGCGAGCTGGAGCACGCCCAGGACGTGCTGGCCGACCTCACCGAGACTGTGGTGAAGAACCTCCGGCCGGTGCTCACCCTGAGCAAGCTGGAGGGGGACGCCGCCTTCGCTTACGCCCCCGAGGAGCGTATCGAGGCCTCCATGCTGCTCGACGGCATCGACGAGTGCTACTTCGCCTTCCAGAGCCGGCGTCGCGACATCACCCAGGCCACCACCTGCGACTGCAATGCCTGCCTCCTGATTCCGGGCCTCAACCTCAAGTTCGTGGCCCACCACGGCAGCTTCGCCCGGCGGCCGATCGCCGGCCGGGAGGAGCTGACCGGCACCGATGTCATCCTGGTGCACCGCTTGCTGAAGAACTCGGTGACCGAGACGCTCGGATTGCGAGGCTACGCCCTCTTCACCGAGGCCTGCATCGCCGCCTTGGGAATCGAGCCCTCGGCCCTCGAGATGAAGGAACACCGCGAGAGCTATGGGGACGTCGGCGAGGTCAGGGGGTATGTCGAGGACCTGGAAGCCCGCTGGAGGTACGAGGAGGAGCGACGACGGGTGTACGTGGTGCGGGAGGGGGCCGCCTTCGAGTTCGAGGACGAGTATCCGGTCCCGCCCCACGTGTTGTGGGAGTACACGACCTCTCCGTCCAAGCGCCAG
>JBOGFC010000012.1:0-11939 GCA_050742155.1 Acidimicrobiia bacterium
CCGAGGTGCTGGGGTTCGATCTGGATGGGGACCTGGCGGTGCTGGAGGCCGAGACCGACGGCGCGCCCCCGATCGCCTGGGCCTCCTCCGACGCCCCCGAGATCGGACGACCGATCCTGGCCCTCGCCAATCCCGGAGGGAGAGGGCTGCGGGTCACCTTCGGGCTGATCTCGGGTACGGAGCGCAGCTTCCGGGGGCCTCGAGGACGGCGCATCGGTGGGAGCCTGGAGCACACCGCCCCACTGCTGCCTGGCTCCTCCGGTGGGCCGCTGGTGGATGTCACCGGAGGCCTGCTGGGCATCAACACCAACCGGATGGGGGAAGGCTTCTATTTGGCCATCCCGGCCGACGCCTCCCTGCGCGAGAGAGTGGAGCGGCTCGGCTCCGGGGAATCGCCGGCGCGTCCCCGGCTGGGGGTGGGGATCGCTCCCGCCCAGGTCGCTCGGCGCCTGCGTCGGGCGGTGGGGCTCCCCGAGGCGGACGGCTTGCTCGTGCGGCATGTGGAACCCGAAGGGCCCGCCCACCGAGCCGGGCTGCGAGAGGGCGACCTGGTAGTGGAAGCCGGCGGACGCCCCACCCCCTCGGTCGACGACCTCCACGAGCTTCTCGATCAGGCAGACGGCGAGCTGGAAGTGAAGGTGCTGCGGGGAGCCGAGGAGGTCGGCTTCACAGTCATCCTGTAGCTTTGCCGAAGTGGACAAGCGGCGGGTGGTGGCCTTCCTCGCCAAGCGGCTCGTCAACCCGGTGATGAAGCGCCTCGCCGGGTACATTCCCGGGTGGTCCCTACTCGAGACGACCGGGCGAAAGACCGGCCGCCCGCACCGCAACCCGGTGGGCAACGGCCTGGTCGGGGAGACCTTCTGGATCGTGGCCGAGCACGGCTACCGAGCCGACTACGTCCGCAACATCCAGGCCGATCCCCGGGTCCGCCTTCGGGTGGGCGGACGCTGGCGCCCCGGGCGGGCCCATCTCCTGCCGGAGGACGACGCCCGCGCCCGGCAGCGCCAGTTGGGCAGCTTCAACGCCGGGCTGGTGCGGCTCATGGCCACCGACCTGCTCACGATCCGAGTCGACCTGGATCCCCCTCCCCAACCCTCCCCCAAAGGGGGAGGGAGCAACTGAGGCGGGAGGGAGCAACTGAGGACCCTCCCGCCGAGAGGGAGGGAGCAGCTAACGCTTCGTCACCGCGCCGCTGGCGGCCGACTCCGGCAGGAACTGCGTCTCATAGAGACGGGCGTAGAGGCCGCCGTGGGCCATGAGCTCCCCATGCGTGCCCTGCTCGACGATCCTCCCCCGGTCGAGCACCAGAATGCGGTCCGCCTCCAGGATGGTGGACAGCCGGTGGGCGATCACCAGCGAGGTTCGGCCTTCCATGACACGCCGCAGGGCCTCTTTGATGAGGGCCTCCGAGCGGGCATCCAGATGAGAGGTGGCCTCGTCGAGGATCAGGATGCGGGGGTCCTTGAGGATGACCCGGGCGAGGGCCACCCGCTGCTTCTCACCGCCCGACAGCCGGTAGCCCCGCTCGCCGACCACCGTCTCGTACCCGTGCGGAAGCTCGACGATCGCCTCGTGGATGTTGGCCGCCCGGGAGGCCTCCTCCAGCTCCTCCTGGGAGGCTTCCGGGCGCGCGTAGCGGAGGTTGGCGGCCACCGTGTCGTGGAAGAGGTAGGTCTCCTGGGTGACCACCCCGATGGCCGCCGCCAGGCTGTCCAGGGCGAGGTCGCGCACGTCTCGCCCGTCCACCAGCACCCGGCCGCGACCGGCGTCGTAGAGGCGGGGCACCAGGTAGGTGACGGTGGTCTTGCCGGCCCCGCTCGGGCCGACCAGGGCCACCAGCTCGCCGGGCTCCACGGCGAACGAGACGTCCTCCAGGGCCCAGCGCCGACCGGAAACGAGCTCCGGCGGGGGAGGCTCGACCAGTCCGCCTCCGCCCCACCAGCGCAGCCGCCGCACAGCCTCCAGGCCGGCCGGCCCATCCCCCTGGTAGGTGAACCAGACGTTCTGAAAGGCGATGGCACCGCCCACGGCCGCCAGCTCGACCGCCCCGGACCGCTCCTCGATCTCCCGGGGTAGGTCGAGCACCTCGAAGACCCGCTCGAAGGAGACCAGCGAGGTGGCGAACTCCACCCGGGCGTTGGAGAGCGCCGAGAGCGGGCCGTACAGATTGGTCAGGTAGGCGGCAAAGGCCACGATGGTACCCACCGTGAAGCTCCCCCGGATGACCAGGTAGGCCCCCACCCAGAACACCAAGGCCGAGCCCAGGGCGCTCACCAGCCCCAGTCCCATGAAGAACCAGCGTCCGATGAGCGCCCGCCGCACCCCGAGGTCGCGCACCCGGCCGGCCTCCTCGGCGTAGCGCTGCTCCTCGTCGGCCCGACGCCCGAACAGCTTCACCAGCAGGGCTCCGCTCACGTTGAGGGTCTCGGCCAGGATCCCGCTCATGCGGGCGTTGCGCTCCATCTGCTCGGCGGTGACCCGCCGCAAGACCCGTCCCACCCGCCGGGCCGAGATGATGAACAGTGGCAACAGGGCGACCGCCAGGAGCGTGAGCCGCCACTCCAGCCCCAGCATGATCGCCAGGGTGGCCACCACCGTCACCAGGTTGGAGGCGATGGTGATGAAGGTGCCCGTCACCGTCTGCTGGGCACCCACCACGTCGGCGTTGAGCCGCGACATCAACTCCCCGGTCCGGGTGGCGGTGAAGAAGCGAAGCGGCATCCGCTGCAGGTGGGCGAAGAGCTGGCGGCGCAGATCGAAGATGATCCCTTCCCCGACCCGCGCCGAGGACCAGCGCTGCACCACCCCCACCACCCCGCTCACCAGCGGTACGGCCACCATCCCCAGCCCGAGCAGGGTGAGCCGCCCCAGGTCACGAGTCGGAATCGCCCGGTCGATCAGGTCGCGCATCAGCAGAGGGGGCACCAGCGAGAGGAGCGAGATGACCAGGATCGTGCCGGCCACCAGGCCCAGCTGGCCGAGGTAAGGATGGGCGTACTCGAAGACCCGCCGCAGCAGGGCTCGATCTACCTTGGGCCGGTCCCGCTCCTCGTCGAACTGCAGGTACGACCACCAGCCGTCATGGTGAAAGATGATCCCCTCCTTTCCTCGGTGACCGCATCACCCATCCAGCTCTTCCGGCACCACCTGCAGTGAAGTCACTCGTCCGCCTCGCACCAACTCCACGGTGACCGGACGACCCACCAGCTCGGCGGTCATCAGCCGCTGGATGTCGCCCCCGTCCTCCACGGTAACCCCGTCCAAGCCCAGGATGAGGTCTTCGGGCCGCAGGCCTCCCGACTCGGCCGGGCTCCCCTCCACCACCTGCACCACCTCCACGCCTCGGTCCCGACCCGTCTGGGCGGCGATCCTGGGAGGCAACGGCCGCGGCCCCCCGGCGATCCCCAGGAAGGCGCGCCGGACCCGGCCCTCGCGCATCAGCGCTCCGACGACCTGTCGGGTGAAGGTGTTGATCGGGATGGCCAGGCCCAGCCCCTGACCGACCCACGGGCCCACCACGGCGGTGTTGATCCCCACCACCCGGCCGCGGGCGTCGGCCAGCGCTCCGCCGGAGTTGCCGGGATGGAGCGAGGCGTCGGTCTGGATGACATTCTCCACCAGCCGCACGTGGCGGTCGCTCTGGGTGGGGAGTGACCTTCCCAGGCCGCTCACCACCCCGGCCGACACCGACCCTGCGAAGCCGAGCGGGTTGCCGATCGCCACCACCAACTGGCCCACCCGCAGTGAGTCGGCGTCACCGAGCTCGGCAGCGGGGAGGGCTCCGTCCGCCACCCGGAGCACGGCCAGGTCGGAGAGCGGGTCCCGTCCGGCCACCTGGAACTCGAGCTCCCGCCCGTCGGCGAAGGCGGCCGATCCCTCGGCGGAGCCCCCCACCACGTGGGCCGAGGTGAGCAGGAAGCCGTCGGGCGTGATCACCACCGCCGAACCCGACCCGGCCGGGCGGCGACCCCCCCGCACCCTCGCCATGACCCTCAGGTTGGCCACCGAGGGCATGAGCAGGTCGGCCACCCGTGTCACCACCTCGGAGTAGGCATCCAATTCGCTCATAGCAACTTTCAAGTTGCAAGCTAGCAGCTAAAGAGGAGTCTCAGACTTTCCCTACACTCTGCGCTCATGCAGATCGTGGCGGCGCTCTACGTGGAGGGGATCGACTTCCGGCAGGTGGCCGGCTCCACCCGCATCGACATCACCGGGGCCCACTTCTCGGTGCCGGTCGAGTCTTTCCCGGTCACGCTGGAACCGCACCTCGTCCTCTTGATCCGCTGCCCGGCCGACCATCCGGGGACGGGGGCCCTCGAGACGGTCTTCCGCCGGAACGGTGAGGAGGTGGCCCGCAACCGCCAGCCCTTTGCGGTGGAGCCCGGCCGCTTCGGCTACCGCCTGGTCAAGGGGGAGCTCGAGTTCACCGAGCCGGGCACCATCGAAGCCCACTGCACGATCGAAGGCACCGACCAGACCGTGGTGGTCCCGCTGACGGCCGTCTTGCAAACCTGAGGTTGCAGCCCACCCCACAGGTGGAATTTTCTCCAAAGAATCACGGCACGTGCTCCTCCAGGAAGGCGACGACCTCCTCGATCAAGCGCTCGCCGGCCAGGAGCTCGGGGTCGTTGTGGTCGGCCCCGGGGATGACCACCAACCGCTTCGGCTCTCGGGCCGCCTCGTAGACCGCCTTGCTCTGCTCGACCGGGACGATCCCGTCTCGCTCCCCGGCGATGACCAGGATGGGTACCCCCAGGGCGCCCACGCCATCGAGCGCCTCGTAGCGGTCCCACAGCAGCAGGCGAACCGGCAGGTACGGATAGTGCACCCGTCCCACCTCGGCCAGTGACGTGAAGGGGGACCGCAGCACCAGCGCCTCCGGAGGCTCCTCCTTGGCCAGGCCCACGGCCACCGCCGCCCCCAACGACTCCCCGAAATAGGCGATGCGGTCGACCTCGGGCCGGGCCTCGAGCCAGGCTCGGGCCGCCCGTGCGTCGGAGGCCAGGCCGGCCTCGGAGGGGCTGCCCGGGTTGCCGCCGTATCCCCGGTAGTCGAAGAGGAGGATCGAGAACCCTTCCTCCGAGAGCGCCTCGGCCAGCGGGGCCCGATGAGCGCGGTGGCCGGCGTTGCCGTTGAAGACCAGCACCGTCGTGTCCTTGGAGCCCGGCACGAACCAGGCGTGCAGGCGCAGCCCGTCCTCCGTCTGGAACTCCACCTCCTCCGCCCGGGCCAACACGGACTCGGGGGGTGGCACCCTCTGGGTCATGGGCAGGTAGATGAGGCGCCGCTGGGTGATCCACAGCACCAGGAGCAACCCGGCCAGGATGAGCGCCACGGTGAGGAGAGTGCGGACCGTCTAGGACCGCCCCCGGGCGTAGGCCACCGCCTCCTCCAGGCTCATCCCCCGCCCCTCCTGCCAGAGACGGGTCGCCTTCTCATCTTCGGCGCTGGGCTCCAGCTGGCCGAACCTGCCCACCATCTGGTCGATCCTTTGATAGAGGCGCGATCCGATGGATTCCCCCAGCCCGGCCGCCGCTCCCGCCAGACGGAGGCCTCGCTCCGATTGTTCCTCCTGCTTGGCTAGGACCGCCAACGCGTACAGGTGAAGCACCACCCCCGAGGTGTCACCGGACTCGAGGAAGAGGGGCAGCGATTCCTCCAGATAGGCGCGGGCCGCCCGATGATCTTCCGTCACCAGCGCGGTGTAGCCCAGCTCGAAGATCGACCAGCCGATGTGGAACTGGTCCTCCAGCTCCCGGAAGATCTCCAGGCCTTCCTCGAAGTACCGCCGGCCCAGCTCGTAGTCGGGCTCGCCGTAGGTGAAGTAGTCCCCCAGCGCCCAAAGCACCCGGGCGATCCCGGCTCGGTCCTCGAGCTGTCGGAAGATGGCCAGGCTCTCCTCCAGCAAGGGTCGGGTGTTCTTCGGGTCCAGACCGGCCAGGGACCCAACCGTGAAGGAGAGGTTGTAGAGGGCGTTGGCGATGCCGGCTTGGTCGTCGAGCTCCCGCTGGATGTCCAAAGCTTCCTGGTAGGAGCCTCTCGCCGCCTCGATGTCGCCCTGCCAGTATGCCAGCCCACCGACCGCCTCCAACCCGGCGGCACGCGCCGGGTTGGGCCGCGCGGCACCGGGCAGCTTGAGCGCCTGCTCCGCCCGCTCCCGGCCCTCCAGGAGATGGCCTCGCATCTGCCAGAACCGCCACAGCGCCGCGCCCATCCGTAAGGCGATCTCGGCTGCACCGGTCTCCGTCGCCCAAGCAATCGCCGCCCGGAAGTTGTCATGCTCCCGTTCCAGGCGGTCGAGCCAGTAGGCCTGAGCCTTTCCGGTCAGCTCCGGCTGCGCCCGCTCGGCCAACTCCAGGAAGGCCTGGGCATGGCGGCGGCGGATCTCCCCCTCCTCGTCGCTCTCAGCGAGCTTCTCGAGGGCGAACTCGCGGATGGTCTCCAGCATCAGGAAGCGGGCCTCGCCCAGATGGTCCTCCTGGCGGACCAGGCTCTGGTCGGCCAGCATGGCCACCCCGTCGAAGACCTCGCTCCCTAATTCCTCGGCCGGGCCACACACCTTCTCAGCCTCCTCCAGCGTGAATCCCCCCACGAAGACACTCAGGCGGCCGAATAGGCGCTGCCCGGCCTCGTCCAACAAGTCGTAGCTCCAGGCGATGGCGTCCCGCAGGGTCTGCTGGCGCTGGGGAAGGTCGCGCGCCCCGCCGGTCAGAAGGGTGAGGCGGCTCCCCAGGCGATCCAGGATCGCTTGAGGAGAAAGGACCCTGATCCGGGCGGCGGCCAGCTCGATGGCCAGCGGGAGTCCGTCCAGCCGGGCGGTGATCTCGGCGACCGCCGGAGCGTTCTCGTTCGTCACCGAGAAGCCCGGCTTGGCCGACAGCGCCCGCTGGATGAAGAGCGACACCGCTTCGTACATCGAGAGGGGACCCAATGGTGGCAGGTGGCGCGGGTCGGGCACTCCCAGCGGCGGCACCGGGTACTCCTGCTCGCCATAGACCCCCAGTACGGCCCGGCTGGTGGCCAGCACCTTCACAAGGGGAGCCGCTCGAAGTATTTCCCCGATGACGGGAGCAGCCTCGACGACCTGCTCGAAGTTATCCAGCAGGAGCAGCAGCCGCTGCTCCCGCAGGTACTCCAGCAGACGATCCTTGGGAGGAACGGCCCCCACCTCCTGCACTCCCAGCGCCTGCAGGATCGTCGACGCCACCAGCTCAGGGTCCCTGACCGGTGCCAGTGGCACGAAGAAGACACCGTCCGGAAAGTCGTCCACAGCCAGGGCGGTCACCTGGAGGGAGAGGCGGGTCTTGCCGGTCCCTCCGGGCCCGGTGAAGGTCAGCATCCGCGCCTCGCCCAACAGCTCGAGCGCCTCCTCCATCTCTCGCTCCCGCCCTACGAAGCTGGTGAGCTGGGTGGGGAGGTTGTTGGGGACCGTGTCGAGAGACTTGAGGGGTGGGAAGTCGGCGGGCAGGCCCGGGACGATCAGCTGATGGATGCGCTCAGGGCGGGCGAGGTCCTTGAGGCGATGCTCGCCCAGGTCTCGCAGTGCCAGGCCGTCCGGAAGGGCGCTCTCGATGAGCTGGCGGGTGGCTTCCGACACCAGTACCTGGCCGCCGTGCCCGGCGGAGGTGATTCGCGCTGCCCGATGCACGTCCAGCCCCACGTACCCCTCGGAAGAGGCGGTGGCCTCGCCGGTATGGAGGCCCATCCGGACCCGCACCGCCACCCCGTCGGGCCAAGGGTGCTCGGCCAGGGCACGCTGAGCGGAGGCTGCCGCGGCCACCGCCCCGCGGGCGCTCGAGAAGCCGGCGAAGATGGCATCGCCCTCGGAGCCGAACGCACGGCCCCCCTCGGCTTTGACCGCCCCCCGCAGCAGGTCGAGGTGGTCCTTCAGCACCCTGGGGTAGTCGTCCCCCAGCCGCTGGAGGAGCCGCGTGGAGCCCTCGATGTCGGTGAAGAGGAAGGTGATGGTCTCGGCCTGAGTCATGGCTCAGGCGAACGATACTCCTAGCTACCGCTGGCGAACGGGCTGGAAGGCTCCCCCGTCGGCGTCGTTGCGGAGCCACAGCGAGACGTGGCCGGGTTGCATCGACGTCCGGATGACAGACAACAGGTCGTCGGCCAGGCTGTCCAGATCCACCTCCTGGCGGAGCTGTGAGCTGAACGCTTCCAGTGTTCGGGCGGCGTCGTACTTGCGCCGGTAGAAGCTCCTGTCGACCACCTGCTGAACCTGTCGTCGAGCCGGTTGGAACAGCAACGTCAGCAGCACCGCCGCGCTCACCAGGGCCGCCTCGTCGGCCACCACCTGACCGAGCAGGCCCGCCAAGAGCTCACTCAAGACGAAGACCAGTCCCAGACCCACCACGACGATCAGCCCGGTGAGGCTTCCGTAGACCAGCGCCCGGTTGATGAGCACGTTGACATCCCACAGGCCGTAGCGCAGCACCGAGATGGCGATGGCGACCGGGAAGAGCAGCAGGGCGGCACCCAGTGCTCCCAGCAGGAGCAGCTCATAGACCGCTCTCAAACGGGGGGTCACCACCCCCAGGTCGAACAGCCCGCCCCCCAACTCCGGGTTGAAGATGGCCAGCATGACGAAGACCGCGGTGGCCATGCTCACGGCCAGGACCACCAGCCTGGTCTTGGACCGTTCCTCTGGGCCGGCCACCACCGAAAATCGGTAGACCTGGGCGATGACCCCGCTGACCGGCAGTCCGATGGTCCAGGCCGCCTGGAGGAAGCTTGGCCACAGGTTCACGTTGAACGGAGAGGCGGGGAAGATCATCCAGAGCCCGATCTGGGCCGCCAGGACGAGCAGCACGTACCGCGTCCAGCGAGGCACCAGGCGCCCGTCCGGGATCAGGTAAGTGGCCAAGACGAAGGACAGGCCCGCCAAGGACCGGCCGAAATCCGGCCAGGGCGGGCCCATCGAGCCCACCAGCTTGGCGGCCGGAGCCCACTCCGGATGAACGGCCACCCCAATGGTCAGAGGGGCGAAGAGGGCGGCGCCCATGGTGAGAAGCATCACCGACACCAGGATGGTCATCCAGTCGTCGGACTTCAGTGAGAAGATCACCAGACCGGTCACCGCAAAGACCAGCATGCCGACCAGACGCAGCATCCCGAACACGCTGACCACCTGATCCGGAGAGAGTCCCAACGCTTCCATCGTCTCGACGATCTCCGGGGTCATCTCGAGGAAGCCCTGCCCGAAGGCCAGCTCGGACGTGCCCTCGCTCATGAAGGTGAGGAAGGCCGTGATCGAGACGGCCAGGGTAACCAGGGTTACCACCACCCAGCCGAGGCGCGCCAGCACGAGCCAAGCCCCGGCCAGCCCGGTTCTCACGGGGAGGGGTTGCTCTTGTGCGATTGCCATCGACCGCCTGCCACCTCGATGCCCAGGCTGGCCGGCCGGCGTTACCAGAACGTTACGCCTCCCGGCCATTGCGAGCGGATAGGTCCCCACCTAGTGTATGAGGCCGTTCGTCGGCCGATCGGGGGGCGGGGCGTGGAGGCATCAGAGGTCGAGCCCAGGCGTCGCTTCCGGCCGATGCGCATCGCTTTCCTTGTGCTGGTGGTGCTCTTCGCTCTCTTGCTGGTCTCCCCGGTCAGCCCCTTGCTGTTCGGCGTGCTCGGATGGTTTCTCTCCCCCGAGGAGACCGGCGGTACGTCCCACCGAGTCCACGACGTCAGCTTCGGGGCCATCTTCGCCATCAGCTTGGTGGGAGTGCTGGCGCAGCTCAGGTCGGCCTGGCACAAGGTGGCCCCCATGCAACAGGTGGCCATCCCCATCTATCTGCTGATCCTGGCCGAGATCATCGTCAGCGGCCCCAGCCCGGACATGGTCCCGCTCTACTTGCTGTTCGGGCTTCCTCCGATCTTGATCGCCCTTCTCCATCCGGCCCGACGCGAGGTGTTCCGGCCAAAGGTGCGGCCCAGCCCGGTGTTGCTGGCCATGGTCGTCGTGGCGGCCATCCCTCTCCTGGTCTTCGCGGTCGGTCAGTTCCGCGCCGGCTTGGAGGGAGTAGCCATCGCCGACGGCCCCGAGTTCGCGGAGCTGAGAAGTTTGGAGGAGGATCCCAACTCCACCGAGGAGCAGTTCCAGGGCGCCTTCGACGAAGGCGTGGCCGCAGCCCAGCTCTCCCCTGAGGAGGTCGTGCTGGTCGAGCACTTCTTCCATTGGGCGGGGATGGCGGCGGTCGCCCTGGCCATCATCCTGGTGGGGCTGCTGGCTGCCCTTCGCATCCGCGGATGGCGGGTCACCGCCTGGACCGCCGGGCTGGCGCTGGCCTACTACGGGTTGGTCTCGGTGCTCACCTCCGCCGACGCCTCATCAGGTGGTTACCCGTGGGGAGGGCTGGCCATCGCCTGGGGGGTCGTCTTCGTCTTTCTCGCCGAGCGGGAGGCGCGGGCCGCTCGGGTGATCACCACCAGGCCGGCCGAGGCGTAGCCTCCCCTCACCCGTATCCCTCCCCCCCATCCCCCTCCCAGAGGGAGGGGGAGATAGTCGGGACCCCTCCCAGAGGGAGGGGGGTAGCTCCTCACCACTCCACCAGCTTCCAGATCTCCGGCTGCATGGGGGTCTCCTCGTCGGCCCCGATCTCGGCGAAGAGGCCGACCGCCTCCTTGAGGTGGGTCATCGCCTCTTCCTGACGCCCCGCCGCTCGGAACAGGTCGGCCAGGTTGTTGTGGAGGGCCGCCTCTCGGTGGCGGTCCTCTTGCGCCTTGCCGACGGCCAGCGCCCGTTGTAAGAGGTCGATCCCCTCCTCGGATGCGCCCGCCGCGCCCCGCACGAGAGAGAGATTGTTGAGAGCCGCCACCTGCGCCGGAGCGTCGCCCAGGAACTCGGCCAGGCCCAGGCTCCTCTCCAGGTGCCGGCCAGCCTCCATCAGTTCGCCCCTGCCCTTGGCCAGCACGCCGAGGATGTTGTGGGCTTGAGCGAGTGCCTGCAGGTCGCCGGCGTCTTCGGCCAGCCGCCAGGCCTCTTCGGCCAGGGCAATCGCCTTCTCCGTCCGGCCGAGCCGATGGACGGCATGGCTCCAGTCAGCCAACAAGCGCGCCCGCCGGCCGAGGGCCTCCACCTCTTCGAGCGCTTCGAGGGCGACCTCGAAGTGCCCCTCCGCCAGCTCCCAGAGCCCGCGGCGCCCGCACAGATTGCCCAGCTTGTGCTCGACGGCCGCCAGGTCGTGTGGACCACCGAGCGCGGCGGCCAGCTCGTAGTTGGCCAGTGCCTTCCCGTACTCGCCCACCAAAGTGCGCAGATCCGCCACCGCTTCGTAGAGGGGAGCGCGGTCCTCGTGTCCCAGGGCGAGCGCCGCCTCGAAGTGCTCGATGGCCTCCCGATTGGCGTAGACGGCGCGGGCTTGGTCGCCGGCCCGGCGATGCCATTGGGCGGCCCGTTCGTCCTCACCCGCCGACCGGTAATGGAGCGCCACCTGGGAGGCGGGCAACCTGTGGTCACGAATTGCCCGGGCCGCCAGGGCGTCCCCCACTCGCCGGTGAAGGAGGCGGCGGCGGGCCAGGCTGGCATCCTCGTAGACCAGCCGCCGTAATCTCTCGTGGCTGAAGTCGTAAGACGGCGACGCCCCCTTCATCGGGAGCTCCCGGATCAGGCCGCGGAGAGTCAACTCCTCCAAAGCGTCCACCGTTTCCTCCTCGCTCCTCCCCCCGGCCGAGCTGATGGTCTCGAAGGCGAAGGACCGCCCCACCACCGCCGCGGCGGTGAGCACCTGGCGGGACAGCTCGCTGACGGTCTCCAGGCGAGAACGCAGCAGGCGACCTCCCACGAAGCCCCGCTCCGGATCGGCTCCTTGGCCGATGGCCTCCAGCCACTCCACCACGAAGAACGGAAGGCCCTCGGTCTCCTCGTACAGGCCGTCGGCCAGCTCCTCACTCAGCCCGGCTCCCCTGACCAGAACGGCGACGTCCTCCCTGCCCATACG
>JBOGFC010000013.1:0-6919 GCA_050742155.1 Acidimicrobiia bacterium
TGTCCGCCTCGAAGATCGACCCGTTGTCGTCCGTGAACCAGTTCTTGGCCCCGTCGTCGGTGAGCTCCAGCCCCCGCACCAGGAAGGCAGCCATCTGAGCCCTGGTGACCTGATCGTCCGGGCAGAACCGGTCGTTGGCGGGCGGGTTGCAGCCGAAGGTGATGTGGGCCGCCGCCAGAGCGTTGATGTCGGCCTGATGAACGCTGCCGGCGGTATCGGTGAAGAACTGGTCTTCTGTGGCCGGGTACTGGAAGGCCCGCACCAAAAACGAGGCCATCTGCGCCCGGGTGGTGGGCTCGGCCGGACAGTAATGGTCGTTGATGGGCGGGTTGCAGCCCTTGGTGATGCCCTGGGCGGCGATGGCCTCGATGTTGCCCTCGTGGATGTTGCCGTCGTCGTCGACGAAGCTGCCGCTGGAGGCGTCCGCCACGCCGGCCGGCACGGCAAGCAGCAAGGCGATCAGCAGGCCCCGCCTGATGAAGGTGCCCATCCCCCCTCTCGGCCGGTGGCG
Organism: Acidimicrobiia bacterium; assembly: GCA_050742155.1. Lineage (GTDB taxonomy): Bacteria > Actinomycetota > Acidimicrobiia > Spongiisociales > JALYHC01 > JBOGFC01. Next base: position 512 of record JBOGFC010000013.1, read on the forward strand.
GACATCTTCGCGTAAGCGCTCCCCTACCGCATATTGACCCGGACCTCCCGGCCTGCCACCATCCCGCCGAGCATGGAGCCACTGGCCGGGCCCCTCCTAGCCGCCGCAGTCCTCCTGGTTCTGGGCGGCGCACCCAAGATGGTGCGGCCCGAGCCGACCGCCCGTGCACTGGCCTCGCTCCGCCTGCCGGCCCCTCCGGGGGCGGTACGGGCTCTGGGTCTGGCCGAGGTGGCGATCGGCGCCGGGGCCCTCCTCACCGGCGGCAGGGCCTTCGCCCTGGCCATGGGGGCGTCCTACCTGGCCTTCGCCCTCTTCCTCCTGGCCGCCCTGGCCCGTCCCCAGAGGCTGCGGTCCTGCGGGTGCCTGGGGGCGACTGAGACACCGCCCACCGGGCTCCACCTGCTGCTCAACCTGGCCGGGGCGTCCATCGCCCTGCTGGTGGCCGCCTCTCCCATCGGTCCAGTGGCCCGGGTGGTGGCCGTCCAGCCGGCCTGGGGGATCCCCTTCCTCCTGCTCACGGCGGCATGCGTGTGGTTCGCCTACCTAGCACTCTCCCGGCTCTCCGAGCTGAGCACGCTCTGGGGCGGCGCCCGGAGGTGAGCTCCCGGCTGGCCGAGCGGGGGGCCGGGTGGCTGGAGTCGCGCCTCACCCGGCGCAGCTTCCTGGTGCGGGCGGCCATGGTGGGCTCGGCGCTGGTGGCCGCCCCGGCCGCCTTCCTGCTGCGCCCGGTGACCGCCTACGCGGCCATCTGCGGGACCGACCCGAACTGCGACGACGGCTACACCGTCTTTTGCTGCTCCATCTATCGGGGGATCAACCGCTGTCCGCCCGGCACCTTCGTGGGGGGCTGGTGGAAGGCGGACAATTCATCCTTCTGCTGCTCCAACGGGTCGGCCCAGCCCCGCTACTACATCGACTGCCATCCCACCTGCACCTGCACCGACGGCTGCGAGGACTCCTTCTGCGACCCGGGCTGCATCCAGTGCCAATGCCGCTGCGGAGAGGGAAGCTGCGACCAGCGGCGGGTGTGCTGCAACTACTTCCGTTACGGCCAGTGTCACCAGGAGATCGGCTGCTCCGGGCCGGTGGCCTGCCGAATGGTCACCTGCACGCCGCCCTACCTGATCTACGGGTCATGCGACTCGACCAGCGTCACCGACAACCAGACCGTCGGCCACACCGCCCCGTGCCTGGCCGGCCCTTGCTGATAGGAGGAGAGATGACCGTGCTGATCATCGTGGAAGCGGCCGCCATCCTGCTGCTGGGACTGCTGGTGGCCGGCCTGCTGCGCAGCCATGCCGAGATCCTCCGCCGGCTGCACGAGCTGGGGGCGGGCGTGGGAGACCACACCCATCAGCCGGACGGGAACGGCCGGCGGTGGCTGGCGGCCCCGGCCCGGGCGTCCTCGCCGGCCCACGACCTCTCAGGAACCACCCTCGACGACCAGGCGGTGGGGGTGGCGGTGCGCGGGGTGGGGCACGGGACGCTGCTCGCCTTCCTCTCCAGTGGCTGCCTGACCTGCGCCGGCTTCTGGGAGGCCTTCCGCTCCCCGGAGCGCCTCTCCCTTCCGAGGGACACGCGCCTGGTGGTGGTCACCAAGGATCCGGAGGAGGAGAGCCCGGCCGCCCTGCGCCGGCTGGCTCCCGAGGGGGTCCCGGTGGTGATGTCCGGCACCGCCTGGCAGGACTACAGGGTGCCGGGCTCGCCCTATTTCGTCTATGCCGACGGGCCCAGCGGGCGGGTGGCCGGGGAGGGCACGGCGGCCACCTGGGCCCAGGTGGAGAACCTGCTCGGCCAGGCGGTGGCCGACGCCCGTTCGCATGGGGACGCCTATCGGGAAGCCCGGGCCGACCGGGAGCTGATGGCGGCCGGCATCTATCCGGGCCATCTCAGCCTGTACGCCGAGGGCGAGGACCCGGAGGAAGAGTCCTCGTGACCGACTGGTCGGTGGCGGTGGTGGCCGGGGTGGCGGTGGCGGTGGTGGCCGGGGTGGCGGTGGCGGCGCTGGCCGGGCTGCGCTCCAGCTGGTCCCCTTGAGGGGAGTCGATGCTGTCCAGCATCACCCCGCTCGGGGAGCGGGGACGGAGGAGGAGATGGGGAGCCACGGTGGCCCTGTACGTGCTCGGGTCGGTGGCCGGCGGGGGCGCCCTGGGGGCGGCGCTGGGAGGCACAGGCACACTATTCGTCGGCCCTCTCCGGCCGGGGCCGGCCGTCCTGAGCCTGCTGGTGGTGGCCCTCTGTGCTTTGGCGGCGGCCGTCGACCTCCGGCTGCTGAGAGGCGGCCTGCCCACCGTGGGGCGACAGGTCAACGAGGACTGGCTGGACCGCTACCGCGGATGGGTGATCGGCCTGGGATACGGATTCCAGCTTGGGTTGGGAGTGGTGACCATCGTCACCACCGCCACCGTCTACCTCACCTTCGCCCTGGCCCTGGTGGCCGGATCGTGGACCGGAGGTCTGGCGGTGGGAGGGGCCTTCGGTCTGGCCAGAGCCCTGCCGCTGCTGGCCATGCGGCGGGCGAGCACCCCGGAGCGGCTGCTCAGGGCCCATCGTCGGCTCCAGGCCTGGGCGCGGCCCGCCCGGCTGGCGGTGCCCGCCCTGCTGTCGGTGGTGGCGGTGGGGGTGGCCGGCCTGGGAGGCTTGCTATGAGGATCGAAGGGCATGGCTTGCGGGCCGACCTGCCTCCCGGCTGGGAGGGGCGCATCTACCGGCGGACTCCGGAGCGGCCGGAGTCCACCACCCATCCCATCCTGCACGCCGGTACCTTCCCCCTGCCGGAAGAGCGGGGCGACTTCGGCAGCGGGGCGGTGCAGCTGATGGGCGGGGACGACCTCTTCGTCGCTCTGGTCGAGTATGACCGAGAGGCCGCCGACACCGCCCTGTTCGCCAAACAGGGTCTTCCCCGGCCGTCGGCCGGTGCCTTCAGCCCCCGCAAGCTGCAGCGCCACGTGCCCGGCCAGGCCGGGGCTCGGTTCTTCTTCTCCCACCGGGGGCGGGCCTTCTGCCTGTACGTGGTGCTGGGCAGCGCGGCCCGGCGAGATCCGTTGGTGGGGCGGGTGAGGCCGGTGGTGGCCACGATCGACGTGGACCCGGCCGCCCCATGAGGCGTCGAGCGTGGACGCTGCCGGCCCTGCTGATCTCGGCGTGGGCCGCCGCCCTATTGATCCCGGTGCAGGGCTCCGCCCAGACCGAGGAGGAGAGCTTCGCCTTCCTGCAGGCCTTCGACGGGGGGAGCACCTACCGGATCATGCTCACCAACGGGCTGGGGGACAAGCGGCGGCAGGTGACCGCCCAGCAGGCCGTGGGCCGGCCTTCCTTCTCTCCCGATGGCACCCAGCTGGTCTTCCCCGGCCCGCTCACCGACGACAGCGACGGGCGCTATGCCATCTACGCGGTCGGGGTGGACGGCACCCTGCTGCGGCGGCTGACCACCCCGGCTATCGCCGACTTCGACCCGGCCTGGTCGCCGGACGGCACCCGCATCGCCTTCTCCCGGGACCAGCAGGGCGACCTCCACCCGGACACCTGCTGCTCGATCGGGGTCATGGGCGCCGACGGGAGCGGGGCGACCATCATGCCCGGCACCGTGGGGGGCAGCTTTCCGTCCTGGGCGCCCGATTCGGCCCACCTCGTCTACCAGCGGGCGGACGGCATATGGGTGACCCGGCTGGACGGCCGGGAGGCCCGGCGCCTGGCCGGCCCGGGCGCCACCCAGCCGGCCTGGTCCCCGGACGGCTCCCAGGTCGCCTATGCCCAGCAGCTGACCACCACCCAATCCCGCATCCTGGTGGTTCCGGTGGGGGGAGGCGCTGCCACCGTGTGGGCCGAGGTGTCCGGCCGGGCGGAATCCCCGGTGTGGGCCCCGGACGGCCAGGCCATCTACTTCGTGCGCTACGACGGAGACGGGTACGACGGGCGGACCGCCTCCGAGGTGTGGCGGGCATCGCTCGGGTTGGCTCCCAGCCAGGTGTTCGGAGACACCAGCCGCATCTACTTCCTGGATCACACCCTGGGTTTCATCGACGCGGTCTCCAACCCGTTCATCGACGTGCCTCCCGGCCACCTGTTCGAAACCGAGATCGCCTGGCTGGCCTCGGAGGGAATCACCAAGGGCTGCAACCCGCCCATCAACGACCGGTTCTGCCCGGACGATCAGGTCACCAGGGCCCAGATGGCCGCCTTCCTGGTGCGGGGGCTGGAGCTCACCGACGACGGAGGCAAGAACTGGTTCACGGACGACAACGGGTCGATCTTCGAGGCGGACATCAACCGCCTGGCCGCGGCGGGCATCACCAAGGGCTGTAACCCGCCCTTCAACGATCGGTTCTGCCCGGAGGAGTCGGTGAGCCGCGCCCAGATGGCCTCGTTCCTGGTGCGGGCGCGCGGCTACACAGAGGGGGCCGGTGACGACCTGTTCGTGGACGACGACCACTCGGTGCACGAGGCGGATATCGACCGGCTGGGGACCGCGGGGGTGACCAAGGGCTGCAACCCCCCGGCCAACGATCGATATTGTCCCGAGGACCCGGTGATCCGAGGCCAGATGGCCGCCTTTCTCTATCGGGCGCTGCGGGACATCAGATAACGCGAAGGACGGTCGGGTCGCCCCCGTTCCCTTAGGGCAAGAGGGCGAGCGAGGCTCTGGAATCCCCCCAGCTCGGAGGCTCGGCAGGAGGCTCGGGGACGGGAATCGGCGGCTCCGCCACTTGCCTATCCGCTAACGCTCTTAGGGCAAGAGGGCGAGCGAGCGGGCCAGGAAGGAAGCCATCTGCTCCCGGGTGACCTCGTCCTTGGGACAGAACTTCCGCTCGTCGCACCCGAAGGTGATCCCCGAGGCGGCCAGGCGGTTGATGTCCTCCTCGAAGATGTTGCCCTGGTCGTCGTCGAAGAAGTCCTCCGAGGCCTCCGGCAGGTCCAGGGCCCGCACCAAGAAGGCGGCCATCTGCTCCCGGCTGACCAGGTCCTTGGGGCAGAACTTGCCCTCGGCGCAGCCGAAGGTGATCCCCGAGGCGGCCAGGCGGTTGATGTCCTCCTCGAAGATGTTCCCGGCGTCGTCGTCGAAGAAGTCCTCCGAGGCGGCCGGGAGCCCCAGCATCCTGGTCAGGAAGGCGGCCATCTGCTCCCGGCTCACCGGGTCCTTGGGGCAGAAGCGGTCGTTGGCGGGCGGGTTGCAGCCCTTGGTGATGCCCAGGGCGGCGATGGTGGCGATGTCTGCCTCGTGCACCGACCCGTCGTCGTCGATGAAGGGTGGCAGGAAGATGCGGTGGATGAAGTGGGAGCGCAGGCCCAGGGCGCTCCGGGTCCAGGTACCCGACTTGACCACGCTGGTCTCCTTGCCGCCCTGGAGCCCGGAGAAGGTCACCTCGGCGGCGCTCCCCGAGACGAACCGCTTGGTGACCGCCACCTGCTCTACCTGATCCAGGCCGACCGCATCGGCCACGGCGCCGCCCGCCACCTCCTCCACCCAAAAGGCGAACGGGTTGTTGGCGGCCGGATGGGAGGACCAGGGGTCGTCCACCGAGACCAGGTAGGGGGCGGCCGCCACGAAGACGTCCTGGCTGTTGTCGGTGGCGCCTCCCGAGGACGAGAAGTAGAACGCTTGGATTACCTGGGTGCCGAAGAAGTTGGTCTCCGGGTGGGTGATGACCCGCCCGGCGGTGGCGTCCACCGCCTCCATCCACCGGTCACCGCCCGTCTCCGACTCCTTGCTCCAGCCCACGTAGTTCTGGTCGATCACGGTGTGGAAGAGGTGGCACCAGCACTGCTCTCGGCGGGAGGTGCCGAACTGAGGCTCCGGCCCATAGAAGAGCGCCCGGCGCACCGCATAGGTGAGACCGGCCAGAGCCTGGGCCCGCAGGGCGTTGCCGTGCCAGGAGGAGGGCATCTCTCCCAGCCCGTAGAGATACTCGCGCAGCCCGATCTCCAGGCTGACATGGAAGGTCCCCTCCAGCGGCGACCGCAGGCGGATGATGCCCCGGGCGTAGGAGCGCCCGGTGTCGGGCAGGCTCACCCTGGTGTCCGGCTGCAGGTGGCCGATGCTGGCGCTGCATTGCCCGACCTCCCCCACCGCCGACCCGTCCTTGAAGAACCGGCAACCCCCCTCCACCACCTCGAACGACCAGGTCTCTCCATTCGAGGCGGGAAAGCACACCGGCTGGCCGCCGGTGGAGAGGATGCAGGCATCCACCGCCTGGTCCTCGGCGGCGAAGGCCATCTCGGTCCGGTCCTGCAGGAGTCCCACCCAGAGCGGCTCCGGGTCGGCCCGCAGGAAGTGATCCGCCCCCACCTGGGTGTCGATGCTCTGCACCGAGGTACCCGTGTAGTAATAGGCGGTGATCTGCTCGGCGGCGTAGCCGTTGGCCTCGGCCAGCGCCCGCGCTCCGTACTGGGACATACCCACCCCGTGCC
>JBOGFC010000014.1:0-7053 GCA_050742155.1 Acidimicrobiia bacterium
GTTCGGGGCCGCCATGACCCCCCAAACCCCCCACTCCCTTTTCGGGGGGTCCGGCGGCGGTGGAGGCGAACTCGCGGCCGGAAGGTTCGGGGCCGCCATGACCCCCCAAACCCCCCAAGACGAGCAACTCGGGAAAGGTGAGGTGGACGCGGATCCTCATGGGACAGCCCCCTCCCGGCCTCGCTCCGCCCGGCCACTCCGATCGTCCTTCTTGGGGGGGCCGGCGGCAGCTGCTGACTGTGCCACCTGCAGGTTCGGGGCCGCCTCGCCCCCCTCCCGGCCCTCCCCCGGACGGGGAGGGAGGAGAGAGATCCTGATCCGCTTATTGGCCTTGCCCTTGCTCTCGGTGCCGGTCACTCGGACCTCTCCCACCTCGGCGGTCGATCGCACGTGGGTACCGCCATCAGCTTGACGGTCCAGGCCGACGATGTCCACTACCCGGATGGGGTCGACCGCCTCCGGGATCAGGTTGACCTTGGTGCGGATGAGGTCCGGGTCGCGCAAGGCCTCCTGCCTGGAGAGGAAGCGGATCTCCACCTGATGATCGGCCGTCAGGGCCTCATTGAGCTTGGCCTCCACCTCCCGCCCGAAGTCGGTGGAGATGCCCTCCAACTCGAAGTCCATGCGGGCTTCCCCAGGCTGCATGTTGCCCCCGGTCACCTTGGCCCGATAGTCCCGCCAGATGATCCCCGACAAGGCGTGCAGGGCGGTGTGGGTGCGCATGAGGAGGTAGCGACGGTCCCAGTCCACCTCGGCGGTGAGGGTGGTGCCATCGGCCGGGGCATCACCTCTCACCACGTGGACCGGGGCCCCCTCCCGGCGGACCGTGTCGATCACCTCCACCTCCCGGTCCGCCCAGCGCAGCCACCCGCTATCCCCGGGCTGCCCCCCGCCTCGCGGGTAGAAGACGGTGCGATCCAGGACGACCCCCCCATCCGACCGGACCTCGAGAACGGAGGACTGCACCGACCGCTGGTAGGCATCCCGGGCGGCGATCTCCTCCGTCACCCATCCTCCTCGACTGGTGGGGGACAGGGTAACCCCCGCTCGGCGGAGCGCCGACATAATGCCACCTATGGCCCGATGGATCGCCCTGCTCCTCTTGCTGTTGTTGGCCGCATGTCTGCGCCAGAGCGAGCCCCCCCTGGTGCTCGGCTCGCTGGTCCCGGCCGGAAGCGAGCTGGAGCTGGCGGTCAGATTGGCCGTCGATCAGGCCAACCTGGCCGGGGGCGTGAACGGCCGGCCGGTGCAGCTCGTCGTCGAGGACGCCGGGGTCGGCCCGGAGGGTATGCGACAAGCGGCCGAGCGCCTGGCCGAAGCGGAGGTGGAGGCGGTGGTGGGGACCGGCTCCGAGGCCACCGACCTGGGCGCCGCCGAGGCGTTGGCCGGCCTCGGCATCAGCCTGGTGGTGCCCTTCAACTTCGACCCCGGGCTGACCCTCCCCGAAGGCCACTTCCGACTGACGCCTTCCGAGGCCGTGCAAGGGAAAGCACTGGCCGAGCTGGTCGGGCGAGCCGGCATCACCGAAGTGGCGCTCCTGACTCCCGAGGATGATCCGGCCCTCGCCGAGAGCTTCGCCGAGGCATTACCCGAAGGCTCGTCACTCAGGCTCTTCACCTACCAGGATCCCGAGCGCGTCTCCCTGGGCGCCCTGGTCGAGCACGACCCGGAGGCGGTGGTGTGCGTGTGCCGGTCTCCGGAAGCGTCCGCCCTGGTGAGCGCGGCCTTCCGAGAGGGGCTGATGGGCCGACCCTGGTACTACACGGCCGGCATGCACGACGCCTCGCTGCCCGAGCTGGCCTTCTCCGACGACCCGAGCCGGCTGGCCGGGCAGCAAGGAGTGGCCTTCGACTCCTCTCCGGCTCCGGGGTTCGAGCGATTCGCGGACGACTATCGGGAAGCGTTCGGCTCGGACCCGGGGCGGCCGGCCGCCCACGCCTACGACGCCGCCTTGCTGGTGATCGTGGCCGCCGAGGCCGGGAGCATCCAGGCCCTCCCGGCCGCCTCACAGGATGGCCAGCCGTGCGTAGCGACCGACTGCCTGGCACTGGCCCGGGAGGGACGGGATCTCGATTATGAGGGAGCGTCGGGAGATGCCGACCTGGGCGAGGACGGGGCACCTCGCCGGGTCCGCCTGACGATCTGGCAGTACACCCTGGGCGGAGACGTCGAGGTGATCGAGACGATCAGCGTCGAGCCCTGAGCCCGCCAACCAAGTGTTCCTGCGCGCCTCTGAGGCGCGTCATCGCCCGCGGTTCGAGGCGCCCACTCAGGTTTCCCGGATCTCCACCTGCGAGCCGTCGATCACGGTGATGGCGTAGCCGGGTTCTCGGCCCGGTGACCGCCAACCGGTATCGGTGACCTCCCATCCCTCGGGGACCTGGGCGGTGCCGGCTACCACCACCCGCGCCTCGGCGGGCACCTCCACCACCAGCTCGCCGGCCACGACGATCGGGACCTCGGCCTCGCCCGCCGGCAGCCGGATCACCCCGCTTCCCTCCGCCTCGAGGCGGGTCAGATCGAGGCCCCGCAGGTCGATGTCCAGAGTGGCGGCCCGCAGCTCCAGATCCCAAGCGGGGCCCGGCGCCAGCCCGGCCGCCCACCCGGAGCTCCGGAACCACTGTCCCCCGGAGATCCCGACCACAGAGACGGTCGCCTCGCCGTCTTCCAGGCGTTCCACGGCCTCGGGAATCCCCACCGGACCGCCCCGCCGGACCAGCCGCACCGTGTAGAGGGGCCCGTCGGCGGCGAGGAGGGAAAGTCGACCGGACTGCTCCAGGGAGAGCCGGGCGACCTCCACCCCTTCCCCCGGAGGGCCCTCCAGGTCGGCGGCCGCCGAGGGGAGCAGCTCCCACTGCGCCAGGTGCAGCGCCACCCCGCCCCACAGCCACGTGAGCACCAAGAGCGGCAGGATGGCCGCCAGGCGCGCCGGCCCTCGCCGGCGGAACGGCCACAGGGCGCCCGCCAGCAGGAGGGCCAGCGTGAGCCCCGGCCAGAACGACACGAGGTCGAGCACCAGCGAGGGCGCCAGCACCTCACCGTAGACCCCCACCCCCAGGACCAGCGCCGAGGCCAGTACGAACAGCCAGGTGGCCACCGGCCAGGGACTCGAGCGGGGGCGGGAGAGCGGCGAGGGAGGGGCCGCGGCCTTCTCCTCGGTCACCAGGCCGGGCCGGCCCTCATCGCTCATGTCGTCCTGGCGGTCCTCATTCCTCGTAGGAGTCTCCCAGCACAACCACGATATCGGCAGGCGGCTGGGCTTCCGGGCTCGGCTCCACCAGGCCATCGGGGAAGCGGGCCGCCAGCACGCCGGCCTCCGGCCCGAACCCCGGGGCGTACCAGACCCGGCTCATCTCGAAGTCGCCCTGGGCGTTGTCGGGCTCCAGTGTCTGGTAACCCGCCTCCGCGAGCTCCTCGGTGACCCGGGCGGCCAGGAGCGGACGATTGGTCCCATTGAGAACCAGCACCACCACCTCGGAGGGAGCACGGGGGGCCACCGTGGTGGTGGTCGGAGCCGTGGTCGTCGTGGTGGGGGGGAGGGTGGTCGTCGTGCTGCTGGTGGTCGTGGGGGCCGTGGTCGTCGGGGTCGGGCGTGTGGTAGTCGTGTCCGGGACGCTGGTGGTCGGGAGCGCCGCCTCGGAGGACCCGAAGCCGTTGATCCCCCAGACCAGGAGAGCGAGGCCGATCCCCACCGCCGAGAGGATGGCCAGGAAGAAGGCCAGCTCCCGCAGGAATGGCCCCGAGCCGGGCGCCTCATGACGACCGGGCATCAGGTATCCGTCACGTGTTCTTGGAGGGCCCGCCGGCGTCTCCCTGCCGGCGGCGATCGAGACGTTCCCGGCGCCTACTCTCCCTCAGCCGTCGCAGGCGGCGGATGGTGAGCGGGTCGTATTCCAGGGCGTCCGGGTCGTCCAAGAGGCGGGTGAGCGCCTGGTAATAGCGGGTGGCGCTCATCTCCAGGTGCTCTCGGATGGCCGCCTCCTTGGGCCCCGGAAGCAGCCACCAGGCCCGTTCGAACTCGAGCACCAGCCGATCTCGGTCGCAGAGCACCGAATCAGGGTATTCCTGGGGCCGCCGGGGCCCGGGGATTTCCGTTCCCGGCCAGAAATTGGTTTGAGGACCGCCGCGGCGGCTGATATCGTCCATCCTCATGCTGCTCTGCGGCTGAGTACCCGCCTCTTCCGGACGCATCCTCCGCGTCCATCCCCCGGTTCTCGCCTGTCCCAAGGAGCCCTCCCCATGTCCCAGATCGTCGTCCCCGTGACCGCCGACGTAGCCCCCCGCCCGGGCGACGTCCCGGCTCTCGAGGTCTGCGATCTCCGTAAGGAGTTCCGCCGGCGCGAGAAGGCCTCGGATCGTTTCTCGAGGCGCCGCCGTGTCGCCCTAGATGCGGTGAGCTTCTCCATGCAGCGTGGGGAGTGCGTGGCCATCCTGGGCCAGAACGGATCTGGCAAGTCGACCCTCGTACGTGTCCTTTCCACGCTGCTGCTGCCGGACGGCGGGACGGCCCGCATCTTCGGGCACGACGTGGTCGGCGAGCCTCGAGCCGTACGGCGCCTGGTCAACCGGGTATCGGTGGAGGCCTCCTTCTTCAAGAAGATGTCGGCGCTGGAGAACTTGAGCTACGCAGCCCGCTTCTACGGAATGACCGCCGGGCAGACCCGGGCGCAGATCCCGGTCATCCTCGCCCGGGTGCGATTCCCGGCCCGGCGGCGCTCGGAGCCGATGGAGGACCTCTCGCGCGGCATGCAACAGAAGGTGGCCCTGGCCCGCGCCCTCCTCACCTCGCCCGTCCTGCTGCTGCTGGACGAGCCCACCACCGGCCTCGACCCCCGCTCCAGGCTGGAGGTGCAGGACTTCATCGCCGAGATGCGGATCATCCACGACGCCACCATCCTGCTCTGCACCCACGACCTGGCGGAGGCGGAGAAGCTGGCCGACCGGGTGGGAATCCTCGATCGGGGTGCCCTCATCTCCCTCGGGCCCGCCGAGGAGCTCAAGGAGCGCTACGGGGCGGCCACCCTGGAAGAGGCGTTCTTCTCCGCCACCGGACGATCGTTCGAAGAAGAGGAAGGAGATGAGGAGTGATGCGGGGAGCCGCGGCAACCTTGCGGGCCGAGCTGATCGGGCTCGGGGGGGTCATGGAGCGCAACGTCTACCTCACCAAGCGCTACATCTGGTGGGATGTCGCCTTCTTCGTCTGGACGGTGGCCAACACCCTCACCATCGTCTTCATCGCCAAGGGGATCGAGGCGGCCGGAGGCCAGATCGACGTCAACCGGGCTACCACCATCCTCCTGATCGGGGCGGTCATCTGGGCCTACCTGGGCATCATCTTCGAGTTCCTCACCGAGACGGTGGCCTGGGAGCGTTGGGAGGGAACCATCGAGTACACCTTCATGGCGCCTCTCTCCCGGCCCACCCACCTGGCCGGCATGGGCCTCTTCGCCATCGCCTACGGGCTGGTGCGGGCGGCCCTCCTCTTCGTGGCGGTGGCCTTCTTCTTCGACCTCTCCATGCCCCGGGCCGACTTCGTGGCCGCCCTGGTGGTGCTGGTGGTGGCCTCGGTCTCGTTCATCGGGATCGGGATGATGACCGCCGTCCTCCCGCTCATCTCGCCGGAGAAGGGCACCCAGCTCGGTTTCATCGCCCAGGGGGTGCTGCTGGTGGTCTCCGGCGTCTACTACCCGGTGGAGGTGCTGCCGGGCTGGATGCAGCGAATCGCCACGATCTCGCCGGCCACGTACGCCCTGGACGGGATCCGCGACGCCATCCTGGAAGGCGACGGGATCGGGGCCATGGGGGACGAGATCTGGCCGCTGGTCGTGATCGGGATCATCTCCATCCCGCTGGGGCTGGAGATCTTCCGCCGCGGCGAGCGCTACGCCAAGCAGCACGGCAAGCTGAAGCGCTCGGGGTGAGAGCCGGGTGTCGGACTCGAACCGACGGCCTGCTCATTACAAGTGAGCTGCTCTACCTAGCTGAGCTAACCCGGCCTGCCCGTTTTCCCACCTGCTCGGAGGGGAAGGGTTCTAGGTTACCGTGCCCCGCACCCTGGCCAGCTCGTAGAGGGCCAGGGCGGCCGCCACCGAGGCGTTGAGGCTCTCCACCGGACCCGCCAGGGGAATGCTGGCCCGGACGTCCAGGCGCTCCTCGACCAGGCGTCCGAGCCCTTTGCCCTCGCCGCCCACCACCAGGGCCACCGGTTCGGCCAGCAGGTCCAGGCCGAAGAGGGACCGGTCCCCGCCGGCGGCCAGGCCCACCAGCCACAAGCCCAGCTCGCGGAGCTTTCGCAGCGCTTGGTCGATCGAAGACACCGTGGCCACCGACAGGTGCTCGAGCGCCCCGGCGGCAGCCTTGAAGGCGGTGGGGCCAAGCGGGGCGGCCCGCCGGGAGGGCACCACCAGCCCGCCCACCCCGGCGGCCAGGGCAGAGCGGGCGATGGCCCCGACGTTGTGAGGGTCCTCCAGGTGGTCGAGCACCACCACCGCCGGGGGATCGGTGGCACCGGCCGCCTGCTCCAGGCCGACGGTGGGAATGGGGCGGGCGGCGGCCATCACCCCCTGAGGAGAAGTGGTGGTGGCCAGCGTGACGAGATCAGAAACCACCTTCAGGCTCACCCCTCGTCGGCGACACTCCTCGACCAGGCGAGCCACCTCCGGGTGGTCGAGACGACCTCGCTCCACGGTGAGCTCTTCGACACGCCCGGCCGCCAGCGCCGCCGCCACGGCGTGGAGCCCCTCGATCCTATCCCCGATGCCAGCGAGGGCCATCGGGGGTATCCTCCAGCACGATGCCCACCTCGGCCAACCGCCTGCGCAGGTGGTCGGCCATCGCCCACTCCTCCCGGCGACGGGCCTGCTCTCGCCGCTCCACGAGGGCCGCCAGTATCTGCTCCGGGTGGCCATCGGCGTCGATCCCCAACTCCCCAGCCAGGCCGGCCAGGGCGCCGGCCAGCCGAGTCAGCTCGAGCTCGGGAGGCTCCAGGCCGAGCACCGTCACCATCTCGTCGAAGGCCACCACCCAGGCCCCGGCTTCCTCGCCGGCGTCCAG
>JBOGFC010000015.1:0-36918 GCA_050742155.1 Acidimicrobiia bacterium
CAAGGCGGCCGACCCCTCCATCATCGAGGACCTGGAACGGCGCGGCCTGCTGCTGCGCGCCGAGGAGCATGTTCACACCTATCCCTTCTGCTGGCGCTGCGAAACGGCGCTCATCTACTGGGCCAAGACCTCTTGGTTCATCCGCACCACCTCTCGCAAGGCGAACCTCCTGGCCGCCAACGATCGGATCACCTGGTATCCGCCTCATATCAAGAATGGGCGTTTCGGCGACTGGCTGGCCAACAACGTCGACTGGGCGCTCTCCCGGGACCGCTACTGGGGCACCCCGCTCCCCATCTGGCGCTGCGAGGAGGGGCACGACACCTGTGTGGGATCCTTCGCCGAGCTGGCCGCCCTGGCCGGCCGAGACCTCGGGGCGTTCGATCCTCACCGTCCCCATGTGGATGAGGTGACCATCGCCTGCCCGCGATGTGATGGAGTGGCGCGGCGGCTGCCGCCCGTCATCGACGCCTGGTTCGACTCCGGCTCGATGCCCAACGCCCAGTGGCACTACCCGTTCGAAGAAGAGGAGGCCTTCGAGGCCCGCTTTCCGGCCGATTTCATCGCCGAGGGCCTCGACCAGACCCGAGGCTGGTTCTACAGCCTGCTGGCTATCAGCACTCTGTTGTGGGATGAGTCCTCCTATCGCACCGTGCTCTGCCTGGGACTCATCGTCGACTCGCAGGGCCGGAGAATGTCCAAGAGCCGGGGCAACGTCATCGATCCTTGGATGTTCCTCGACCGAAGCGGGGCCGACGCCCTGCGGTGGTACCTCTTCGTTTCGGGCTCGCCTTGGACCAACCACCGTGTGTCACCGGAGGCGATCGAGGAGTCGGCTCGCCGTACCCTCTTCACCGTGTGGAACACCCTCTCCTTCCTGGTCACCTATGCCACCCTCGACGGCTGGACGCCCGGTGAGGAGAGCCCGCCGGTATCGGAGCGCCCGGTCCTCGACCGCTGGATCGTCTCCCGGCTGGACGGGCTGGTGTCGGAGGTGACCGCCGCCCTGGACGATTTCGACGCCCACCGGGGGGGACGGGAGATCGGGAAGTTCGTCGACGACCTCTCCAACTGGTACGTGCGGCGCTCCCGCCCTCGCTTCTGGCGCTCCGTGCGGACCCCGCCTCCCGCTTCTGGCGCGCAAGAATCACGCCCTGGTGTGAAGTTTGCGCGCCAGAACGACAAGGCGGCCGCCTATTCCACCCTCCATAGCTGCCTCTCCACGCTGGCCAAGGTGATGGCCCCCTACACGCCCTTCCTGGCCGAGTCCCTCTACCAGAACCTGACCGGAAGCCACTTCCGGCACCAAGCCAGCGTGCACTTCGAGGATTGGCCGGAGGCCGCCGGTGGGCGGGACCAGGAGCTCGAGGAGCAGATGGCCCATGCCCGGCGCGTGGTCGGACTGGGCAGGGCCGCCCGCACCGAGGCTCGGGTGCGGACCCGTCAACCCCTCCGACGTTTGGTGGTCTCCGGAGGTCGCCAACTCGACCCCGAGCTCGTGGAGGAGATCCTGACCGAGCTGAACGTCAAGCGCCTGGAGCTGGGAGAGGTAGATCAGGTGCGCCGATACAGCGTCAAGCCGGACTACTCGCGCCTCGGACCAAGGCTGGGCCACCGCCTGCCGGCGCTGGCCGCCGCCCTGGAGAAGCTGGCCTTCCCCGAGGCGGACCGGCTGGCGGCCGGCGGGCCGATCACCGTGCAGGTCGCCGGGGAGGCGATCACGCTCGAGGCGGCGGACGTGGAGGTGCGGGCCACGGTGGCCCCGGGGTGGGGATTGGCCGAGGAGGGCCGCTTGGCCACGGCGCTCGACCTGAGCCTCGACGCGGAGCTGGAGGCGGAAGGGTGGGTGCGGGAGCTCTCCCACCACCTCCAGAACGCCCGCAAGCAGGCCGGGCTGGCGGTGGAGGACCGGATCCGGCTGCGCCTGGCCGTCCCCGCCAGCCACGCCGCCCTCGTGGCGGCCAGTCGGGAGCAGCTCGCCCGGGACCTGTTGGCGACCCAGCTGGAGGTTGCCGAGGACCCAACGGATGGGGAAGTCATCGAGGTGCTGGGCGTGGCGGTGAACGTGACGCTCGAGAGAGCCTGAAACCCCTCCCTACCCTCCGGGGGAAGGAGTCACTCCTCCTCCTCGCGCTCCCAAGGACGACGGGCCCGGGGGCGGCGCAGATAGGCGGCCTGACCGAACTGCCCAGTCAGGGACGCCTCCCGGGGGGCGTCTTCCTGCTCCTCCGGGCGGATCTCCTCCTCTTCCTCTTCCTCTTCCTCGTCGGGCGAGGCAACCTGCTCCTCCTCGCGCTCTGCGTGGCGAGCCTCCGCCTCTACCGGTCCCAGGTCCTCTCCGAGCGGGATGCCGCTCTCCTCGATGGACGTCTCCATGGCGCGCAACTCCTCGAAAGCCCCGCTGGCGAAGGATTGGAAGCGCTCCCGCAGCTCGCCGACCACATCGCGCAGCTGGGTCAGCTCGCGGATGAGCTGGTCCCGCTCCCGGACGTGTTCCTCCTCCGCCCGCACGGCCCGCAACCGTGAATCAACGAGCTGCTGCTCGGCGTCCTCCCTGGCCTGGGCGAGCATGCGGGCCGTCTCCGTACGGGCTTCTTCGATCATCTCGTCGCGGGTCCTCTGAGCGGCGATGAAGGTGCGCTTGATGGCCTCCTCCGTCTCCTTGGTGGCGGAGAGCTCCTCCTCGAGGGCGGCCGCCCGCTCCTCCGCCTCCTGAACCCGCTGCTCATAGCCTCGCAGCGTCTCCACCACCTGGTCGAGGAAGTCGTCGACCTCGTCCTCGGCGTACCCGCGCAGGGCGGCCCGGAAGGTCTTCTGCTGCACGTCGATGGTACTCAGTTCCATGAAGGGCTCCTCGGAAATAGCCGGCAGACCGAGGATAGTCGGCGGGTCACCGGCAGAGAGCCCCCCGCAGCACCTGGATGGCGATGATCACCACCAGTGGAGAGAGATCCAAACCCGCCGAGCCCAGCGAGATGGGCGGGATGAGCCGACGGACCGGGATGAGCACCGGGTCGGTGACGGCTGCCAGCACTTCGCGCGTCCGGCCCACCGGATGGTCGCGCGGCACCTGGATCCACTCGAGGATGATGCGGACGATGATCACCCATACATAGAGGGAGAGTGCCAGGCAGATGAGGCTCATCGAGCCTCGGCCACTAGCGCACTTCCTCGGGCAGGTCGTAGAGGCCCAGGTCGCCCAACCGGCTGGTCTCCTCCCGGCTCAGGACCACCCTGGCGGGGAGGACCAGGATGACCCCCTGCGCCACCTTGCGCATCGTGCCCTCCAAGGCGTAGGTGAGGCCGCTGGCGAAGTCGATCAGGCGCCGCACCATATCGGGCTCGGTATCTCGCAGGTCGAGCACCACCGGGATCCCCTCTCGGAGCCGGTCGGCCACCACCTGGGCGTCGTTGAAGGTTCGCGCCACCACCACCTCGGTCTCCGCCCCCCGCGACATGGACCGCACGCCGTGGCGGATCACGATGCCCGCCTCGGCATGGTCCGGATCACCGCCCGGGATGCGGCGGGCTCCCACCGGCGGCTCCACCCGCCGGCCGGGGATGAAACCGCGGTTGGACGTGCCGGGTCGTACGGTGCGCACCTGAGCCTGAGGAGATAAGGGAGCGGCCGGCTGGCCGGGCGCCGTCTCGTGCTCGAGCTCCTCCTCGTCCACCAGACCGAGGTAGAGGAGCGTCTTTCGCCACAACGTGGTCATCGGGCCTCCTGGACCTCCCGAAAGATAGCCCGGCCGATCCTCAGCATGGTCGATCCGGCCTCTACGGCGACCTCGAAGTCCTCGGTCATCCCCATGGAGAGATGCCGCAGCTCCGGCCAACGGAGCGCCAGCCGGTCCCGCAAGGCGGCCAGCTCCAGAAAGTAAGGCCGGGCCTCCTCGGGGCGGGCCACCCGAGGCGGAATTGTCATCAATCCCTGGACGTCGAGGCCCTCGCGGGTGGCCCGCTCCACGAGCTCCTCGGCCGTGTCGGGAGGCGTTCCCAGCTTCTGCCCCTCTCCCCCCACATTCACCTCCACCAGGACCGGAGGCGGAACCCCCACGCCTCTTGCCCAGCTCCGGGCGAGCGCCAGACGGTCCAGGGAGTGGAGGAGCACCACCCAGGAGCGCACCTCGCGCACTTTATTGCGCTGCAGAGGCCCCACGAAGTGCCAGCGGATGTCCGGAGGGAGCTGTGACGCCTTCTCCACCAGCTCCTGAGCCCGGCTCTCACCGAAGTCGCGCTGGCCGGCGCGGTAAGCCTCCAGAATCGCCTCGGGACCGTGGCCCTTGGCCACCGCCACCAGGGTCACCTCGCCCGGGAGGCGACCCGCTAGTTGGGCGGCGGCGGCCATCCGCTCCCGCACCTTGGCCAGGTTCACGGCGATGCTCACCCCAGCCATGCCACCCCCACCTGGCGGCCCGGCGTCCCGTCCCGCCGGTGAGAGAAGAAGCCCTCCTGGCAACGAGTGCACGAGTCCGCTCGCCAGACGGCCAGCCCGGACAGGGATTCCTCCGCGGCGCTCCACAGGTCGACGCTCACCGTTCCCCAGGTGGTGGTGGCCAACCGGTCCGGGAACCGACCGGCCACCTCCGGTCCCACCTCATAACAGCAGGGGCCGATGGAGGGGCCGAGCGCCGCCCGGCGGGGCCGAAGCCCGGCTGCCTGCATGGCCTGGCGGAGAGCCTGGATGACCCCTTGCACCAGGCCTCGCCACCCGGCGTGCACCACCCCTACCCCGGTTTCGCCTTCCAGGATGACCGGCACACAGTCCGCCACCGCCACCGAGACCGGCAGCCCGACCCGGGATGTGAAGAGGCCGTCGGCCGGCCCGAGCAGCCCGCTGCGGTCGGCCGCCACCACCCGGTTGCCGTGAACCTGCCGGACCGTCGCCCACTCCGGGGAGATTCCCAGCAGGCCGGCCAGGGCGCGCCGCGCCGCTGGGTCGGCCCGAACGTCTCCGTCCTCGGCGGTGGAGAAGGCGGCTCCCCGAAACCCCGGCGGGCGGATCACCCGCGCACGAAGCTGGGGATGCCCAGATCGTCCTCCTCCCGAGTCTCGGAAGGGAAGAGGTCGTCGCCGCGGGCCCGGCGAGGCCTCTCGAAGCCGGCGGCGATGACCGTCACCCGCATCTCGTCCCCGAGGGCGTCGTCGACGATGGCACCGAAGATGATCTCGGCGTCGTCGTGGGCGTGCTCGGCGATCACGCGAGCGGCCGTGTTCACCTCGTGGAGCGTCATGGCCGAGGGACCGGCCACCGAGAGGAGGATGCCCCGGGCGCCCTCCACCGAGGTCTCCAGAAGTGGGCTGGAGATGGCCCGCTCGGCCGCTTGCTCGGCCCGTCCGTCCCCTTCGCCCCGCCCGATGCCCATCACGGCCGAACCGGCATGCTCCATGACGGTCTTCACGTCGGCGAAGTCGACGTTGATCAACCCGGGAGTGGTGATCATGTCGGTGATGCCGGCCACCCCGCTCATCAGTACCTCGTCCGCCAGGCTGAAGGCCTCCAGCATCGGCGCCTTGGGATCGGCCACCTCCAACAGGCGTTCGTTGGGGATGATGATCAAGGTGTCAACGGCATCCTTGAGAGCCTGGATCCCCTGCTCGGCCACCACCGAGCGCCGGCGGCCCTCGAAGCCGAAGGGGCGGGTGACCACCCCGACCGTGAGGGCGCCCAGCCCGCGGGCCAGTTCGGCCACGATCGGGGCGCCGCCGGTGCCGGTCCCCCCTCCCTCGCCGGCGGTGATGAACACCATGTCGGCACCTTTGAGCGACTCCTCGATCTCCTCTCGATGGGCTTCGGAGGCGGCCCGGCCTACTTCCGGGTTGGCTCCTGCCCCCAACCCGCGGGTGATGTCGCGCCCGATGTCCAACTTGACGTCGGCGTCCGACATGAGCAGGGCCTGTGCGTCGGTGTTGACGGCGACGAACTCCACCCCGCGGACCCCCGCCTCGATCATCCGGTTGACCGCGTTGACACCGCCGCCCCCCACTCCCACCACCTTGATGACCGCCAGGTAGTTCTGGGGGCTGGCGATGCGCGACTTCCCATTAGTCATGGCCTCAATCCTTTCGCAACCCTCACGATAGAGTAGAAGCTTATTCGGCCCCGGTCCACCGGGTTGAGAGGAACCCTAACCCTCAACTCCAGATTGAGGCTGGCGCAGCGCCGGGCGCTTGGGGGAGAGCACGTCCACCACGCCCCCCTCAGGCACGCTCCCCTCCATGAGAACGGCGGCCACGACCGCGGCTTTGGCGGCCATGTCGACCGGATGCCCCAGCCGCACCTGCCGGCCGGCCACCACTGCCCAGAGCTCCGGTGGCTCGGCCCGGATCTCCACCCCGGGGTGCAGGTCACCCGGCAAGGCCTGCAGGAATTGCAGCGCTCCTCGCAGCTCGGCCGAGTCCGCCTGGTCCCCGGGGTGCAAGGGCCCCACGTCGAGGGCGATGGCCGGCAGCGGCTCCTGGCCGTCCCAGCCCTCGAGCACG
Organism: Acidimicrobiia bacterium; assembly: GCA_050742155.1. Lineage (GTDB taxonomy): Bacteria > Actinomycetota > Acidimicrobiia > Spongiisociales > JALYHC01 > JBOGFC01. Next base: position 6,484 of record JBOGFC010000015.1, read on the forward strand.
GTGGCATCGGCCGCCACCAGCACCCATCGCCCACCGAGCGGGATGCGAGCCAACGCCCCCCGCTCCTCCACTGAGATCTCCACCCGGTCGGGGAGCACCAGGGTCACTTGGGCCTCGGCGACCCATGGGTCGGATCGCAACGCCCTCTCCAGGCGGGCCGGACGGACGGCCACCAGCGGGGTCCCGGCCCCCAGGCCGGCCGAGCGGAGGGCTCCGGCGACATCGCTGTGCCTGGCACCGCTCACCTCGATGTGCTCCACCGCCAGCCAGGGAGAGAGCAGCAGCCACGTGGCCAGCCCGCCGAGACCAAGGACCATCAGGAGCGCCACCAAGCGGCCGAGGCCCGCCCGGGCACCCTGCTCCTTCACCTCTCGTCGCCTCCGGGCCAGGCGGGCGTCCATCTCGCTCACGGGGAGCCTTCGTCCGGGGAGGGTCGGAAGGGACCGGCGAACTGCACCTCCGGTTCCAGCCAGATGCCCGTCTCCTCTCGCACTCGACGCCTGACCGCCCACACCAGGTCGTAGACATCTTGCGCCGAGGCGCCCGGCTCGGCCACGAAGAAGTTGGCATGCTTCTGGGACACCGAGGCCGATCCCACCCGCATTCCCTTGAGACCCAACTCGTCGATCAGCCGGCCGGCGACATCGCCGGGAGGATTGCGGAACACGCTGCCGGCGTTGAGCGTCCCGCCGGGTTGGTGGTCGCGTCGCCAGCGGGTCACCTCGCGGATGAGACGACTCGATTCCTCCGGCGGCTGCGGCCGGCTCAGGAACCAAGCCCGCGTCACCACTTCCCAGGGCTGCAGGTTGCTGGACCGGTAGCCGAGCTCGAGGCCGGCCGGGTCTCGGTGAGTGACCTCCCCGGTCGACAAGCTGACCACCCGGGCGAGGCGGAGGCGCTCGGTTGTCTCGGTGCCGTGGCAGCCGGCGTTCATGCGCACCGCTCCCCCCACCGACCCGGGGATTGCGACGAAGAACTCCAGTCCGCCCCGTCCCGCCTGGCTGGCGGTGCGAGCCAGGATGGCGAGCGAGGTGGACCCTCCGGCTGAGACCGTCCCGTCGGGCTCCACGCCCACCTCGGCGAAGTGGGCGCCCAGGCGCACCACCAAGCCCGGGAACCCGGCATCCGAGATGACCAGGTTGCTGCCCCGGCCCAGCACCAGCAGCGGGATCTCGCCCTCGGCGAGGATGCCGGCCAGGCGAAGCAGCTTCTGCTCGTCGGAGGCCTCACAGAAGTAGCGGGCCTGTCCCCCCATCTTGTAGGTGCTGCGCGGGGCGAGGGGAACCCACTCCTCCACCAGGTCGGCAAGGGCCGCCGTCCTCACCGGCTCTCTCTCCTCACTGCGATCCTGCGCTCATCCAGCCTTCCTCCTGGCGCGCCGGGGTCGCCGATCACGCCTGGTCGTGCTCTCCCGCCTGCTGCAACGCAGCGGGCGAGTTGCCGACGCGCGGCCGCCACCGTCACCGGCCGTCCCCCAACCGCTGGGCCAACTCGTCCGGAAGCAGGGTGATGTCACCGGCTCCGAGGGTGAGCACCAGGTCGCCGGGCTCCACCCGCCCGGCCAGGTAGTCGGCCAGCTCGGCCCGGTGCGGGAGGTAAGCCACCGGCCGCCCGGTGGCCTCGGCCACCGCGTCGGCCACCAGCCTGCCGGTCACGCCGGGGTCCGGGCTCTCCCCCGCCGCGTAGACGTCGGTGACCACCACCTGGTCGGCAGCCCGAAAGGCCGGGCCGAACTCCCGGTGCAGGTCGGCGGTGCGCGAGTAGCGGTGCGGCTGGAAGACCGCCCAGATGCGGGTCCAGCCGTCCTGCCGGGCCGCCTCCAGATTGGCGGCCACCTCGGTGGGCAGGTGAGCGTAGTCGTCGATGATGGTGACTCCCCGCACGGTGCCGCGCAGCTCGAAGCGGCGGCGCACCCCCCCGAAGTCGCGCAGGGACCGGGCGACCTGCTCGAGGTCGTACCCACACTCCGCCAGGAGAGCCAGGACTCCGGCCGCGTCGCGGGCCACGTGGAGGCCCGGGCGGCTCACCTCCACTTTGGCTTCGGCGTTTGGCCCCCGCAGCGTGAAGCGCACCCGGCCTTGCCCGGAGTCGACGTCCTGCAGGCTCCACACCGCGTCGGCCGAAGTTCCGAAGGTCAGCGCCCCGGTCCGCTCCGCCAGCCTCCGTCCGCCCGGGTCGTCGATCCCGACCAGCGCCGGGCCCTCCACACCTCGCACCACTTCTTGAAAGGCCTGCTCCAGACTGCCCACCGAGCCGTAGTGGTCGAGGTGGTCCGACTCCACGTTGGTGACCACCAGGCCGGCGAGGCGCAGCCGGAGGAATGTCCCGAAGGCCTCGTCGGCCTCCAGGACGAAGAGGTCCCGCTCACCCAGGTGAGCGTTGGTACCCAGGCTGGTGATCTCCCCTCCCAACACGAAGGAGGGATCACGCCCCGCCGCCTGGAGGGCGGTCACCGCCAGGGCGGTGCCGGTGGTCTTGCCGTGGGTGCCGGTGATTCCCAGCGCCGGCATGAGGGCGGTGAGAGCGGCCAGCAGCTCCGGTCGCCGCCACACCTCTATTCCGGCCCGGCGGGCAGCCTCCAGCTCGGGATCATGGGAAGGGACGGCCGACGAGGCGACCAAGAGCTGACAGCCGGCCATTCGCTCCGGGCGGCTCCCCACCCACGTCTCCAGGCCCAGATCCGCCAGCGCTCCCAGGGTCAGGCTGGGCTTGAGGTCCGCACCGCTCACCGTGTGCCCCAGTTGAAAGAGCAGCTTGGCGAGAGCGCTCATGCCGGACCCACCGGCCCCGACCATGTGGATCCGCTGGGGCAAGCGATCAGCCATCGGCTGCCTCTCGGAGAGCACGGGCGATCTGAGTGGCGGCATCGGTGCGGGCTGCCGAGGCGGCCGCCTCCGCCATCCGGCGGCGGGCCCCTCCGTCTGCGGCCAGCCGCTCCACCACGGCCGGCAGATCGCCGAGTCGTTCCTCATCCATCAGCTCGGCGGCACCGGCCTCCACCAGGTAGGCGGCGTTGGCCCGCTGGTTGAGGCGGCTCAGGCGGGCGGGCGGCACGAGCACCGCCGGGGTGGCGGTGGCCGCCAGCTCGCTCACGGTGAGCGCGCCGGCCCGGGAGATGACCAGGTCGCTGGCGGCATAGAAGAACTCCATCGACTCCTCGAAGGCGATCACCCGCCACGCTAGTGAGGCCTCGGCCGCCTGCCGCGTCAGCTCGGCGACGTGCGCTCGTCCCGCCAGGTGCACCACTTGCAGCGGGGAACCTCGCCAGCCGACCACCATCCGGGCCACCGCCTGGTTGAGGGTATGGGCCCCCAGGCTGCCCCCCAACACGCCGATCGTAAGCCCGCCCGGATCCAGGGAATAACGGGCCAGGGCCTGGTGGCGAAGCTGCGGGCGCGAGAAGCCGGCCAGCTCCGGCCGGAGCGGATTGCCCACCACCCGGGACCTGGACAGGCCGGCGGCGGAAGGGAAAGCCACGAAGGTCTGGCGCGCCCAGTGGGAGCTCAACCGAGTGGCCAGCCCGGGGACCGCGTTCTGCTCATGCACGAACAGCGGCAGCCCGCCACCCCGCGCCGCCCAGGCCACCGGCACGGTGATATAGCCGCCCATCCCCAGGACGACCGCCACTGCCCGGCGAGCCAGCTCTCGCCGAGCCCGGCCGGCTGCTCGAGCCACCAGCCAGGGAAGGGCCAGCTTCGAAGGTGTGAGGGGGCGCAGGCCGACCATCTTGAGCTCCACGAAGGGGAACCCCGCCTGGGGGACGACCTGCGATTCCAAGCGCTCGCCCCCGATGAAGAGGACCTCGTCGGGAGAGACCCCATCGGCCACCAGACGGCCGGCCACCGCCAGGGCCGGGTAGACGTGGCCGCCGGTGCCGCCGGCGGCGATGGCGTAGGTCACGCCCTCTGCCGGGTGGCCCGCCCCTGCCCGGCGATGTTGACCAGCACACCGACGGCCATCATGGAGGTGATCAGGGCGCTTCCCCCAAACGATACGAAGGGAAGCGGCACGCCGGTGATGGGCAGCACGGCGGTGACCCCCCCAACGTTGATGAGCGCCTGCCCGGACAGCCATGCCGTGATCCCCGCCCCCACCAGCCGCCCGAACCGGTCCGGCGCTCGGAAGGAGATCACCATTCCGACTGCCGTCAGGGCGGCGAAGCATGCCAGGACCACCAACCCCCCCGCCAACCCGGTCTCCTCGCCGATGATGGCGAAGATGAAGTCCGTATGGGCGTTGGGGAGGAACGACCACCGTGCCCGGCTGGCGCCCAGCCCCACCCCGAACAGGCCCCCGGTGCCCAGGGCCAGCAGGCTCTGCACGGCCTGAAACCCGTCGCCGAGCGGGTCGGCCCAAGGGTCGAGGAAGGAAGTGATGCGCGCCCGCCGATACGCGGAAGAGGCGGCCAGCACGAAGCCGGCCAGCGCGGTCATCAAGCCGGCTCCGAGCACGTAGCGCATCGGAGCGGCCGAGGTCGTCAGCACGGCGAAGACACCGGCGACGATGATCAAGGTCGTGCCCAGGTCGGGCTGCAGCATGACCAGCATGCCCACCACCCCCAGGGCGGCCACCACCGGGGCGGCGAAGTGGCCGAAGTCGGCCAGGAGCCGCTCCTTCTTCCCCATGATGGAGGCGAGGAACACCACCGTGGCGAACTTGGCGAACTCGGAGGGCTGCACCTGGACGGGACCGGCCACGATCCAGCGCCGGCTGCCGCCCCTCACCTCGCCCACCGCCAGCACCGCCACCAGCCCGCCCACGGCCACCAGGAAGATGGGCAGCGCCAACCTCCCGTGCGCCTGATAGCGGATGCGGCTGGTGGCCAACAGCGCCAGTGCCCCGACCACGGCCCAGAGGACCTGGCGCTTGAAGAAGTAGAGGCCGTCGCCGGTCTCCCGCAGGGCAATCACCGATGAGGCCGACAGGGTGGCTCCCAACCCGATCACCAACAGGGTGCCCACCAGCACCAGCAGCAGCACCTGGGTACGGGCCGCCGCATCCCAGGCCTGCTCGCGGCGGCGGACGCCGGCCCGGCGGACGGTGATCGAGGTGACCCCGCTGGTCACCGCTCACCTGGCGGTTGGCCGCCGTCGGCCTCTTCGGGGCCACCATGGCCCCCCAAACCCCCCCGGCGAGCGCGCACGGCTGATGCGAAGGCCTCCCCTCGCTCGGCATAGGAGCGGAACATGTCGAAGCTGGCGCACCCCGGAGCCAGCAGCACGGTGTCGCCCCGCTGGGCCAGCACGTCGGCGAGCGCCACCGCTTCCTCGACGGTGCCCACCATCGTGACCCGCCCGGGACCGGCGACCTCCACCAACTCCGGACCCGCTTCCCCGAATGCCACCACGTGGCGCACCGAGGGCACCTCGGCCAGCGGTCGGAGATCGAGGCCCTTGTTGCGGCCACCGGCCAGCAGGATGACCGCCGGGTAGGCGCGGGCGGCGGCCACGGCGGCGTGCGGATTGGTGGCCTTGGAGTCGTCCACCCAGGTCACATCCTCCCAGCTCCCGATCACCGACCGCCGGTGCGGACCGGGGCGGAAGCGGCGGATGCCTTCGCTCACCGCCTCCGGCGTGGCGCCACCATGCAGGGCGGCCATCCCCGCCGCCGCCAGGTCGACCAGGTAGGCCGCATCGGGTACGGGCAGACCGTCGAGGGACACCTCGAAGGCGGGGAAGCGCAGGACCGGACCGTCCGCACCGGCTCCTCCCTCGGGAACCCGGGTCCCGCTCACCTGAGCCAGCCGGGAGGGTGCCCGGACACTCAGCGCCGTCGCTCCCGGATCGTCGGCGTCGTAGACCAGGACGTCCGAGGGCGACTGGTTACTGAACACCCTGGCCTTGGCGTCCGAGTACGCCTCCAGGCTGCCGTGCCAGTCGAGATGGTCGGGGGCCACGTTGAGAATGACCGCCACGTCGGGGCGGAAGCGATCGATGAAGCGTAGCTGGAAGCTGGATGCCTCCACCACCACCGTGTCCCAGGGCTCCCCGACCACGTCGGAGAGCGCCAGACCGATGTTGCCGGCCGCCACCGCCTTGCGGCCGCTGCCGGCCAGCATGTCGGCCACCAGCGAGGCCACGGTGGTCTTGCCGTTGGTGCCGGTCACCGCCAGCACCGCGGCGTCCAGGTGCCGGAAGGCGAGCTCGATCTCCGACCAGACGGGCAGCCCGGCCGCCCGGGCATCCTGGATCGGGGGGGACCACTCAGGAAATCCCGGGCTGGCCACCACCAGGTCAAACCCCTCCAGGAAGCCGGCCGACCATTCCCCGGCGTTGGTCGGGAAGCCTTCTCCGGCCAGTCCCTCCACGGCTTCAGGCCGGCGGTCGTACACGGCCACCTGGTGGCCCACCCGGCGGGTCAGCCGGGCGGCCCCCGTACCACTCACCGCCCCGCCAAGCACCAGTACCCGGCTCACAGGCCGTTCTCCACGCCCTCCACGAAGACGAAGTCTCCGTAGAAGATGCCCAAGCCCAGCGCCACGGCGATGGCGGCCAAGATCCAGAAGCGGACCACCACGGTGGTCTCCGGCCAGCCGAGCAGCTCGAAGTGATAATGGAAGGGGGCCATCCGGAAGATCCGCCGTCGCCCCAAGAGGCGGAAGGCGGCGACCTGCAGGATCACCGACAGGGTTTCCAGGACGTACAGCCCGCCGATCACCAGCAGCAGGAGGTGGGTGTTGGAGAGGAGGGCCAGAGCGGCGATGGCCCCGCCCAGCGCCTGCGAGCCGACGTCCCCCATGAAGACCTGGGCCGGGGTGCCGTTCCACCACAAGAAGCCCAGCACCGCCCCCAACAAGGCGGTGGCCACCACCGCCAGGGCGAAGGAGAAGTCGTTGAGGTAGAACTCCGGATGCCGGAACTGCCAGAAGCCGATGATCATGTAGGCGCCGAAGACCAAGGCGGCCGACCCTGAGGCGAGGCCGTCCAGCCCGTCGGTGAGGTTCACCGCGTTGGCGGTGGCCACCAGCATGACGAGCACCCACAGGCCGTAGATGGGCCCCAGCCCGATCCCCAGCGGTCGAACGAAGGAGAGCTGGGTCGAGGCTCCGGCCTCCACCGCTCCCCAGGCGAAGAGCGTCGCCACCAGGACCTGGCCCAGGAACTTGGCGCCCTTCGAGAGTCCACGGCTGCGCCGGCGCCGCACCTTGAGGTAATCGTCCACCAGCCCGATGAGGCCCATGCCGGTCAGGGCCCCCACCACCAGCAGGCCGCCCGGCTGGAGAGGTCGCAACAGCTGGAGCGGGAAGAACCCCTCAGTGGGACTCCAGACGCGGACGTGGGTGACCAGGTATCCGACCAGCGCCGCCACGATCATCACCACCCCGCCCATGGTGGGCGTGCCCTGCTTGTGGAAGTGGCCTGCCACCTCCTCCTGGATGAACTGGCCGATCTTGCGGCGGCGCAGCAGCCTGATCGCCCAGGGGGTGATGAGGATCGCCGTCAGGAAGGCCACCGCCCCGGCGAAGAGAAGAGCGATCACCGGCCGGCCTCCTCCACCAGCCGCTCGGCCAGTCGCTCCAGGCCCACCACCCTGGAGCCCTTCACCAACACCACGTCGCCGGGCTTCACCAGGTCGGCCAGAAGCTCCCACCCCTGCTCCAGGTCGCCAGCCGGCCGAGCCAGCCCGGAGGCCCCCTCGGCCAGTCCGGGATCCTCGCCCACCACCACCAGGGCGGCATACCCGAGCCGGGCGGCCAACCGGCCGATGCGAAGGTGCTCCTCTCGAGCGGCCGGCCCCAGCTCGGCCATCCGGCCCAGCACGGCCAGGTGCCTGCCCGGGATGGCCGCCACCGTCTCGAGGGCCGAGGACATGGAGGCCGGGTTGGCGTTGTAGGCATCGTTGACCACCACGAAGCGCCCGGCGTGGACCTCCATTCGCCATGGGGAGCCGGAGGCCTTCTCCAGGCCGGGCACCACCTCCTCCAGGCTTCGGCCCACTGCCAGGGCGGCGGCCGTGGCGGCGGCGGCATTGAGAGCCTGGTGGGCGCCGGCCATCGAGAGATGCACCTCGCCGTGCCCGGAAGGAGTGCGAAGATGAAAGGAAGGTCGGGCCCGGTCGTCGAGATGCACCCCCTCCACCGCCACATCGGCGGCCGGCGAGACCCCGAAGGTCAGGCGGGCGGCCAGCTCCCTGCTCATGAGGCGCTCGTCCTCGGCCGGGATGACTCCGACTCCCCCCGGACGCAACGCTTCCATCAGCTCCCACTTGGCCTCGGCCACCGCCTCGAGGTCTCCGAAAGCCTCCAGATGGGCCACCCCGACGTTGGTGAGCACCGCCACCCAGGGATCCACCACCGGGGCCAGCCAGGCGATGTGGCCCTTCCCGCGGCTGCCCACCTCCAACACGACTGACTCGGCGTCGTCCGGGGCACCTAACACAGTGAGCGGCACGCCGACCTCGTTGTTGTAGGAATGGGGGGCGGCCCAGGTGCCGGGCCCGAGCGCCCCGGCCAGCAGGTCCTTGGTGGAGGTCTTGCCGGTGCTCCCGGTGACGGCCAGCACCGGGACCTCCAGCCGTGACCGCACCAAGGCGGCCAGGTCCCGGAGGGCCTGCCCGGTGTGATCCACCTCCAGGCGCGGCTCGGCCAGAGAGGCCCCCCGCTCGGTCACCACGGCGACCGCGCCGGCGCTAAGGGCCTGGCGGTCGAAGTCGTGGCCATCCAGCCGTTCCCCCCGCAAAGCCACGAATAGGGCCCCCGGCGAGACCCGCCGGGAGTCGGTCACCACCTCGCTGATGACCGGGTCCCCCTCCACGCCCACCAGAGAGCCGCCCATCGCCCCGGCCACCTCCGAGAAAGGCAGCCTCATCGGGCCTTCCCAAACGCTTCTTGCGTGAGAGATGACCCGCCGGCGGTCGGGACCTCACGCAAGTTCGGGAAAGGACGGGGGCGGGGAATCATCGGGCCTCCAGCTCCTCCCGGGCCACCTGCCGGTCGTCGAAGGGCACCCGCCCCGCTCCCACTTCCTGGCCCTGCTCGTGGCCCTTGCCGAGGATCAGGACGATGTCGCCGGGTGCCGCCATCCGGACGGCTGCCCGGATGGCCAGGCGCCGGGCCGGCTCCTCCAGGACGCCGGCCTCGCTCTCCCGGGCGCCGTCGGCCACCTCCCGCACGATGGCCGAGGGATCCTCGGAGCGGGGGTTGTCCGAGGTGACCACCACCAGCTCCGCCCGCCCCGCCGCCCGTCCCATGAGGGGGCGCTTGAGCCGGTCTCGGTCACCCCCGGCGCCCACCACCACGATGACCCGGCCGCCGACCAGCCGCCGGGCCGCCTCCACCACATACTCCACTCCCTGTGGCGTGTGGGCGTAGTCGACCACCACCGCGAAGTCCTGCCCGGCCTCCACGCTCTCGAAACGACCAGGGACCTTGGCCATCCCTTCCAGGCCGGAAGCGATGGCCTCGAGGGGCAGGCCCACCGCCCGGGCACAGGCCACCGCCACCAAGGCGTTGGCCACGTTGAACTCGCCGCCGATGGGAACCCGGAGCTTGCGGCGTCCCTCGGGGAGTCGCAGGACGAACACGCTCTCGCCGATCCCGCACTCCAGGTCCTCGGCCCCCACCTCGGCGCCTTCCGAGAGCCCCACAGTGGTGACCGGCAGGGCGGCCGCGTCGATGAGCCTCCGTCCGGCCGGGTCGTCGATCCAGATCACCGCCCGCCCCGCCCGCTCCGGCCGGAAGAGACCTGCCTTGGCTTGGTAGTAGGTCTCCAGATCCCCATGGAAGTCGAGATGGTCCTGGGACAGGTTGGTGAAGGCGGCCACCTCGAACCAGGTGGCGTCCACCCGGTGCAGGGCGAGGGCGTGGGAGGAGACCTCCACCGCCGCCAGCCGGACTCCGTCGGCGACCATGGCCCCCAGCAGGCGCTGGAAGTCGCCCGCCTCGGGGGTGGTGCGGGCCAGGTGCACGGGCCGTCCCGCCACGCGCCCCCCCACCGTTCCCACCAGACCGGCGGGCAATCCGGCCGCCTCGGCGATGGCCTCCAGCATGTGGGTGACGGTGGTCTTGCCGTTGGTACCCGTCACGCCGACCACCGCCAGGCGTCGGGAGGGATGCCCGTAGACCTCGGCGGCCAGAAGCGGCAGGGCCCGCCGGCCCGCTCCGACCACGAGCTGCGGGATCGGCACGACCGAGGCGCGCTCCACGCACACCGCCCGGGCACCTCGCCGGGCGGCGGCCTCCAGGAAGTCGTGCCCGTCCTGGCGGAACCCGGGAATGGCCACGAAGAGGCTCCCCTCCGTAGCCAGGCGGCTGTCGTGGGTGACCTCGGCGATGCGCACCGCCGGGTCGCCTACCACCCGTCCTCCCACCAGGGCGGCCAGCGCTCCAAGCGGCACACCGGCCTCAGCCGGCATCGGGAGGTACCCCCAACTGATGGAGGGCGAACAGCATCACCTCGGCGAAGGCCGGAGCGGCCGCCCTCCCCCCGGTGGTGTCGCGTACCGGGGTGTCGATCATCACCGCCACCACCACCTTCGGGTCCTCGACCGGCGCCATACCGATGAAGCTGGCCACCACATCGTCGCCGTAACGGCCGTACTGGGGGAGGTACTTGACGGTGGTGCCGGTCTTGCCGCCCACCCGGTAGCCCTCCACCCGCGCCAGCTCTCCGGTTCCTCCCTGCACCACTCCCTCCAACAGCAGGCGAGCGGTGCGAGCGGTGTTCTCGGACACCACCCGGCGGCTGGCCGGCTCGAGGGGCCGGACGGCCCCCCGGCCGTCGAACACCTCCTCCACCAGATGGGGCTGCACCCACACCCCGTCGTTGGCGACCGTGGCGAAGGCGGCCGCCATCTGCAGAGCGGTCACCGATACGCCGTAGCCGATCGAGGTGGAGGCCCCGCACGGCCCGCACCAATCCTCGACGGCCGCCAGGCTGCCGGAGGCCTCTCCCGGGAAGTCGATGCCGGAGGGTGATCCCAGCCCGAAGGCCTGGAGGTACCGGTAGTAAGCCTCGTCCCCCAGAGCGCGCTCGATGAGGATCGTCCCCACGTTGGAGGACTCCGCCACGATCTGGGCCACCGTCATCGGCTCGGTGGGATGGGGAGCGAAGTCGGCGTACCGCTTGTCCCAGACCTCGATGTGGTCGGGCACCTCGAAGATCGTTCCCGGCTTGACCACCCCAGCATCCAGCGCGGCCGACACCGTGATGAGCTTCTGGGTGGAGCCCGGCTCGAAGGTGTCGGTGACCGCCCGGTTGCGGAGGGCGCCGGAGCCCGCCTGGTCGAGCTGATTGGGGTCGAACGAGGGAAGGTTGGCCATGGCCAGCACGGCCCCCCGCTCGGGGTCGATGACCACGATGGTCCCGCCCCGGGCTTCGGTCCGGGCTAATGCCGTGCCGAGCGCCCGCTCGGCGGCGAATTGGATTTCCCGATCGATGGTCAACACGAGATCGCTTCCCGGCTCGGCGGGGACGGCCTCGTACTCGCCCTGGGGGATGATGTGGCCGTAAGGGTCACGCTCTACCAAGAGCTCGCCCGGCGAGCCGCTGAGGATCTCATCGTACCGGAGCTCCAGGCCCTCTAATCCCTGGTTGTCCGAACCCACCACGCCCACCACCTGGGCGGCCAGCGCTCCGGCCGGATAGACGCGCTTGGGCTCGGTGAGGTGGTAGACCCCCGGGATATCGGCCGCCACCACCCGTTCCGCCTGAGGCCGCTCGAGCTTGCGAGCCAAATAGGTGAAGGAGGAGTCCTGCTCGCGCCCGTCCTGCAGGCGAGCGGCGATCGGAAGCGGATCCACCTCGAGGAGTGGTGCTACCAGCTGCGCCACCGTGTCGGGGTCAGTGATCTCCCGTGGGCTGGCATAGACGCTGATCGAATCGACCGAGACGGCCAGCTGCCGTCCCTCCCGGTCGAAGATGGTCCCCCGGTCGGCGGCCAGCGTGATCCGCCGCAGCCGCTGGTCCAGGGAGAGCTCGGCGAACTCCTCCGCCCGCACCGCCTGCACCTGGAAGAGCCGGAACCCCAGCCCCCCCCAAGCGGCCAGCAGTCCCAGCGCGACGACGACCAGGCGGAGGTCCGGGGCGCGGGATCGTTGCCGCGCCACCGCCTCACGCCTTCGGCCGGACCGGGGGGTTTGGGGGGCCATGGTGGCCCAATTGCCGGTGGCTCTGCAAGCAGCCGCCGGGCCCCCCAAGAGGAGGAGGAGAGAGGTGGGCAGGGGAGCCTCCGCCCCCGCCTGGTCCGGCCTGGTCCATAATCGTCCCGCTCACGGCAAGGCTCCCAGCACCGACTTGACCTCGGCCCAGCGCCCGCCGGGGTTCTCCCCGGTGGCCACCGCGGCGGGCACTGAGAGCGTCCGCACCTCGGCCGGAAAGACCAGCCCCATCTCCTCGGCCTGCTGGAGGACCCGCTGGGGAGATTGGAGACGGGCCACCTCCAGCCGCAGGCCCTGGTACCGAACCGCCTCCAGGGCGATCTGGTCCTCGAGCTCCTCCAGTACGAAGGCGCTCCGGTCGAGGGCGATGCGCGAGAAGATCAGCCCGAAGAAGGCGAGCAGCACGAGCGTGGTGAACAGCGCCCAGGGCGCCAGCCGAGGTGCCCGGGCGGCGCGGCCTTGCACCACTCGCAGGTGGGGACGCGGACGAGGGATGGCGACTGGGCGGGCGGTCATCTCAGCCTCCTGGCTCTGGAAGGGGTAGGGGAAGGGTTTTCTCCCCGGCTCGCAGTCGGGCGCTGCGCGCCCGCGGGTTGGCGGCCACTTCGGCGGAAGTGGGACGGAGAGGCCTGCGGGTGAGCAGGCGGAGCTCGGGAGCCTGGCCGCACACGCATTCCGGCAGCTCGGGTGGGCATATGCAACCGGACGCCCCGGCCGCGAAGCGCCGCTTCACCAGGCGATCCTCCAGCGAGTGATAGGCGATCACCGCCACCCTCCCCGCAGGACGAAGAGAAGCGAGGCCAGCCTCCAGGCCATCACGAAGAGCGCCCAGCTCGTCGTTGACGGCCATGCGGAGGGCCTGAAACGTGCGGCGAGCCGGGTGCCCACCCCGGCGGCGAGTGGCGGCCGGGATGGCCGCCCGGACCACCTCGGCCAGCTCGAGGGTGTCCTGAATCGGCCGGGCCTCTCCGATGGCCTGGGCGATTCTCCCGGCGAACCGCTCCTCCCCGAGACGTCGGATGACGTCGCCCAGCCGGTCGACCGGCCACTGGTTGACGAGCTCGTCTGCTGTGTGAGGGGCGTCGGGCCCCATCCGCATGTCGAGCGGGCCGGGCCGGCGGTACGAGAATCCGCGGCTCGGGTCGTCGAGCTGGCGGCTGGAGACTCCGAGATCGAAAAGCGCCCCGGCCAGTTCATCGATGCCTTCCTCCTCCAAGACGTCCGCCAGCCGGCGGAAATTCGCTTCCACGAGCCGTACCCTCGGCCGGAGCGGCCCGGCCGCCGAGGCGACCGCTGGATCTCTGTCGAGGGCGAGGATCCGGACCTCCGGGCGGAGGATCTCGAGCAGCCTTCTGGTGTGGCCCCCGTCTCCGAAGGTGGCGTCTACGATCACCCCCTGCCCGATCGAGCGGAAGATCTCCGCCACCTCCTCGGCCATCACCGGCCGGTGGGGTCGCTCCTCCGATGCCTGGCCCATGGTCAGCCCCCCGGAGCGCTGGCGCCAAGATGGAAGCGGGCGGAGTGAGGGGCCTTCCATTTGGCATCCGGGGGGCTGACGATGGACCAGACGTCAGCCATCAGATTCCGTATTCGCTCATCGCCTCCTCGATCTCGGCGTAGTACTGGTCGTATTCGGGGCGGACCCGCGCCCAGCTCGACGCGTTCCAGATCTCGACGCGGTCTCCCGCCCCGTTCACGAACACGTCCTTGTCGATGCCGGCGTAGTCGCGCAACGCCTGGGGAAGCTGCACCCGGCCCTGGCGATCGGGACTCTGGTTGGAGGCCCCGGCGAAGAAGGCCCGGGTGAAGTTCCGAGCGCGCCGGTCGGTACGGGCCAGCCGGTTCACTCGGTCCACCTCCTCCTGCCATCGGTCGAGCGGGAAGACGTAGAGGCAGCGGTCCTGCCCTTTGGTGATGACGCAGCCGTCGGCCAGCAGCTCACGGAACTTGGCGGGCAGCACGACGCGTCCCTTCGGGTCCACCGTGTGCTGGTACTCGCCGAGAAACAATCCACACGCACCCTGTCAGTCATCGGGTCCTCCACTGAGCACCACTCTGCACCATTTTCCCCCACTTGTCAACCCTCCTTTACCACTTTTCGACCCGGAGACGTCCCCCGGGGGCGGGACGCTGCTGCCCTAGACCATGATGAGAGAACTCTCATCATCCTCTCATGGCATCCTCATGCGCGCGCCCCACCATGAGGATGTGACAGTGAGCAGGCGGCGACGTGCAGCAGTGGCGGTGGGCCTCCTCCTCCCGCTGGTGGCTGTGCTCCTGCTGATGGCTTTCGACGATGACCCACCCCGCGCTGTCGCACCCATCGAGCTCGAGCCGCCTGCTTCGGACCCCACCCAGACGGATGACAGCACCACCACCACGGCCGGCTCACCTGATACGAGCACCACCACCCCCACTACCCTGGTCGCGGAGTCGCCACAGCTGGTCGGCCCGGCCATCGTGTCGCCGTCGCCCCTTGGGGGTTCGACCGACGACGACGGCCGAGATGATGACGATGATGACGATGATGACGACGACAGCGACGACGACGACGACGACGACCGCGACGACGACGACTGAGCCGGGAACGGAGAGGGCGGCCGAGCAGCCGGCCGGCCGCCGCTGGTGGCCGCTCAGCGCCCGGGCTCGGATCCTGGGGTGGTATACAGTGCTCCTCGCCCTGGCCGCCGTCGGCGAGCTCGTCTTGCAGCGTCAGGTACTGCTCGCCGACCTGGACCGCCACGTGAGTGGGGCCCTGGCCCAGGAGGTCGATGAGGTGCGGGCCTTGGCCTCTGGGACGAATCCGAGCACCGGCCGGCCGTTCGGGGCCGACGCAGCCGCCATCTTCGACGTCTTCTTGGCGCGCAACATCCCGGGAGAGGGCGAAGCCCTGCTCACCTTCGTCGATGGTCGCCCCTACAAGGCCACCCGCAACGCGGCTGCTCTTCTTGACGACGCGCAGCTGATGCAGCAGTGGAGCCAGGTGACCACCTCCCAATGGGGGGAGGTCGAAACCGATCTGGGCCCCACCCGCTACTTGGCGGTGCCGCTGCAGGCCCAAGGCCGGGCGATGGGTGTCTTCGTGGTGGCCAACTTGCTCAACCAAGAGCGGCAGGAGGTCGAGCACGCCGTGCGGGTGGGGGCGACGATCTGGCTGTCGCTTGTCGGGCTCGCCTCCCTGGCGGCCTGGTGGGTGGCCGGTCGCGTGCTGGCCCCCGTGAGGCTGGTCAGCGATACGGCGAGGGAGCTCACCGAGTCGGACCTCAGCCGACGCGTCCCTGTGGAGGGGAACGACGAGATCGCCCAGCTGGCCCATACGTTCAACGCCATGCTGCAGCGCCTGGAAGAGGCCTTCGAGAGCCAGCGAGCCTTCCTCGACGACGCCAGCCACGAGCTGCGCACGCCGATCACGGTCATCCGAGGACACCTGGAGCTGATGGGCGACGACCCGGAGGAGCAAAGGCAGACCGTCGCTCTGGTGACCGACGAGCTCGACCGCATGGGACGGCTCGTCGATGAGCTCCTCCTCCTGGCCCGGGCCGAGCAGCCGGACTTCCTGCAGCTGGAGCAGGTCGACCTCGACCTGCTCACCAATGAGGTCCTTCGCAAGGCGCAGGCATTGGGGAACTGGCAATTGACGCTCGAAGGCTCGGGCTACGGGGTGATCGTGGCCGACCGGCAGCGCCTCACCCAGGCTCTCATGAACCTGATCGACAACGCCTGCCGTCACACGGATCGAGGCGAACCGATCGGCCTTGGGTCGGCCATGCTCGACGACGAAGCCCGCATTTGGGTACGCGATGGCGGCCCGGGGATCCCTCCCCACGAGCAGGAGCGAATCTTCCAGCGCTTCATGTGGGAGGCCGGTGGACGCCGCCGGCCGGGGAGGGCGGGACTGGGACTGGCGATCACGCGCACCATCGCCGAGGCACACGGGGGCCGCGTGGAGGTCGAGAGCCGGCCAGGCGAGGGCTCCACGTTTACCTTGGTCCTGCCCACAGCCGACGGTCAGAGGGCCGGAGGATGAGCCGCGTCCTCATCGTCGAAGACGAGCCCCGCATCGCCGTCTTCCTGGAGAAGGGCCTGCGTGCCAACGGCTTCAGCACATTGGTGGCGGAGGACGGCAGCCAAGCTGCCGCCCTGGCCCGGGATGGCGACTTCGACCTGGTGGTGCTGGACCTGGGCCTTCCCGACCGGGACGGTCTGGAGGTGCTGGCCGAGATACGCGCCAAAGGGCAGCACCTGCCGGTGATCGTGCTGACTGCCAGGGACTCGGTGCCCGACAAGGTGGCCGGCCTAGAGAGCGGCGCCGACGACTACCTGACCAAGCCCTTCAGCTTCGATGAGCTGCTGGCGCGCATCCGCGTCCGGCTCCGTCAGGATGCCCAGCAGGAGGCCACTCTCCTTCGGGTGGGCCAGGTGACCCTCGATCTCCGCACCCGACGAGCGACGGTGGGAGAGCGAACGGTCGAGCTCACGGCTCGAGAGTTCGCCTTGGCCGAGACCCTCTTCCGCCACCCCGGGCAAGTCCTCTCCCGGGAGCAGCTGCTCAGCCATGTCTGGGGCTACGACTTCGCCCCGGAATCCAACGTGGTGGACGTGTATGTCAGGTACCTGCGCCGCAAGCTGGGCGAGGAGCTGATCGAGACCGCACGGGGGATGGGTTACCGGCTGCGACCCGAAGCCGACTGATCACTCGTCCAAAGGTGAGAGAAGTCTCATAGCCGTCTCATGGCCATCTCATGGCCGTGAGCAAACATGGGGCGGCATGACCGCGCCCCGCTTCATCTTCTATTCGCATGATGGCCTCGGCCTGGGCCACATTCGTCGCAACCTGAACCTCTCTTTCGCCGTGGCCGAGCGCTGTCCCGAGGCCAGCGTGCTCTTGGCATGTAGTGCCGAGGGGCTGGAGAGCTTCCCGGTCCCGGAAGGGGTGGACCTGTTGCGCCTGCCCGGTCTCCGGAAGCTCGGCAACGATCGCTACGTGGCCCGGCGGCTTCCCTTGCAAGGCTCCGAGGTGGTGAGGCTCCGGGCGGGGCTCCTGAGCTCGGCGGTGGAGCTCTTCCGACCGGACGTCCTCCTCGCCGACAAGCATCCCGTGGGCGTCAATGGAGAGCTGCTGCCGGCTCTCCGGATCCTGAACAGACAGGGCGGACGGGCCGCCCTCGGGTTGCGGGACGTGCTCGACGGCCCCGAGGAGACGACCCACGAGTGGACCGCCGAGCTGGGCGGCTTGGTGGCCGAGCTACACCAGCTGATCCTCGTCTACGGCAGCCGCGAGCTCCTCAACCCGTTGACGCCTGGGATGCTGCCCCGTGGGCTGGGGAGCCGGGTCCGTTTCTGCGGATACGTGATGGGTCCTCCAACGGCTGCGGACTGGCCCACGGCCGGCTTCCCCGACCGTCTCAGAAGACCGCACGTGCTGGCCACCACCGGCGGCGGCGAGGACGGCTTGCCCCTGCTGGAGGCCTTCGTGGAAGCTTGCCGCCAGGCCGGCTGGGGGGGAATGCTGGTGGCCGGACCGCAGATGGAGGCCTCTGCGTGGGCCCGGCTGGAGGCACAGGCCGTCGAAGCAGGGGTCCATGCCCACCGGGCCCTCCCCCATCTGCAGGGCTGGTTCTCACAGATTGACGCTCTGGTATGCATGGGGGGCTACAACACCCTCCTCGAGGCCGTTACCTCTGGGATCCCCACGGTGTGCGTACCTCGCACCGGGCCTCGGCGGGAGCAACTCATCAGGGCGCGGACTTTCGCGGGAAGGGAGCTGCTTCACATCCTCGAGCCGGAGTCTCTCTCCGGCCCCCGTCTCGTCGAGGCGGTCCAGGCCGTCCTGGGGACACCGCGAGCCGTGCTGGCCGCCCGAGCTCGGGGCGTCCTCGACCTGAGCGGTGCCCAACGAGCCGCCCGGCTGCTCCTCGAGCTGGCCGGGAAGGCCCGAAGCCGGGACCAGCAACCGGCGGAGGTCGGCGCGGCATGAGCAGGCGCCGGCCTCTCGGCGACGTTCTCGAGCGGTTCCCGCGTCTCTTCCAGCCGACCGAGCGCCTGGTCCGTCGAACCAGCCCTTCAACGGCAAGGTCCTCGACTTGTGCGGCCGGACCCGGGACCGGCGAATCCGCGTCGTGGGGAGGACCGGGATGAGCAGGGAGGAGGAGCATGTTCTCCCCACCGGTTGAGGGCCTCCGGGTGGGCTACGTGCTCAAGAAGTACCCCAGGCTCTCGGAGACGTTCATCCTCGATGAGATCCTGGGCCTGGAGGCGGTCGGAGTGGAGTTGGCGGTGCTCTCGCTGAGGCTCCCCGACGACGGGCGGTTTCACGGGGACTTGGCGCGTGTGCAGGCGAAGGTGGCCTACCTGCCCGACTTCGGCTTGTGCTCGGTTCTGGGCGCCTTTGACGCCCTCGACCGGCTCGAGAAAGCGGGACTGGCCCCGGCGCTGCGGTTCCTGGAGCTGTTCCCCCAGCGTGAGCGGGCCAAGTTGCTCGTACAAGCCCTGCACCTGGCGGACCAGGTGGGCAGCCTGGAGATCGGCCACCTGCATGCCCATTTCATGACCGTGGCGGCCCATGTCACCTACCTGGCCCACCTCCTCTGTGGGGTGCCCTTCAGCGCCACCGCCCACGCCAAGGATGTCTACCGGCACACGGTGGACGCCCGCATCTTCCGGAAGGTGGCCGGGGCGGCCGAGGCGTTGGTGACGGTCTGCGAGGCCAACCGGGCCTTCATCCGCCGGGAGATCCTCGGTCAGGTCCCGGCCCGTCTGGTGCGCATCTACAACGGGGTCTTCCTGGACCAGATGCCCACCCGGGTCGCCCACCCCGACCCCCGACTCGTGGTCGGGGTGGGGAGGATGGTCGAGAAGAAGGGATTCGACGTTCTGCTGGGCGCCTGCCGGCTCCTGTCGGAGCGAGGGGTGGACTTCCGCCTGGTGCTGGTGGGGGACGGGGAAGAGTGGGAACGCCTCGACCAGGAGCGTCGGCGGCTCGGCCTCGAGGACCGGGTCCACATGGTGGGGCCCCAACCGAGAGACGAGGTCCTCCGCCTGATGGCCGAGGCCCGGGTGATTGCGGCACCGTGCGTGACCGGCCGCGATGGCAATCAGGACGCCCTTCCCACGGTCCTGCTGGAGGCGATGGCACTGGGGCTGCCGGCGGTCTCCACTGCCGTGGGGGGAATCCCCGAGATCGTGGGCCATGAACGGCAAGGCTTGTTGGTTCCCGAGCGGGATCACCAGGCGCTGGCGGCGGCCCTGGAGCGGGTCCTCACCGACGACGTGCTCTGGGCCAGGCTGTCGGCCGCCGGCCGGGCGAAGGCCCGGGAGCGCTTCGATCGGAAGAGGAACCTCCAGGACCTGGTGGCGGTGTTCCAAGGGAAGACCCCGCTGGCCGAACCCGTGGCGATGGCGGGTGGGCCGTGACGCGGATCGCCTACGTATGCGCCGACCCGGGAGTCCCGGTATTCGGCAATAAGGGAGCCTCGGTCCACGTTCAGGAGTTGACCCGTGCCTTGATCGGTTTGGGGGCCGAGGTGGAGATCTTCACACCCCGTCTGGGCGGTATGCCACCCGCCGGCTTAGAAGGGGTCCGTGCCCACCGGTTGCCCGAGATCGCCCCCGCCGACCAGGCGCTTCGTGAACGCCTGGCGCTGGCGGTCAACGGGGCGCTGAAGGCGGCCCTCGAGGATCAGGGGCCATTCGACCTGGTCTACGAGCGGTATTCCCTGTGGAGCTGGGTCGGCATGGTGTGGGCCCGACACCGCCAGATTCCTGGGCTTCTGGAGGTCAACGCCCCCCTGATCGAAGAGCAGACGCAGCATCGTCGACTGGTTGATCGAAGGGCCGCCGAGCGGGTAGCCACCACCGTATTCCAGGCGGCCGGAGTCATCCTGGCGGTGTCGAGGGGCGTCGCCGACTGGGTGCAACGATGGCCGGGCATCGCCGACCGCACGCACGTGGTGCCCAACGGGGTCGATCCCGACCGGTTTCATCCCGACGGCCGGCGGCCCGGCGAGGCCTTCACCATCGGGTTCGTGGGAACCCTGAAGCCCTGGCACGGTACCGACACGCTCGTGCAGGCATTCGGCCGGCTCGCCCGCTGGGACCCGACCGTGCGTTTGCTTCTGGTCGGGGACGGTCCCGAGCGACGGAGGCTGGAGGAGGAACTCGACCGGATGGGGCTCAGCGAGCGCGCCACCTTCGCCGGCGGGGTCCCTCCCTCCGAGGTCCCGGCCTGGCTGAGCCGCATGGATCTGGCGGTAGCCCCCTACCCGAGCCTGCCCGGATTCTATTTCTCTCCCCTCAAGCTGTTCGAGTACCTGGCGGCCGGGCTGCCGGTGGTGGCCAGCCGGGTCGGCCAGGTGGCGGAGGTGATCGTCGACGGCGAGAACGGGCTCCTCTGCCAACCCGGCGACCCGGCCGCTCTGGCCGCCGCCATTGCCGGGCTGCGAGTGTCGCCGGCGCGTCGGGCGGCTCTGGGGGAGGCCGGGCGCCGCTCGGTGGTGGGCGCCCACACCTGGAGGGCGGTGGCCGGCCGCGTGTTGCAGCTGGCGGCATCGAGGGCGGGCACGGAGAGGAGGGCCTGATGCGGCGGCCACCGAAGGGGGTGCTGGGCGGGCTCGCCCCACTCCTCGGCGAGGGCCGCCACCGGGCCGGAACGGGAATGGTGAGCCTACGTCGAGCCTGGGTCCGCTGGGAGCCCTTCCTGGGCGACCTGCCTCGGCTGCTCAACGACACCCGGGCCAGCATTCCCGGCTTACGGCGCACCGTTCGCCGTTTCGCTCCCCATCTCCGCAAACAAGCCCGGCTGATCGCCGGAGGCAGCGCGGCGATGGTCGCCGAGATCATGTTCCGCCTGCTGGAGCCCTGGCCGCTCAAGCTCATCCTCGACCGCGTCATCCAGCCCGATCCCCAGCGGGCCGCCACCGGGCTGGGCTTCCTCGACCGCATGGAACCCGGCCTGCTGCTGGTCCTCTCCGCCGTGGCGGTGGTGTTGTTCACGGGCGTGCGTGCCCTGGCCTCCTACCTCTCCACGCTGACCTTCGCCCTGGCGGGCAACCGGGTGCTGACCGAGGTCCGAGGCGATCTCTACCGCCACTTGCAGAGGCTCTCCCTCTCTTTCCACACGCGGGCCCGTCGTGGGGACCTCCTGACCAGAGTGACCGGGGATGTCGGCCGCCTCCAGGAGGTGCTGATCACCGCCGCCCTGCCCCTCACGGTGAACACGGTCACCCTGTTCGGCATGCTGGCGGTGATGCTGTGGGTGAACGTGCAGCTGGCCCTGATCGCCCTGGCCGCCTTCCCGGTCTTCCTGCTCACCATGCTGCGGCTCACCCGGCGGATCCGGGCAGCTGCCCGCAAGCAGCGCCGGGTGGAAGGGGAGTTGGCCTCCACGGCCTCGGAGTCCCTGGGGGCGATCAAGGTGATCCAGTCCTACTCGCTGGAGCGGCGCTTCGAGGAGTCCTTCTCCAGCCAGAACCGCCGGAGCCTGAAGGACGGCGTGCAAGCCAAGCGGCTCTCAGCCCGCCTGGAACGCAAGACCGACCTGTTGGTGGCGATCACCACCGGGGCGGTGCTGCTGGTGGGGGCTCGCCTGGTGTTGGCCGGCTCCATCACCCCCGGCGACCTGATCCTTTTCATCGCTTACCTGAAGAGCGCCTTCAAGCCGATGCGGGACCTGGCCAAGTACACCGGACGGCTGGCCAAGGCGGCTGCCTCCGGCGAGCGCATCATCGAGCTGCTCGACACCGACCCGGGTATCAAGGATCGCCCCGGAGCCTGGGACGCCCCTGCCCTGGGCGGCGAGGTGCGCTTCGAGCGGGTGAGCTTGGCGTACGACCCGGAGCGAGAGGTGCTACGGAATCTTGATCTCCACGTCCTGCCGGGCCAGACCATCGGGGTGGTGGGCCGTTCCGGGGCGGGGAAGTCGAGCCTGGTGGGCCTGCTGCTCCGCCTCTACGACCCCGACCAGGGGAAGGTGATGATCGACGGGATGGATATCCGCGACCTCACGCTCGGTTCGCTGCGTTCCCACATCGGCATCGTCCTGCAGGACAGCGTGCTCTTTGCCACCACCATCCGGGAGAACATCGCCTACGGAGCCGAGCAAGCCACCGATGCCGAGATCGAGGAGGCGGCCCGCCTGGCCAACGCCCACGACTTCATCGCCCGGTTCCCGGAGGGATACGACACGGTGGTGGGGGAGCAAGGCGCCACGCTGTCGGGGGGGGAGCGGCAGCGGATCGCCATCGCCCGGGCGGCCATCCGCCGGCCGCCCATCATCGTGCTGGACGAGCCCACCAACGGCTTGGACGGGGAGAACGAAGGGGTGGTGATCGAGGCTCTGCGACGCCTCAGCGACGGTAAGACGACCTTCCACATCGCCCACGACCTGCACACCGTGCAGGACGCCGACCGGATCATCTACCTGAAGGAGGGGGAGGTGCTGGAGTCGGGCACCCATGAGCAGCTGCTTCGGCAAGGAGGACGCTACGCAGCCATGTATGCCGTGCAGAGCCGCTCCCGGGTGGCCAGCGAGGCCGGAGCCCATGCTGGCGGCGGATGACGCCGTCCTGGCCCGCCGGGATCCGGCTGTTCCGGGGTTGGCCACCGTGCTCGACCCCGCGGCCGTGGCCGACCGTCTGCGGCGCTTGCTGCCGGGGGCGGAGACCGCGCAACCCACCTACGTTCGCTACAAGCCGGGCTCCAGCTGCCTGGTCGCCTATCGGGTGGAGTCGGACCGCGGAGTCCTTCCCTGCTACGCCAAGGCCTACAGCCGTCCGGAGAAGTTGCAGAAGCTGCACCAGCCCGGCCCAACGCTCGGCTTTGCCGACGAACTGATCGGGGTGGCGGTGTTTCCTTACGATCGGGCCTTGCCGTCCCTCGGCAGGCTGGTAGATGCCCCGGGGAGGCAGCGGTTGCTGTCCGGCCTGCTGGGCGACGGTTGGTGGCAGGGGAGCGTGCGCCTGATCCGGTACAAGCCCGAGCGACGCCTGGTGGCCCGGTTCGAGGGCGAGGAGCATCCGCCGTTGTTGCTCAAGTTCTACGACCAGCCCGGCTACGCCACCGCCGACCGGGCGGCCCGGTCCTTTCGATCGCAAGGGGTGCTGCGGGCCCCGCGCCGCCTGGGCGGTTCCGGCCGTCACCGGGTCCTGGCCCTGGAATGGGTCATCGGTCAACCGCTGAGCGAGGGCCTCGGCGGGACCCCCGACCGGAGCTTGATGGACGTGGGGGCGGCACTGGCCGCTTTCCACCGTCAGCGGCCCGATGGCCTCCCGGCCCGCCATCGGACGGAGGAGGTGGCCGCCATCTCGAGCGGGGCTCGGGCGGTAGCCGCCCTCGATCCCTCGCAGGCCGAGGGGGCCCGGCAGTTGGCCGCCGGGGTAAGCGGGCCGTTACTCGGCGCGCCGGAGCTGCCGGTAGCCACCCACGGCGACTTCGCGCCCGACCAGATCCTGCTCAACGGGGCCCGGGTGGCCATCGTGGACTACGACCGGGCGATGATCGGGGATCCGGCCGCCGACCTGGGATCCTTTGCGGCCCGCCTGGAGGTGGAGGTGCTGGAAGGCCGGTTGGGGAGGGCTCGGGCCGCCGAGGTCCTCGCGGCCGTGCTTTCCGGATACCGGGAGGCCGGAGGAACCGATCCATCGCCCCGCCTGGCCGCTTACACGGCGGCCGGGCTCCTCCGGCTGGCGGCGGAGCCCTTCCGTTACCGGATGCGGCACTGGCCGGAGCGCATGCGGTCGATGCTGGCCCGGGCGGCGGAGGTGCGGGCCCGATGACGTTGCTCGAGGACCTCGCGGTGGTGGAGCTGCCCGAGGAGCCCGCCCAACGGTCGGGCATGGCTCCCACCCAAAGGCTCAGGCGTGCCAGGCCGCGTTCGGCTCGCCACCTGCTACTGGAGTACGTGGACCACCAAGGTAGGCCGGTCGCCGGACAGTGGTTCGCCGACCGGAGCCGGCTCCGCCGGGTCGGGCGGGAGACCGCCCGGCCCGGAGCGGCGGGCGCCCTGGTGGTCGAGCTGGACGATCCGGGCGTGCTGCTGCAAGGGGGCGGGGCGGATCGCAAGCTGAAGGCACTGGCCGGCTTGGTATTGAACCCGGCGAACTGCTTGGTGGCCCACCGGCCGGAGCGCCGAGCAGTGGTCGCCCTCTCCGAGGGCGATGGGATGCGGTACGCCAAGGTCGTCCGGCCGGATCGGGTGGCCGGCCTCGCCGAGGCCGCCCGGCGCCTCGCCGCGGTCGGGGCCTTCGCCACGCCTGGGCTGATCTCCAGCGTGGCTCGGGACGGCGTGACGATCTGGTCGAGGCTGCCGGGCAGGTCGCTCTACGAGCTGCTGGGCTCGGATGCCCTCGTCCCGGCCGCGCAGGCAGCCGGAGCAGCGCTGCGCGTGTTCCACGCCGCTGTCATCGACGGCCTGCCCCTACACTCGGCCGCCTCCGAGCGAAAGGTGATCTCCGGCTGGCTGCAGTACCTGGAGGCCTACGACCCTCGATGCGCGAACCAACTCCGGGGGGCGGCCCAGACGGTCGACGCAATGCTGGACGGGCTCGGTTCAGGGCCGGCCGTACCACTTCACCGCGATTGCTACGACAAGCACATCCTGGCCTGTGCGGACGACGCGGTCGGACTCCTCGACTTCGACACACTGGCGGCCGGCGACCCGGCCCTCGACCTCGCCAACGTGCTCGTGCACTTCGAGCTGCGCGCCCTCCAGGGTCGCTGCATGCCAGGGCAGGCGCAGGCCGCGGCCGGCGCGCTCGTGGCCGGTTACAGGCCGGACCGCAACCTCCGGTCGCGCCTGGCGGCCTACGCAGCTGCAACCCGTCTGCGCCTTGCCTGCGTCTACCGGTTCCGCCCGGACGGGAGGCACCTCCCTCAGGCGCTCACCGACCAGCTGACCAGCCCACCGCTCGGCGTCGCCGCGGCGCCGGCATGACCGGCGGCCTTCTCGCCTCCCTGGCACAACTCGAGCTCCCTGCTCGGGCAGCCGAGCGAGCCGGCCTGGACTCCGTCCTTCGGTTGCGGCGCGCCTGGCCGCGCGGAACGGGACGGCTCTCCTGCGAGTTCCGGGACGGCGAGGGCCTTCTGGTGGCCGGCCAGTGGTTCGGACATCCCGACGGCCGCCCCGACCGGGCTCGGCTGGAGCTGGTCCGCCACCGAACCGCCGCCGCCGTCCCCCAGGCGCCGATCGCCGCGCTACCCGGAGCCGGCGTGTTGCTCCAGCCCGCCGGTGCCGATCGGCGACTGCCGGACCTTGCTGCGGTCTCGGCGCGGCCGGACGCCACACTTGTCGTCCATCGCCCGGAACGCCGGGCCACCGTCCGCCTCGACGCCGGCCCCGGACTCGCGACGACCCGCTGGGCCAAGCTCGTCCGGCCGGGCCGGACGCTGCCGATGCTCGCCGCCGCGCAGGCCGCCGCCACCCACGCACCGTTCAGCATCCCACGGCTGGTGGCTCACGAGCCCCACCGCGGCCTCACCGTCTGGTCGGGACTGACCGGAGCGACCCTGCGGAGCCTGCTGGCTGGCGTCGACGTCACCCAGGCATGCCGGAGGCTCGGCCAGGGGTTGCGAGCTTTGCACGGGCAGGCGGCCTCAGAGGTAGACCATTGGACTGTGCGGGATGCGGCCACCGAGTACCGCTGGACTGGCGAGTGGGTGGGCCGGCTGGAGGGTTACGTCCCGCCGGAGCTCACCGAGCGAGCGGACCACGCGCTTCTCCAAGTGGCCCCATGGCTGGACGGAACTCCCACCGATCAGGTCCCCATCCACGCCGACCTCCACGACGGTCAGGTGATCGTGGGCGCCGACGGCGCCCTCGGGGTGCTCGACTGGGACACCCTCGCCCTGGGAGAGGCGGCCACCGATCTCGCCAACCTCCTCGTGCATTTCGAGCCGCGGGTGCTCGGCGCCGCCTGCCCTGCCGACCGCGCCGAGGCGGCCGCCGGGGCGCTGCTGGAGGGTTACCGTCCCAGCGCAGCGGTCCGTGGGCGGCTGGCGGGCTACCTCGCCGCCGTCCGCCTTCGGCTCGCCTGCCTCTACGCCTTCCGCCCCGGGCAGCAAGCCGTCACGACGGCTCTCCTGGACCGGCTGACCGCACCCGCGCCGGGCCTCTCGCCTTTGACCTCACCCAGGTCGCGGCCTGCTGCTCACGGCGGCCTCTTGTCATCGTTTCGGGAAGTCGACCCGCGGCCCAAGGCAATGCCGGAGAGGTAACCGGTGATGAGACGCGGCGCGTCGGGGATCCCCCGAAAACCGGGGAAGGGATTGATGTCGATTATGTATGGGTGGGCACTCCCGACGACGTCGACACCGTAGATCTCGAGCCCTAGGGCGAGGCCCACCCGGACTCCCAGGTCGGTCAGCGAACGTGTGGGGCGCAGCGACCTAACCTCGCGGACGGCTGCGGGCGGCGGCAGGCCGTGCTTGAGCAGTCCGCGCACGTGCCGGCCGGCAACGTAGAGCTTGCGGTCCCATCCGTCGCCGGGGACGACGTCCTGCACGACGTATGGCCCTTCAAACGGAGCCGCCGCGGGCAAAACGCCGTCGGGCGAAACCACCACCCCGGCTCCCCGCCCCCGGCGTGCATCCTGAGCCTTTACCACGATGCCGCGACCCTCGGCCGCAGCCAGCACCTCGGTCCACGTGCCCGCCGGTATGGTGGCCGGGACGGGCAGGTTGGATGCTGCCAATCTGCGCCACACTGCCAAGCGGTCCTGGGAGGTCATCGTGGCGGCCACCAGGTTGCAGCAGCGCACGCCGCCCTCCTCGAGGCCTTGGAGTGCCGCCAGGGCGTGGTGGTCGAGCCCCCGCTGGACGACCAGGTCGACTTCGAAGAGCCAGGACGGCACAGGCTCGGTCGACTCATGCGGCAGGTGGACGACGACGTCGAAGCCTTGGCGGCGAAGCCTACCGGCGACCTCCGCCAGCATCGACGGCGCGCGGGGTGGCTTGCCGAGCACGAACGCGATGCGCCTCACGTGGCGAGTTTGCCATCACGCGCCGCCGGCCTCTCGACCTCTCATGATCGGCAAGCCGGTAGGGTCGGGCCTTCAGCCGAGCAAGGAGGGGAGGTGGACGACCGGGCGGCCTTCCTCTTGCCCGACTCGCCGCTCTCCTCGCTGTCCGACTACCAGGCCCAAGGGGGCGGCGAGGGGCTGCGGCGCGCCCTGGAGATCGGCCCGCAGGCGGTGGCCGAGGAGGTCAGGCGAGCCGGGTTGCGCGGTCGGGGAGGCGCCGGCTTTCCCACCGGCATCAAGTGGCAGGGCCTCCAGCGTGAGACAGACGCTCCCCGGTATCTGGTCTGCAACGCCGCCGAGGGGGAGCCGGGCACGTTCAAGGACCGCGCCCTGATGAGGGCCAATCCCTATCAGCTCCTGGAGGGGATCGCCATCGGAGCACTGGCGGTGGGAGCCGTCGAGGCGTACGTCGGGATCAAGGCCGGCTTCCGGCCGGAGATCGAGGCGCTGGAGCGGGCCGCCACCGAGATGGACGCCGCCGGGCTGCTGGGCGACATCCCCGTGAAGGTGGTGGAGGGACCGGACAACTACCTGCTCGGGGAGGAGAAGGGGCTGCTCGAGGCCATCGAGGGAAAGGACCCCCTCCCCCGGCTCTACCCGCCCTACGTGATGGGTCTGTTCGCCGACCAGATGCTGGGGGTGGGCGCCGGATCGGTGGGGGCGGGGGGCGCCACCTCCAACCCCACCGTCGTCAACAACGTGGAGACCCTCTCCAACGTCCCCCACATCATCCGCCGCGGGCCCGAGTGGTTCCGATCCTTCGGAACCGAGGAGTCGCCGGGCACGCTGGTCTTCACGATCTGCGGGGACGTCCGGGAGGAAGGAGTGGCCGAGCTCCCGCTCGGCACGCCCTTGTCGGTGCTCCTCTACGGTATCGGGGGAGGGCTGGCCAAGGGAAGGCGGCTGGCGATGGCCGTCTCCGGGGTGGCCAATCGCCCCCTCACCTCCAACGAGCTCGATACACCCCTTTCCTATGAGGGGATGCGGCGGGTCGGTTCCGGGCTGGGGGCGGGGGGCTTCATCGCCTACGACGACAGCGCCTGCGTCGTGCGGGTGGGAGCGGTGCTCTCCCGCTTCAACGCCCTGGAGTCGTGCGGCCAGTGCCCGCCCTGCAAGCTCGGCTCCGAGAACCTCACCGAGCGACTGGAGGCGCTCGACCGAGGCGAGGCCGACCTCTCAGACCTGGAGGAGATCACCGCCTGGCTGGCCCGGGTGACCGACGCCAACCGTTGCGGGTTGGGCCAGGGGGAGCAGAACCTGGTGGCGGGAATCGTGGAGCATTTCTGGGACGACCTGGAACGCCACCTGCACGGGCCGTGTCCCTCCGACCGGGAGATCGTTCTCCCCAAGATCGTCGACTACGACCCGGAGCAGCGCCGCTTCTCCTACGACGAGGGCTACTTCGATCGCCGGCCGGCCGCCCGCTGACCGAAACGGTCCAGCTCGGCCTCCAGATCCAAAGGCGTGACCGGGGCCCGGCCTTCGTAGGCTCCCCACTCCTCCCGTGGCACCATCCACATGACCTCGAACTCGTTGCCGTCGGGGTCGGCGCCGTAGATCGACTTCGTCGCCCCGTGGTCGCTCTCCCCCACATAGGTACCGACCTCGCGTAGCTCGCGGCGCGCCGCGGCCAGGTCCTCGATGGTGGCCACCTGCCAGGCCAGGTGGTAGAGCCCCACCGTCCGCTGCGGCGGGCGGGTCGCTTGCGGCCCCAGGCCGAAGAGACCGAGGTCGTGATGGTTGTCCGATCCCCGGGCGCGTAGGAAGGCCATCGGGCCCGCCCGAGCCACCACCCCGAACCCGAGCACGTCCGTGTAGAAGCGGACCGAGCGATCGAGGTCGGAGACGAAGAGCACCGCGTGGTTCAGGCGCCGGACGGTCACCATCTCCGTAAGGTACCCGGGAAAAGCCTCAATGGGGAACCGGCGCCGACCGAAGCAACCGGCGAGCCCTCCGGAGGTTCGATGAAGAAGCTGGCAGCCCTGGCGCTCCTCGCGGCGTGTGCCCGCCCCGAGGCGATGGTGGCCGCCCAGGCGCAGGCGCAGCAGGAGCCCCCGCCGGTGATCCGCCTCGCTCCCGGCCAGCGGTACTCGCACGGGCCCTGGGAGCTCGAGGTCCAAAACGTCTTCATGGCCCTCTCTCCCCACCGGGCCCGTTACAGCGAGGTGCGCATGACGGTGGCCTTCCGCAACACGAGCGGGACCGAGATCCTGTTCGGCCGGGCAGCCCTGGGCGACAACCGGGCCTTCTACCCACAGCTCCAGCTGCGCGACGCCTCCGGGGTGGTGCACCCGCTCCCCCTCGAGCGCCCTCAGGAGACCTCGGTGGCCGGCTCGAACCTGGGCAGCGTCCCGACCGGGGTCACCGCCCGCTGGACGGTGGGCTTCCAGGTGCCCACCATCTATACGGGGGCCATGGCGACCGAGGCGATCGTCGACGGGCAGGTCGTGGCCGCCTGGGACCTCGATCAGGGCCCCCAGCCGCTGGCCGGCTGGTCCGCTCCGGAAGGCATGACCACCAGCCAGATCGGCTCGGGGCTCGACTGGACCGACGACTTGCGGGTGACGCCGGTCGGTTATGGGACCATCGTGTGCGGCGACCCGGCCGTGGAGCACGCGGTGCTGGTCTTCGGCCTGCACTTCCTGGTGGAGAACCTCTCCTTCACCGATACCCTCTGGCCGGGAACCAAGTATCCCGAGGTGCCGGCCATCGGCATCTGGGGGGACGGAGGATCGGCCCACTTCGCGATGGAGACCTTCTTCGGGTCCCCCGATCCGCTCAATCGCCACAGCTTCGAGGAAGTGGTCATTCCTCCCCAGCTCGACCCGGATGGCTCCGGCACGGTCGCTCCACCGGAGGCTCGGGGAATGATCTTCCCGCTCCCCCGTGACGGGAGACTGGGTGGGGTGGACCTCCCGCCGCAAGCCGTCATCCTCTACCCACCCCGCCCGGAAGCGAATCCCATCTGGGTATCGATCACCGGTCCGCCCACGCTGGCCCTCAGCCCGGACCTCTGCGACCAGTACGCCCCCGGCATCGCCTACTCGGTGAGGCCGTAGCGGACGACGGCTAGGCGGAAGTTACCCCCGGTAGTCGGCTCCGATAGCCAGTAATACCACAGCTTCCGGGCTGCTCGGTGGCCCTTGACGTAGCCAGTAATATGCTTGACTTCCACTTGACCCTCGGTCTAGAATGCCGCTATGGCCAGGACTTCGGGTGCGGTGCACGTTGCCAGGATTGTGCGCAAGTACAAGGACCGGGAATACGTGTCGCACCTGCTGCGGCGCAGCTTCCGAGAGAGCGGCAAGGTGCGCCACGAGACGCTCG
>JBOGFC010000016.1:0-8455 GCA_050742155.1 Acidimicrobiia bacterium
GCCCAGGAGGCGCTGCCCAAGACTGGATTGGAGGTGGCCGCCCTGGCCGGCTGGGCGGGCGGGTTGACCACCGCCGGGATCGCCAGCCTGAAGGCGGCCCGAGCGCTGGAAGACAAGCAAACGGGCAAGCTTCGGAGGGCGTCCGAGCCGGCCGACCTGCCGGAGGAAGCTCAGCCGGAGGAGTAAGACCCGGCCGGGACCAAGCTCCGCCGCAGGAGGCGGGCCGCTTCCAGCGGATCCTCGTACCTCAACTGCCAGGCCCGGCACCCCCCGGCGACTCGAGCGGCCAGTCGAAACGAACCCTCCGGATCCTTGTAGTGATTGAAGGAGAAGCGGAGTAGGGCGGCCATCGCTTGGGAGGGCGTCACCTCCACCAATCGGGCCGGCCCCATGGCCCGCTCCGCCGTCACCACGTGGGCCGCCTCGAGGGGCCCGGAGGCCAGGCGGGCCCCCAGGTCCTCGGCCTGCAGCAGCATCTCCGTCCCCCCGGCCCCCTCCCACCGGGAGGGGGAGAGTCGGCCCCCGGCCCCCTCCCACCGGGAGGGGGAGAGTCGGCCCCCGGCGCCCTCCCACAGAGAGGGGGAGAGCCGGAGTGCCTGGGTGCCCGGACCTGCTAGGGCCAGCGGCTTGGGGTAGGGAACCACTTGCCCGCTCAAGCGGTCCAGGCAGAGAGCCTCGTCGGATACGTAGGAGAAGCCGGTCAGGAGACAGGCGGCGGTCAGGGTGCTCTTCCCGCTTCCGGAGGCGCCCGGAAAGGCGAGGGCGGCCGGCCCCTCGGCGACCACCCCGGCATGGACGGCCAAGCCGGCGAACTCCTCCAGGACCGCGGTGTTCAGATGGGCCATCAGTGGGCCGAGCAGGCCGGGCCAGAAGCCCTCGGCGATGACTCTGCCGTCCTCGAGCACCCGGCTCCCGTCATCCCCGGCGGTGATCGTGACCCGGCGGGGCGTTCCGGCGCCCCATCGGTCGGCGAGCCGGAAGGGTGCCAGGAGCCGATCGACCTCTCGGCCCGCCTCGGGCCCGGCCCGGATGCGATAGGCGGTATCGAGGATGCGGTACTCAGCCGTGAAGGTGACGCCTGCCATCAGGTTGCGTCGGAGGTGAGGAAGCCCCCCTCGATGAGGGCCTGCACGGTGTCCTGCACCTCATCCCGGATCTCGTCCGGGGGACGGGCGTAGGCCCGTGCCAGGCGCTCGACGATCTCCTCGAGGGTGAGCGTGCCGTCGCCCAGGGACCAGATGTCGGAGGCCGTGGCATTGAGGATCGCCACCTCCTCCCGCCGCGGGTTGTAGAGGCTCACGTCTCCTTCCACCTCGGTCTGGACGATGTGGGGCGGTGGGGGGCCGATGGGGCCGGCGACCATGCCCAGAGTATGACAGCCGGGCACGCGATAATCGTTGCCCGAACCCGTGCAGCACTCCCGACTCGCCTGGCGGCCCGCCGACCACCGTTCCCGGCTGGTGTTGGACGTGGCCGCCGGTCGGAAGGTGGGGGAGGCGGCCCGGCTCGGCCACGAGGAGCTGCTGCTCCTGTCGCGCCACGGCCTGCTCGGCCTGGCGGCCACCTCCTCGGCAGAGAGCCTCCGCCTGGCCGCCCGGCCCCTCTACGCTCGGTTGCTGGCCCGCCAAAAGGTCATGGTGGACGTCCTCTCCTCGTTGCTGGGCGAGCTGGCCGCCCGGCAGGTCCCGGTGGCGATCCTCAAGGGCCCCTACCTGGCAGAAGCGGCCTACCGGAGACCGGAGCAGCGGACCTTCACCGATATCGACCTGCTCGTGCCGCGCCGGGCTCTCGATCGGGCGCTGGCCGTGCTGGCGGCCCACCCGACCGCCCGACCGCTCCCGCCCCAGGCCCCGAAGGGCGACAAGCGCAATGTGCCCTTCGCCGACCCGTCCGGGGTGAGGTTCGACGTCGACTTGCACTGGGACCTGTTCAGCTACAGCCAGCTGCTCGGTGAGGCGGAGGGCGCCACCGACTGGGCCTGGCGGGAGGCACGAGGACCGGAGGAGGGCCCCCTGGGCCCGATCTGGCAGCTCCCCCAACCTGCCCACCTGGGCTTTCTCTGCACGCACGCCCTGCTCGACCACCGATTTCGCCTCATCCTGTTCCGGGACCTGGCCGAGATCGCCGCGGGAAGGGTCGACTGGCCGGAGCTGGTCGGCTTCGTGGAACGGTGGGGATTGCGGAGCACCACCTACCTGGCGCTGCTCATCGCCGCCCGAGCGGTGGGGGCCGCCGTCCCGGAATGGGTCCTGGCCGGCCTGCGCCCGCACAGTGTGGTGATGCGAGCCGCCGAGCGATTGCTGGAGCGCACCGACTTGGTTCGCTTCGAGGGCCACCGGCTCGCCGCGCTCAACCTGGCGATCGTCTTGCAACACGACCGGCCCTGGGGCCGGCTTCGCCTGGCGGCCCGGGCGCCATTCGCCTTGCCGGGATGGCGCCGGCGCGTGGACAGCGGCCTGGCCAGCCGGGGCTGAGGAGAACCCGCGGTGGCGTCAGTGTGCCCGCCGCACCAGATCCTCGGGGTGAAGGATGAGCGGATGGCCGTCGTTCCAGTCGATCCAGCCTCGACCGGCGAAGGAGGCGATCAGCCGGTTGGCGCTCGCTCGGGTGACCCCGATCATCTGGGCGAGCTCGTCCTGGGTGACCTTGACGGTGATGCGCACCACCTCACCGTCCCCGGCCGGCTCCCCATGCTCCTCGGCCAGCTCCAGCAGGCGGCGAGCCAGGCGAGTGGGGGCATCGAAGAAGACCAGGTCCTGGCTGGCCTGGTCGGCCCGCCGCAACCTCCTCGCCATCAGCTCGAGCAGGCGGCGGGCGAAGGCGGGGCGGTTCTCCAGCATGGTCCAGAAGACATCCGAGCCGAGCCCGTAGACGAGCGAGTCTTCCATGGCCCGGGCGTTCATGGCCCGCGGGCCCCGGTCGATCACCGCCAGCTCGCCGAAGATGTTCCCTCGGCCCAAGACGGCCACCAGCAACTCTTGGCCATGTGCCGACCCGATGGACAGCTTGACGCGGCCTTGGTCGATGAGGAAGAGCCGCTCGGCCGGCTCCCCCTCACGGAAGATCACCTCTCCCCGGCGGAGGCGGACTGGATGGAACTTGTCGGCCAGGATGCGCAGGTCGGAGGGATGCAACACGGAGAAGAGCGGCGCCTGCTCCAGGAGCTCCAGGCGTTCGGCCAGGACGTGCTGCTTGCGCAGCCGCGTGATCGACGACACGGCGTCGGAGGCCTCCTGCCTGCGTTGCTGACCCACCCCAGAACCTCCCATGGCTCGCCCCTTAGATCTCCACGCTAGCAGGGGCCTGCGCGCGGGGAGTGGCCACGCGCTAAGCTGGCGCGAGGATTAAGGTAGGGGGCTTGCGGCGGTCGTGATGTGCGCGTTGGGGAGCTCCCTGTCTCGTTCCAGCGGGAAGCCGGGGACGTGTCACGTGAAGGGTGGCGGATGAATCGCAGGGGGAAGCAAAGAGTGATGGCAGTGCTCTTGCTGCTCGTCATCGGGCTGGCGGTGGGGGCCTCGTCCCTGGTCGTCCAGGCTCAGGAGACCACCACCACGCTGCCTGCGGAGACGACCACCACCACCGTCGGCCCCGGCACCACCCTCGACACGAGCACCACGACGACCACTGAGGTCATCATCCCCTACGGACCGCTGGTGCTGCCGTCGGTTTCGAGCCCCTCGAACAGCAGATGGGGGGCGCTGGTAGCTCCCCTCGCCAATCTGCCCCTTTGGGCGCAAGCTGGGGCGGTCTCGGCGGCCGTCGCCTCGCTCGTTCTCCTGGGAGGTGGCCTGCTCCGACGGGTGGCGGAGCGACTGATCGAGGATCAGCCCTATTAGAGGATCTCGCCGCCAAGCACGGCGAGGGGAACCCAGGGGCAGTGCTTGCATTATGCTGCTAATAGCAGCATAATGCTGGCATGCCTAGTTCGATCACCATCCGAGACGTTCCGGACGACGCTCGTGATGAGCTGGCCGCCCGAGCCGCGCTCACAGGCCGATCCCTGCAGGAGTATTTGCGCGCCCAGCTAATCGCGTTGGCGCGTAAGCCGGATGCCGAGGCGCTGATGGCCCAAGTGCGTGAGCGCAAGCAGCGCACCGGCAGCACGCTGTCGGCGGAGGCGATCCTGACCCACCGCGACGCCGACCGTAGGTGACGCTGGTCGTTGACGCCTCGCTGGTGGTCGCCGCTCTCGTCGACTCCGGCTCGAACGGCATTTGGGCCGATTCGCTGCTGGCCACGGCGCAGCTGGCCGCTCCCCATCTGTTACCCGTCGAAGCCGCCGACTTACTCCGCCGTGCTGCCTTTAACGGTGAGATCTCGAACGACACCGCTTCGCTGGCCCACGCGGATCTCTTGGCCCTGCGCATCGAGCTCTTTCCCTACGAACCGTTCGCCGAGCGGGTGTGGCAGCTACGGGAGAACCTCACCGCCTATGACGCTTGGTACGTCGCTCTGGCGGAAGCGCTTGCGGCCAAACTGGCGACGCTGGACCGGGCCCTCAGTCGGGCGACGGGACCCCAGTGCGGCTTCGAGACGCCCCCCTAGCTACGGTCCGATCTGTCACACCCTCCCCTTATGGGCCATGGCCGGCATGGCCAGCTCCCGGGCCACCACCACCTTCATGGTGCGGGATAGGACCGATCTGGATGAGGAGATGTTCGTCGAGCTGATCCGCGATGCCCTGCAACGAGAGGGGGGCCCTACCGGGCCAGAGAGTACCTCTGCCTGGCCGCTTCGTTCGAAGAGGGCAAGGTGCTCGAGCTGCGGGGCCAGGTGATCGCCGAGCGCTGAGGGAGGCCCTGAGAGGTTCGGAGTTGCCAGTCCCGGAACAGTTGCCGGGGCTTCGCAGGGCTCTCAGGGCCGCTGAGCCACTTCCTGGAGACCAGGAAATCCCCCGCTGAAGGGCCGTCGCCTAATCCTCGGCCTGCTACGGCCGAATCACGTCCTCGGATCGGGAACGCGAAGCACGACCAAGGAGGGAGAGTCGAAGGCCACGACCAGGCCGTAGTCCTCTGTTCTCAGCAGCCAGCCTCCATCCGGGCCGCGTCGGTCCACCACGAGGTACCGCGCCCCGATGTCCTCCAGCAGGGACATGAGCTCGGTCCTTGAGAGGTTCTCCTGAAAGAGGCGGTTGGCCAGGGCGGCTTGCCTTCGCTCTTCCGGAAAGGACAGGTAGCGGAGATCGTGCGAGCTGTAGGTGGGCCGCTCCGCGTAACCTTGCACCCACCAGCCTGTCGGGCTCCCTTTGGGCCCCCGGGCTGCCACGACGATGTCGCCCGGCCGGGAGGCTTGCTTCAACTGCTCGAGGACCTGTAGCTCCGCGTGATCGACGAACCGGTACCACTCGACGGCGGCTGAGAAGCTGATCAATCCGCTCAGCGAGATCGACCCGACCATGGCCCAGGCGGCAATCGTGAAGATCGCAGGAGCCAACCTGGGCCGGGGTTGCCTTTGGGCGATGAGCGATCGCCACCGAGCAAACGCAGCCACCATCAGCATGATCAGCCCCAGCTGGGAGAGCAGCAGAGCTCGCTGCTCACCAGTGATGAGGAAGACCCCGACCCCCGCCAGGGTCCAGGCGGAGCCGCAGGAGACGGTCGGCCGAAGGGGGGCCGGCCACGACCTGGAGGAGATCGCCCACAGCCCTACCAAGGCCATGAGGGCCCAGGGAACCGTCGCCTCCCGAACCGTCGCATAGAGGACCGCCAGCCTGGAGAGGCTCGAGGGGTTGAGCACGGGGTGGTAGCCAACCTTCGAACCTGACAGCCACTCAGCCGCCCCGGCGACGGCCAGGGTGGCCAACACGATCAGGGCCGGAGCGGCCTTCTTCCAGGCCCAGGTGCCTTCCCCCCTGCGGCGGAGCCAGAGTGCATGAAACGCCGCCACCGGCACGGCCACCACCAGCAAAGCCGCCACCAGCTTGTGGGTGGCCACCACAGCGGTGGCTCCCAGTGCCGCCCCGACGAGCCAGCCGGCGTGTGGTCGGTCGACGAGTCGCACCACGATCCACAGGACCAACAGGGCGAGACCGGAGCCGAGCAGCTGGGGAAATGCCCCCCAGGCGTAGGCTTCCAGCTGGTAGCCCGCCGTGCCTGCGAGGAGCGCGACCGTGCCAGCCCTGGTCCGGCCCAAACCCCGAGTGATCCAGTAGCTCGCCGACACCACCCCGAACTGCGCAATGAGACCCGCCACCACCAGTGCCTGGAGGGGCGAGGTGACGAAGAGCAGGGAGCTCAGCAGCGCCGGGAAGAGAGGGGGATACCAGCTGTCGAGGGACATCACCGGACGTCCCCGAAACTCGTGGGCCAGCGCCAACCAGTTGCCGGGATCGGCGCCGGTCGAAACACCTCCCGGAATCGGCACACCTCCGGGGATGAGAGCGTGCAGGGCGGCCGCGGCGAGCAGCAGCAAGGTGTTGATCGCTAGATCGACCCAGGACAGCGACCTCAGCGGGGCCGGCCAGGCCGCCGCACCCAGCCTGTCGTTCAGGCGGCCGACGGCTGAGGTCATCGGCTGGTAGGGGCCGGCAGAGCGCCAGTCTGCCGCGGTCGGGCTTTCGGGCCCGGGTCTGCCCGCCCGATCATTGGGTGAGGGCGAAGGCGATGCGGTTGCCGTCGGGCGACCAGATTGGATCGGTGCCGGGGGTGAGGAAGGTACCGCTCCCACCTTGAGCATCGATGACGTAGACGCCGGAATTGCCTTGCTCGTCCAGTGTGATGAAGGCGATGCTCAACCCGTCGGGGGACCAGGTAGGATCGGAGCCGGGAGTGAGGAAAGTGCCGGTGGTTCCTCCGGTCTGGATCACGTAGATGCCGGACTTCCCCTCCTCATCCAGCGTGATGAAAGCCAGGCGAGTTCCGTCCGGCGACCAGACCGGTTTGGAACCTGGGGTGAGGAAGGACCCGGTGCCTCCTTCGGCCCCGATCGTGTAGATCCCCGAGTTCCCCTCTTCGTCCGTCGCGCTGAAGGCCAATTGAGCTCCATCCGGCGACCACGCCGGATCCGTGCCGGGAGTGAGGAAGGTGCCGGTGCCTCCCCCGGCCCCGATGGTGTAGATCCCCGAGTCCCCCTGCTCGTCGAGCGTGGTGAAGGCGATCCGGTCTCCGGTCGGAGACCAGGCCGGACTCGTGCCGGGGGTGAGAAAGGTGCCCGAGCCCCCGGCCGCCTCGATTGCGTATACGCCGGGCGTTCCCTCGGCCAGGGTGGTGAAGGCGAGCCGAGTGCCGTCCGCCGACCACGACTGCTCCTGGCCAAAGGTCAGCCAGGTGCCTGTCCCTCCCTGGGAGGGGATCACATACACACCTGATTTGCCCTCGGGATCGAGGTCGGTGAAGGCGATCCTGGTCCCGTCCGTCGACCATTGGGGATCGAAGCCGGGGGTGAGGAAGGTGGATTCGCCCCCCTGGACGTTGATCAGCCTGACTTCAGACCCAGACGTCGAGGTCTGTACCGGCTGCCTGGACCGGAACAGCGGGAGCGCCACCGCCGTGGCGATAATCCACAGCGCTGCGATGACCAACAACGCTTTCTGCCAGGTAGCTCGACTGCCCCACCATCCACGCTCGGCTGCCACGATTACCTCGCTCTCCTGACCCCGGCAAGCGCATCCGACCTGAACCGAACCGTTCGAGAGGACGGAAGCTTACCGTGGGCTCCACTGTCGAAAGTCCCGAGCACTCCCCGGACGGTCATCGTGGCTCCGCCGGGGCCGGCTCATCCTGGCTGCGCACGCTCCAGGCCGTCACCACCCCGAGCGCCAGGAGAGCCAGGTTACGGAGGCCCACCAGCGGGAGCCACCAGAGGCTCCCGATGTACATCGGGTTCCAGCCGAGCATGAACAGGATGGTGAGCGACGCCACGGCGAGGGTGATCAGCCGAACCAGCCGGGAGGGGTGAAGGGCCAGGAAAGGGATGGGCCAGATGACGAACTGCGGGGAGAGCAACGGGCTGGCGATCAAGAGAGCCACCACCAGGGCACCCGTCAGCTTGACGATGCCGAGGCGGGTCAGTGGGGCTGAAACCGAGATCAGAGCGACGGTCGCCAGCACCAGGCCGATGTTGACGTTGACCGGCACCGCCCAGGCCGGAGCCTCCAGGTAGATGGCGCCGGCGGCATCGAAGCGTCCTACCGGCTCGCCGAGGGCCGTCCGGACGAGGGCCAGGGCCGATCCCACCATCGTGTCGGTGTGGATCCCCCCGAAGGTGCGGGCGGCGCGAAAGCCCGGCGTGAGCAAGAGCCCCGCCAGGACGGCCACCAGCGCCCCGACCAGGGCGAAGGCGCGGGCCCGGCGCCCTCGGATCCACTCCACCGCCGCGAAGACCACCGCCCAGCCCTTGGACAGCACCGCTGCGACCTGAAGGACGAAGCTGCGCCTCTGGTCGTCGACCACCATCGCCGAGAGGGCCGCCGCAGCCAGTAGGGCCGCCCAGGGATCGAGGCGGAACAGGACCAGCG
>JBOGFC010000017.1:0-2591 GCA_050742155.1 Acidimicrobiia bacterium
TTGTGCTCGATGATCACCACCGTGTTGCCGGCGTCCACCAGACGCTGCAGTACCCCGAGCAGCTTGCGTACGTCTTCGAAGTGCAGCCCGGTGGTGGGCTCGTCGAGGATGTAGAAGGTGCGGCCGGTGGCCCGCCTGCCCAGCTCGCTGGAGAGCTTGACCCGCTGTGCCTCCCCCCCGGACAAGGTGGGGGCCGGCTGGCCGAGGCGAATGTAGCCCAACCCCACGTCCTGGAGGGTCTGCAGGATGCGGGCGATCCGGGGCTGGTTCTCGAAGAGCCGCAACGCCTGCTCCCCCGACATCTCCAGCACGTCGGCGATCGAGTGGCCCTTCCAGAGGATCTCCAAGGTCTCCCGGTTGTAACGGCGCCCCTTGCACACCTCGCAGGGGATGTACACGTCGGGCAGGAAATGCATCTCGATCTTGATGGTCCCGTCTCCCTTGCAGGCCTCGCAGCGTCCTCCCTTGACGTTGAAGGAGAAGCGCCCCGGCTGGTAGCCCCGCACCCGTGCCTCCGGCGTGGAGGCGAACAGGGCCCGGATGTGGTCGAAGACCCCGGTATAGGTGGCCGGGTTGGAGCGGGGCGTTCGGCCGATGGCGGACTGGTCGATGTCGACCGCCTTGTCGATCTCCTCCAGCCCGCGGAGGCGCCTGTGCCGACCCGGCACGTCTCGCGCCGCGTAGAGCCGCTGGCGCAGGGCCTTGGCCAGCACGTCCTCGACCAGTGAGGATTTGCCACTGCCGGACACGCCGGTGACGGCGATGAGAAGGCCGAGCGGGAAGCGCACGTCGATCCCCTTGAGATTGTTCTCCACCGCCCCCATCACCTCCAGCCGACGACCATCCGGCTGTCGCCGGCTCTCCGGGATCGGGATGGCCCGCCGGCGGCTCAGGTAGTCACCGGTCAGCGAGGTGGGCTCACCGATGATCTCCTCGAGCGGACCCTCCGCCACGATCCGCCCTCCGTGCTCTCCCGCCCCGGGTCCCAGGTCGACGATGTGATCGGCGGTGCGGATGGTCTCCTCGTCGTGCTCCACCACGATCACCGTGTTACCCAGGTCGCGCAGCCGCAGCAGGGTCTCGATGAGGCGCTGATTGTCGCGCTGGTGGAGCCCGATAGACGGCTCGTCGAGGATGTAGAGCACCCCCACCAGCCCGGAGCCGATCTGGGTGGCCAGGCGGATGCGCTGCGCCTCTCCGCCGGCCAGGGTGGCGGCCGAGCGGGAGAGCGTCAGGTATTCGAGGCCCACGTCGAGCAGGAAGCGCAGCCGGGCCCGCACCTCCTTGAGCACTCGCCGGGCGATCTTCCTCTCCCGCTCCGAAAGCTCCAAGCCATCGAGGAACTCGGCGGTCCGCCCCACCGACACCGAGGAGAGCTGGTGGATGTTGAGCCCACTCACCGTCACCGCCCGGGAGACCGGGTTGAGCCGGGCCCCCCCGCAGGCCGAGCAGGGAACCTCCCGCATGTACTCCTGGTAGTACTCCCGGGCCGAGTCGGACTCGGAGTCCTCGTGCTTGCGCTCCAGGAAGGGGAGCACCCCCTCGTAGGTGGTGCGGTACCTGCGGCTGCGGCCGAAGCGGTTCGTGAAGGCCACCTCGATGGGGCGGTTCCCGGTGCCCTCCAGGACGGCCCGCCGCTGCCGGGAAGTCAGCTCCCCGAACGGGGTATCGACGTCGAAGTCGAGCGCCCGGGCCACCCCTTCCAGAAGGCGCTGAAAGTAGCGACCCCGGTGGCCCGCCCAGGGAGCCACGGCTCCCTCGGCGATCGACAGGTCGGGGTCAGGCACCACCAGCTCGGGGTCCACCTGGTAGCGGGTGCCGATTCCCGAGCACTCTGCACAGGCCCCGTAGGGGCTGTTGAAGGAGAAGTTGCGAGGCTGCAGCTCCTCGAAGGAGAACCCGCACTGCTCGCAGGCCAGGTGCTGGCTAAAGGTGAGGGTGGGACCATCGATCACGTCCACCACCGCCACCCCCTCGGCGAGGCGCAGGGCCGTCTCCAGCGAATCGGACAGGCGGCGCTCGATCCCCTCCTTGCGGACCAGCCGATCCACCACCACCTCGATGGTGTGCTGGTAGTAGCGGTCCAGGCGGATCTCCTCGGTGAGGTCCCGCACCTTCCCGTCGATGCGGGCCCGGCTGAAGCCCTCCCGGGCCAGCTCCTTGAGGAGGGTCTCGTACTCCCCCTTGCGGCCTCGCACCACCGGGGCGAGGACCTGGAAGCGGCTCCCCTCCCCCAGCTCCAGCACCTGGTCGACGATCTGCTGGGGGGTCTGGCGGGCCACCACCCGCCCGCAGTTGGGACAGTGCGGCACCCCGATCCGGGCATAGAGCAGGCGCAGGTAGTCGTGGATCTCGGTCACCGTCCCCACCGTGGAACGAGGGTTGCGGCTGGCGGTCTTCTGGTCGATGGAGATGGCCGGTGACAGCCCTTCGATGAAGTCCACGTCCGGCTTGTCCATCTGACCCAGGAACTGCCGGGCGTAGGCGGAGAGGCTCTCCACGTAGCGGCGCTGCCCCTCGGCGTAGATGGTGTCGAAGGCCAGGCTCGACTTGCCGGAGCCGGACAGCCCGGTGAAGACGATCAGCTTCTC
>JBOGFC010000018.1:0-1596 GCA_050742155.1 Acidimicrobiia bacterium
AGCCGGCTCACGTGCTGGGCCAGCAGGGGAGCCAGCTCCCGGTAGGAGAGAGGGCGTTTGCCGTCCTCCGGCACCCTTCGCCAGGAGCCCAGGTGGACCTCGTAGATGCTGATGGGGGCGTCCAGCGAGTTACGCCGGCCTCGACCTTGCATCCACTCCGAGTCATCCCAGTCGTACTCGAGGTCCCAGACCACCGAGGCGGTCTTGGGCGGCACCTCGTGCAGGAACCCGAAGGGATCGGCCTTCTCCACCCGATGGCCGTCCTGATGCGAGACGAGGGCGTACTTATAGACCTCGCCCTGGCCCACACCGGGCACGAACCCCTCCCAGATCCCTGCGTCCGTGGGCCGCAGCAAGTCTCGCTCCCGGTCCCATCCATTGAAGTCCCCGATCACGGAGACCGACCGGGCGTTGGGCGCCCACACCGCGAAGTAGGTCCCGTCGCCGGCCGGGTGGGCACCCAGCTTCTCGTGCAGCCGGTAGTGGGTCCCCTCGTTGAAGAGGTAGAAATCCTCGGCGGTGAGGAGCGTGAGGTCGGCGGCGCTCTTCCTGGGCATGGCTTTCGAGTGTAAGGAGTTGTTTGGCCTTTGCCGGACTGGGCCCTTCTTGCGTGAGATCCGGACCGCCGGCGGGTCACTACTCACGCAAGATCGGGGATCTTCGGGTTCGCCGCCCCGGTCCGCCCGGCCGACCTGGCGTGTAGCTTCGTGATCATGCCGGACCGGCCTCCATCTCGAGTTCCGATCCCCACCAAGCCCGGGTCAGACGAGTACTGGCGGAGGGCCCTGCAGGGCGAGGTTCGCGGCCTTCGCCAGCTGCGTCGCCTCAACCGAGTGCTTCCCGGCAAGGAGCGGTGCAAGAGCTGTCACGTCCCGCTGAGCGGTCTCGGGGCCCAGCTGATGAGGGTCGTCGGAAGGCGTCCCTACGACAAGAACCCCAGGTTCTGCAACTGGTGTATGCGGGCGTTCCAGGTCAGACCGGGGGGAGCCGAAATCGAGCTGTCAATGGTCTTCGCCGATGTCCGAGGCTCGAGCGCGCTGGCCAAGACCATGTCCGCCGCCGAGTTCGGCCAGCTCATGAACCGTTTCTACGCGGTGGCCACCGACAGGCTGGTGCGGACGGACGCTTTTATCGACAAGCTGGTCGGCGACGAGGTGATCGGCCTCTACATCCCGGGCTATGCGGGCCCCGACCATGCCGTCAAGGCGGTCCGTGCGGCGCAGGATCTGCTGGGAGCCCTCGGTTACGGGACGCCCGAGGGACCCTGGTTGTCGGCGGGCATCGGGGTCCACACCGGTATCGCCTACGTGGGGACCGTCCAGGGCACGGAGGGGACGGTGACCGATGTGACCGCACTGGGCGACACCGTCAACACGGCCGCCCGGCTCGTCTCCCAAGCCGGGTCGGGGGAAGTCCTCATCAGCGAGGCCACCTTCGCCGCCGCCCAGATGAACGCTGTCGAGCTGCCCAGGCGCACGGTGGCGCTGAAGGGCAAGGGCGAGCCGTTTGGCGTGCGAGTCCTCGGGCCCTGATCACTAGTGGCCGCCTCTCCAGCCGGCCGATCAGCTCCTTGCGGAGCGTGAGGCCGGGTCGGGC
>JBOGFC010000019.1:0-5312 GCA_050742155.1 Acidimicrobiia bacterium
CGCCGGGATCACGGCCGGAGCCGGGGGCCCAGCGTCTCGGCGAGGAGGGCCGAGAATCGCTCAGCACCCTCCGGGTTGAGGTGGGAGGGATCCCGGAAGAGCTGTAGCGAGTCGATGGTGTTGCCGAGATCGAGAACCATGACGTCTCGCTGGGCGCCGAAGGCCTCCAGGGCGGACACGAAGCCGGCGTAGTCGGAGGCGCCTCTCGGGTGCAGGCGCTGGTAGTCGTCGGTCACCGGCATGAGGACCAGGAAGACCTCCACCTGCCGGCGGTGAAGGTCGGTCACCAGGTCGCCCAGCCCCTCGAGCTGAGCTTCGCTCACCGAGAAGTCGGCCAGGTCGTTTTCGCGAATGCGGCGCGCCAGGCTGTCGGTGAGGGAATAGTCGGGGTCCTCCCGACCGGCGGGTTCCTGGCCGAACGGTCCGACCGGCCCGAGCTCGGGAGCGCGGTCGCCCAGGGCCAACGCTCGCACAGCCTTGACCGGGTCGCGCAGCACCGTTCTCATCCGGAAGAGGGCCAGGTGTCTCTCCAGGAGCCGCTCCAGCCGGTTGGCGAGGTTCTCCCCGCCCGGCTGGGTGGCTTGTCGATAGCCCCGCGAGGCCAGCAGCAGCTCCCGGAACTCGGCTCCGGATTCTTGATTCACGTCCACGCTGGTCAACGCCACCACCACGCTCTCCGGCCGCAGCCGGGGGATGACCACCTCCGAGGTCCACAGCTGGACCTCGCGGAGCGAGGCGGCCGGGATGCCGGCGTTGTAGGCGCGCAGCCCGTCGCTGGCCTCCGTGAAGGCCACCGGGTCGATGCCCTCGAAGGCCACCGAGGATCCTACGAAAACCACTTCGACCTCGCCACCCGTC
Source organism: Acidimicrobiia bacterium (assembly GCA_050742155.1). Taxonomy (GTDB): domain Bacteria; phylum Actinomycetota; class Acidimicrobiia; order Spongiisociales; family JALYHC01; genus JBOGFC01. Next base: position 859 of record JBOGFC010000019.1, read on the forward strand.
TCGGCCAGCCGGGAGATCTGGGCGTACTTGTCCTGCATCTCCTCGGTGGGCCAGTCGAGCGGGGGCGGAAGGGAGGGTTCGGCAAACCGTACCAGCGCCTCGGTGGCCAGGAGCACCGCTATGGCCACCAGCAGCGCCGGCCAGTCCCGCCGCTTCCGGAAGGCGATGGCCGGCCACTCGATCTGGGGGAGGTTGATGACCTTCATCTCAGAACTGGAAGTAGATGAAGGGAGTGGCCTGGCCGCCGCTGGCGACGATGATGGCCAGAGCCATCGTGCCGTAGCTGAGACCGCGGGCGACCGGGCCCCAACCGAGGATGGCCGTGTCGTCGCGCCAGTTGCGCTGGATGAGGTCGACGGCGAAGATGGCCAGGCCGGCGGCCAGGACCAACACCCAGAACCGCTCCTGGGGAAGTCCGGGTCGGAATATCAGCAGGCCGTTCAGGTAAGCGAGCGCCTGGGAGAAGCTCTCCGCTCGGAAGAAGACCCACCCCAGGCAGACCAGGTGGAAGGTGGCCAACGCGGGGAGCACATCGCGGAGCCGGAAGGGGCCCTGATAGCCGCGTTCCACGTACGATCCGAGGCGGCGGTGGATGGCGAGGAAGATCCCGTGCAGGCCGCCCCAGATCACGAAGGTCCAGGCGGCCCCGTGCCAGAGGCCGCCCAACAGCATGGTGATCATCAGGTTGCGGTAGGTGGCCAGCCTGCCGCGCCGGTTGCCCCCGAGAGGGACGTACAGGTAGTCGTGCAACCAGTCCGAGAGCGAGATGTGCCAGGTGCGCCAGAAGGCGGTGATGTTGCGCGACAGGTAGGGCTGGGCGAAGTTCTGCATCAGCTCGATGCCGAAAAGGCGGGAGCTGCCGCGGGCGATGTCGGTGTAGCCGGAGAAGTCCCCGTAGATCTGGAGGGCGAAGGCGTAGATGCCCATGAGCAACGTGACGCTGCCGGCTCCGGAGGCGCCGGCGAAGGTGTCGTCGACGATTCCGGCCATCACGTCGGCGATGGCCACCTTCTTGAACAGGCCGAGCAGGATGAGCAGCGCTCCCGAGCGGATGTTGGCATAGGAGAGGGCCCGCGACCGCTCGAGCTGGGGGAGGAGCCGGCGGGCCCGCTCGATGGGCCCGGCTACCAGCTGGGGGAAGAAGGCCACGAAGAGGGCGAAGTTGACGAAGCTGCGAGTCGGCTGGATCCTCCTGCGGTAGATGTCGAAGGTGTAGGAGATGGTCTGGAAGGTATAGAAGGAGATGCCAACCGGGAGCAGCACCTGCAACAGCGGGGGGTTCACCTGGAGCCCCCAGCCGTCCAACAGGCCGGCGGCCGAGTCGACGAAGAAATCGAAGTACTTGAAGAAGCCGAGGATGGTGAGCTGGGCGCCGATGGCCGTCGCCAGCAGGGACCGGCGGCGAGACTCGTCCTCCGAACGGGCGATGGCCAGCCCCACCGTGAAGTCGATCACCGTGGAAATCAGGAGGAGGGAGAGGAACCGGTAGTCCCACCAGCCGTAGAAGAGGTAGGAAGCCGCCAGGAGGAGGAGGTTCTGGCCCCGCAGGGGGAGGAGCCAGTAGGCGATCAGGACGAGAGGAAAGAAGACCGCATACTCCAGCGAATTGAACAGCACCCTCCGGCCCCCCCGTGCGCGGCCCGCCCGACTGCGAGCCTAGATTCTAGCTACGGAGGGTGATCGAACGCAGAGAGCGCGAAATATGGAAATGGTCTACGTGGACTTACACACGGGGCGCCGCCTGGCGGACGTCAGGCAGCGAGCGCACAGAGTGGTCACGGCGGGCGAGCTACCACCATGAGTCAAGATTCGAGAGAGCCCCCGTTTCCATTCGTGGTGGGGACCAACGGCTCGGGTTCCACGCTCCTGCGGGCCATCCTCGATGCTCACCCCGACCTGGCCATTCCCGGCCCGTCACGATTCATCGTGCCGCTGGCTCGCCGGCGACGGACCTACGAGCGCCCCGCCGGCTTCGCCCAGGAACGTCTCATGGCCGACCTCTTCGCCCAACCACGGTTTGTCAAATGGAACCTGATGGAAGAGGAGGTGCGCAACACGCTGGCCACCCCCCCGGTGGCCGAGTATCCGGAGGCGGTGCGCCGTCTGTTCGCCTTGTACGCTCGCCGCCGGGGCAAGTCGCGCTACGGGGACAAGACCCACGAGTACGTGCATCACCTCCCAATGTTGGCGGACCTCTTCCCGGAGGCCCGCTTCGTGCACGTGATTCGGGATGGCAGGGACGTGGTCCTGGCCCACGCCGGCACCGGGCGCCTGGAGCAGGTGGCCCTGTCCTGGAAACGGCGAGTGCGGCAAGGGCGGCGCTCGGGCTTGCGACTCGGCCCGGAGCGATACCGAGAAGTGCGCTACGAGCGGCTGGTGGGCGAGACCGAGGGCGTGGTCCGAGAGCTGTGCGGCTTCATCCGGCTCGACTTCGACGAGCGGATGCTGAAGTACTTCGAGCGGGCCGACGAGGTGGTGGCCACCACCCGCGGCGCCGCCCGGCATGTCGACCTGTACCTGCCTCCCACCCAGGGGCTGCAGGACTGGAGAACGCAGATGACGGAGGACCAGGTGGCCCGCTTCGAGGCGGTGGCCGGGGACGTTCTGGAGGAGCTGGGCTACGCGCGTGCCGTCCCACGCCCGGGGCCCGGGGTGCGGTTGCGAGCCTGGCTGGGCCAGGGCACCTCCTTCCTGGGGCTCCAGCGGAGGCGAGCCACAGGCGGTGAGTGACGCTCGAAATCCGGGCTGGAAGCGCACTGTACACTGGCTGGCTCGAGGCGTTTGGGGAACTGCGGTGGCGGTGTTGTCGCGCTCCTATGGCTACCTGTTCATCCAAGCCCCCCGGACGGGATGCACGGCCATCGCCGAGGGGGTGCTTTACCCTTACCTGGATGGGGTGGACATCCCGCCGGAGGATGTTTACGACGCCCACGGACGGCTGGTGCTCATGCGCAAGCACTGCAAGCTGTCCGAACTCACTCGCCATGGGGCCCTCACGGAGGACGAGGCCGGGCGTCTCTTCACGTTCTCTGCGGTTCGCAACCCGTTCGACTCGTTGGTGTCGCTCTACGTCAAGATGCGGAGCGAGTACGCCGAGATGCTCGACGACGGAGATGCTTGGGTGGGGAGGGACCCCCGCTTCGTGGCCGGTATCCGCTTCGCCATGGACCACACCTTCCCCGAGTGGGTCGAGTACCGATTGGGACGGAGCCGGGCTCGATCGCTGGCGAGCAAATTTCGCACGGGGACGCCCGGCGGTTCGCACGTCGACGGGATGGACTTCGTGATGCGATTCGAGTGCCTGCAAGAGGACTTCAACGCGGTGCTGCATCGAATGCGTGTCAGGGAAGAGTTCCTGATCCCCAGGATCAATCCTACCGAGGGAAGGGAGGGCGATTACCGGGCCTATTACAACCCCCGTGCCCGAAAGATCGTCGAGCGGGCGTTTCGGGACCGGCTGGACCGCTTCGGCTACAGCTTCTGACCCTCGGCGGACAGATCAGCTCCCGGCATGGGCATCGAGCACCGTCTCGAGCTCATCGAGGGCCCGCTGCAATGATCCGAGCTTCCGGGTGGACAGCGCATCTTGCGCCTGATCGACCAGGCCTTGCAGGTGGCCGTGCTCGTCCGCTGCCAGGGTCGTCGTGCTCCCCGGGGCTCCCGTGGTCGTCGTAGCGGAAGTCGTGGTGCTGGTCGAGACCGGAGGGGGCGGAGAGGTGGCCTGGTGGAACGAGGCGATGGGGGTCCACCTCCCTTGGTCATCCATCTGGTCGGCCGAGCCATCCGCCCGCTGGATCCGGATGATGGTGCCCGGCGCGACAGCCCCGAGCTCGAAGTCGTCCGGGAGGAGGTCCGTGCCGGCGCCTGTGTTCACGAAGTCGATCTCCTGCCAGACACCCAGCGTGTTGTCGTTGGTCACCGAGACCGCCGATGCGAGCTGTCCGGTGAAGACGCAGTCCAGGTAGAGAACCTTGGCCTCCGACTCCACGTGGGTACGCACGATCTCGAGGCAGTGGTCGGCTCCCGAAGCGTCGAAGATGACCCGTTCCCAGCGCGGGAGCTGGCCGGTATCGGAGGGCTGGCCGGTGACGTGTTGAGCCACCGCCGAGGATCCGCAGGCCTTTATCAGCCCATCTCTGAAGACGTAGGGGTTGCTGTAGGCGCCCCAGTTCACGCCATGGTCACCGGCATGGTAGATGGTCGTCCGTTCGACGATGTGGTCGTTGTCGTCGTTCTGCCAAATGAAGATACCCTGCCGAAAGTTGTTGTGGCTGACGTTGTCCTGGAAGATCCAGACATTCTCCGGCTCGTGGTTGAGCTGCGACGGCCATTCAAAGCCGGAGGCGTTCTTGTCACCGAGCACCCCGACCGCAGTGCAGTCGATGGCACGGATGTTGACCCCCCCGGCCAGCCAGAAGCCGGACACGTTCTTCTGGTTGGTCACGGGGTTGCCC
>JBOGFC010000020.1:0-1882 GCA_050742155.1 Acidimicrobiia bacterium
CCGTAGGAGCACGGGTAGAAGTCCGCCTCAAAGATCGGCTCCAACACCAGTTTCAGGCTGGCTTGGACCACCCGGTCGGCCACGGTCGGGATCCCCAGACGGCGCAGTTTCCCGGCTCTTCTGACTCATCTGTGGGCGCCTGAAGGGGCCTGAGTGTGGCGCACGCCGTTCCCTGCATAGGTTTCTGAGCTGTTGAGGGCGCAGGAACCGATGTCGAGGAGAACGGCGTGCGTGATGTCAGCCTATGGCGGGGTGTGTTCGGGGTCGAGAAGACCGTGATCGAGCGGGTCGAGTTCGAGGAAGACGACGAGCTGCTTATCGCCCATGTGCGACCGACCAAACGGCAGCGTGGCCGGTGCGGGATCTGCCGGCGACGCAGTCCGGGCTATGACGGTGGGGCAGGTCGTCGTCGGTGGCGGGCACTGGACCTTGGCACGATGGTCGCGATGGTGGAGGCCGACGCGCCGCGAGTGGCCTGCCGCAGCCACGGGGTGGTGGTCGCGGCCGTGCCGTGGGCCCGTCACGACGCCGGCCACACGCTGGCTTTCGATGATCAGGTGGCGTGGCTGGCGACCCATGCGGCGAAGTCCACGGTGACGCAGCTGATGCGGATCGCCTGGCGCACCGCGGGGTCGATCATCTCCCGGGTCTGGGCCGACGTGGAGGCCCAGCACGACCGCTTCGGCGGTCTGCGGCGGATTGGGATCGACGAGATCAGCTACAAGCGCGGGCACAAGTACTTGATGGTCGTGGTCGATCACGACCAGCGGCGACTCGTGTGGGCCGCGCCGGGACGCACCAGCGCGACCGTGGGGCAGTTCTTCGATCTGCTCGGCGAAGAACGCTGCAAGCTGATCACCCACGTCTCGGCTGATGGGGCGGACTTCATCGACACCATCGTCGCCGAGCGGTGCCCGAAAGCGGTGCGGGTGGCTGATCCCTTCCACATCGTCAAATGGGGAACCGAGGCGCTCGATGAGGTGCGTCGGGAGGCGTGGAACGACGCGCGCAAGCAGGCCAGAAGCGAGCCCAGGCAGCCTCGGGGGCGTCCTCGCGCCGATGCGCCACCGCGTCCGGGCAGCGAACGGGCCACGGCGCTCAAGGGCGCCCGCTGGTCGTTGTGGAAGAACCCCGAGGTGCGCCACGAGGCGCCATTATCCCGGGCGGGGATGAAAGGACCCCGCCGCCGGTCTGTCGCAGCAGGCCGGTTGAAGCCGAGGGCAGCCTGACCGTGGAGACGCACGCGAGGGTGGGAGCAGCCCTGACAACGACGGGACACACCGGCACTGCCAGACGGTGTGGGTCCGGCAAGCAAGACGAGACGCCGTACGAGAGGAATCAGTGTTTGACGCCCCGTAACTCTTCCACCGGCTCCAATCTGGCGGATCTGGGCCGGGATGCAGTACGCGCCGCCGTGTCTCAGGGTCGGCGGCGCCTCCGAATCGGGTTGTCCGGTGAGGTGGTCACGGTGAAGGCCTGCGGCGTAGGCGTGGCGATGCTGCCGGGGTATAGCTGGACGGCTCGCTCGTCGACCGGGTGATGGTGAACGTGGGAAGCGGTCTGGTGCCGCCCGTCTCACCTTCGGGTGAGGGGCGGGCCCGTCGTCGGCTGACGGTGCCAGATCGTGGCGGAGGTCTCGTAGTAGTCCGAGCGCGCGAGAGGCGCGTACATGGCGAAGGGGACCAGCAAGTTGGCAACCGAAGTACTGGAAGACCAGGAGGATATCGCCGGTGAACATCGACGAACTGGAGGACGCCACGTTCGTGGCAGAACGACGGGTACTGGAGATCCAGACCAAGTTGCACCGTTGGGCCAGCGATGACCCTCATCGCAGGTTCGATGACCTGTTCAACCTCGTTACCGACCCCGCCTTCTTGTTGGT
>JBOGFC010000021.1:0-7489 GCA_050742155.1 Acidimicrobiia bacterium
GCCTCCGGTCCGGCCCGACCACTGGCAGCGGCAGGTAGGAGGCTGAGCAGGCCCGGACCCCGTTCTGGCGCGCCTTAGTCCGAAGTTCCCTCATCGATAGTCAAGGAATAGGCTCGCTACCTGCCTAAACGCGTCGGGCCGCTCTCCAAGCGTTGGCATGTATCTATAGCACTAGATGCTTGCTATTGAAGGTAGCAACGGATAGGCTGTTGGCATGTACGTGGCCTCCATCCCCAACCGGAACTCCCCTCCGGCGATCCTGTTGCGAGAAGGCTACCGGGAGGGCGGCAAGGTGAAGACCCGTACCTTGGCCAACCTATCCCACTGGCCACCGGAGCAAGTGGAGGCCTTGCGGCAGGTGCTGCGCGGCGGCCGGGTCGGCCGGCCGCTTGCCGAGGCGTTCCAAGTGGTCCGCTCCCGGCCCCACGGCCACGTGGCGGCCACCCTGGGCACCCTGAGGCGCCTGGGGCTGGAGCGGATCATCGACTCCCGGCGGAGCCGGGGGAGGGACCTGGCGGTGGCCATGGTGGTGGCCCGCCTCCTCGACCCCCGCTCCAAGCTGGCCACCGCCCGGGGGCTTTCGGCCGACACCTTGGAGAGCTCGCTCGGGGAGGTGCTCGGGGTGTCCTCGGCCGACGAGGACGACCTCTACGCGGCCATGGACTGGCTGGGCTCCCGCCAAGCGCGGATCGAGGCCGCCTTGGCCCGCCGCCATCTGGACGAGGGGACCCTGGTGCTCTACGACGTCAGCTCGGCCGCCTTCGAGGGGCGGCACTGCCCCTTGGCCCAGCTCGGCTATCCCCGGGACGGGGTGTGGGGCCGCCCGCAGATCGTCTTCGGACTGCTCACCACCCAAGAGGGGTGCCCGGTGGCGGTGGAGGTCTTCGAGGGCTCCACCGCCGACCCCAAGACGCTCCCCTGCCAGATCGACAAGCTACGGGCCCGCTTCGGCCTGGTGCGGGTGGTGTTGGTGGGCGACCGGGGGATGCTCACCGAGGCCCGGTTGCGGGAGGACCTTCGCCCCACCAAGGGGCTGGAGTGGATCACCGCCTTGCGGTCCCCGGCCATCTCCAAGCTGGCCCGCTCCGGGCACTTGCAGCTCTCCCTCTTCGACCAACGCGACCTGGCCGAGATCACCCACCCCGAGTATCCCGGGGAGCGCCTGGTGGTGTGCCGCAATCCCCTGCTGGCCGAAGAGCGGGCCAGAAAGCGCCAGGACCTGCTCGCCTCCACCGAGGCCGAGCTCAGCAAGATCCGAGCCGCCACCCAAAGGAAGTCCCGAGCACTTCGAGGCCAAGACCAAATCGGCCTCCGGGTGGGGCGGGTGGTGAACCGCTACAAGGTGGGGAAGCACTTTGTCCTGGAGATCGGCGAGGAGTCGTTCTCCTTCCGTCGGGACGAGGAGCGGATCGCCTCCGAGGCGGCCTTGGACGGGATCTATGTGCTGAGGACCTCGCTGGGAGCCGAGCACCTACCTGCGCCCCAGGTGGTGCGGGCCTACAAGGGCCTGGCTCAGGTGGAACGGGCCTTTCGCTGCTACAACATGGACCTGCTGGTCCGCCCCATCCATCACCGCAAGCCCGAGCGGGTCCGGGCTCACCTGTTCATCTGCATGCTGGCCTACTACGTCGAGTGGCACATGCGAGGCGCTCTCGCCCCGCTGCTGTTCGCCGACGACGACCGAGCCTCCGCCGAGTCGGCCCGTCCCTCCCCGGTGGCTCCCGCCCAACGCTCGCCACGTGCCCGTCGCAAGGCGGCTCGCAAGCGCACCGACCAGGGGGCTCCGGTGCACAGCTTTGGGACCCTCCTCAGGGACCTGGCCACGGTGGTGGTGGGCCGCATCCAACCTGCCGACCCCTCGATCCCCGCTTTCGACAAGATCACCACCCCCACCCCCCTCCAGCAGCGGGCCTTCGACCTCTTGGGAGTCTCGCCCCGGCTGGGGATCCCGTAGGCAGCAGCGAACCTGCCGTCGGACGACGTTCTCCCTGCTAGAGCAGCAGATCCGTGCGTCTCGGCGAGGGGAACTTCGGCCTAGGTGGGCGGCTCGATCCTCCAGACCGCACCGGAGCGAGCCGGGACCGCCACCCGGACCGCCCCGTCCGAGGAGGCCTGCCCGTCGCCCCAGAGCAGCTGGACCCCGCCCACCCGCAGGTCGAAGGAGGTGAGCCTGACCGTCTCCTCCTGGGCCCCGGCGTTGGCGGCCACCAGCAGGGTCTCCTCGGCGGCCTCCCGCAGGAAGAGGTAGAGCAGGCCGCCATGCTCGCGGGGGGGCGGCCAGAGCCGGCGGTACCCGGCGCTTCGCAGGGCGGGGTGCTCGTGCCGGAGCGCGATCAGTGAGCGGAAGGTGCCCAGGATCTCCTGGTCCCATGTGTCGGGCGCATCCCACGGGAAGGTAGCCCGAGACCCCGGGTCGTGCCCGCCCGGCAGGCCGATCTCGTCCCCGTAGTAGACGCAGGGCGCCCCGGGGAAGCTGAAGAGCAGCAGGGCCGCCAGGATCACCGAGGACCGATCGCCCCCGCAGGCGGAGATCACCCGGGGGGTGTCGTGGGACCCGAGCAGGTTGAGGTTGGCCTGCTGGGCCTGCTCCGGGTAAAGGCCCAGCAGCCGCTCCACGGCATCCCCATAGCCGGTGGCGTCCAGGGCCGGCGCCACGTGGTAAGGGACACCCTTGACGACCTCGCCATCGATCCGGTCCCCGGCCGCGAAGGCCAGGGTGGCCCCGGTGAAGAGGTAGTTCATGGTGCCGTCGAAGCGGTTCCCTCCGGCCAACCACTCCCGGGCCTCCTCCCAGATCTCTCCTACCAGGTAACAGTCGGCGTTGCGCTTGCGCACCCGCTCCCGGAACTCCTCCCAGAAGCCCGGCGTCTTGATCTCGTTGGGGACGTCTAGGCGCCAGCCGTCGATCCCCCGTTCTACCCAGTGCTCCCCGACCTGCATGAGGTACTCCCGCACCTGGGGGTTCTCGGTATTGAAGGCCGGCAGGGCGTGGAGGTTCCACCAGGCACCGTAGTTGGGGGGCTCCTTCAGGTCGTAGGCCCGCACCGGGAAACCGGAGACCCGGAACCAGTCCACCCACGGGGAGGCGGGGCCGTTCTCGAGGATGTCGTGGAACTGAAAGAACCCCCGGCTGGCGTGGTTGAAGACCCCGTCCAGCACCACCCGGATGCCCCGCTGGCGGCAGGCGTCCAGCATCGCCTGGAAGGCCTGGTCGCCGCCCAGCAGCGGGTCGACCTCGTAGTAGTCGTGGGTGTGGTAGCGATGGTTGGAGCCCGAGCGGAAGATGGGGTTGAGGTAGAGGGCGGTGATCCCCAGCTCGGTCAGCCAGTCGAGCCGTTCCGCCACCCCGAGCAGGTCGCCGCCCTTGTAGCCGTGCACGGTGGGGGGTGCCGCCCACGGCTCCAGGTTCGAGGGCTTCTCCAGGCGCGGCGAGCGAGCGAAGCGGTCGGGGAACACCTGGTAGAAGACGGCGTCTCGCACCCAGTCGGGGGGTGTGCTCATGGCGGCGAGTGTGCCACGGCCGTCGGCACCGGGCAAAGCACCCGGGGCGTCAGCGGGCCAGGAAGCCTCCCTCACCCGGGGCCACCAGGTCCCGGGCGAACTCGGGACCCCCCAACACCAGGTCCCACACGCGGGTCAGGCGGACCCCGAGCCGGCGGGCGGCGCTCTCGAGGTCGGGATGGGGCCGGACCAGGTGCCGGGCCGCCTGCTCGGCTCCCGGGAAGGGGCTCACCACCAGCACCGTGAAACGGTCCGGCTCGGCGAGGCGGAGCATGGCCGGGAAGAATCCGTGCTGGGGGCCACCCTCGACGATCCTGATGGGCGTCTGGCCGGCCCGCCTGTCGCGGATCGGCACCCCGCCCGCCTCGAACCAGGCGTGCACCGCTTCGGTGAGCTCCGGACCGGTGGCGTCCAGGAGGTGGGCCCAGGGCCCTTCGGGGGGCGCCACCCTGGGCAGGGAGCGCCGCGACCTGATGCGTATCTCGCTCATGGGGGCATCGTAGGTCAGCCTTGCGCCGGCGCCGCGCAGGCCTCGGCCTGCACCGAGAGCTCGCCGATCCCCAGAGCCCGCAGCAGTGAGGGGCGAAACGGTTGCACGACCATCACACAGACCCGGCTGAGATCGGCGCTGGAGACCACCTTCCGACCGGGCCGGGGTCTGGCGGCCTGGGCCGCCTCGAAGGCGATGACCTCTGCCAGGGCGGGGTCCAGCCGGAGCGTGTCCCCATAGGCGGCGCCTCGATCGAGGGCGGTGGCGCCGGCCTCGGCCCCGGCATCGGCGACGAAGGCGGCTTCCCGCCACGTGCTGGCCCACCTTCCCAGGTCGTAGGCCAGCCCAAGGCTGAGGGTTCCCCCCAACACGAGGACGGCCAGCGCGGGCAGCATGCTTCCCCGCTGGTCAGCCAGGACTGCGCCCATCCGAGCTCACTTCGCGCTGCGATAGGGGCTGACGGAGGCGGCACCTCGGCCCACGAGGGACACGGAATGCCCCGGCAAAGGAACCACCACGCTCACCTCCACCAGTACCTGGTCACCGCTGAGCCGAGTGGAGACGGCGGAGCCAGGCGCCAATCGCTCGGCCACCTCCCGGGCGGTGGTGATGTCGCCATGCCGGGCGGCCTCCAGCGCAGCGACCTGGGCCGCCTCGGTGGCCATCTCACCGGCCGCTTGAAGCCGGCCGGCGATGACCAGCGCCTGGGTGACCATCAGGAAGATCAGGAAGCCCAGCACCAGCACCTCGAGAAAGGCACTGCCCCGCTCACCCCGCCTCATGGGGGGACCGACCGGGGAGCCACTGCCGCCACACGGATAGCCAGCGGAATCCAGCGTGGGCCGGGCGGTTGCCACAGGAAGCTGGCCGACGCCTCCACGGTCTGGGGGCTCACTCGGACGTCGACCGACAGCCCCTCGATCCCCGGCAGGGAGGAGCGGAGCAGCTCGGAGAGGGCGGCTTCCTCCAGGGCCGGATGGGCGCCTGGCCGGGCGGCCCGCCGGGCGGCGGCCGCCACAGATGCCTCGGCAGCGTTGCGGGCCGCCACCGCGAAGCCCACCTGTATGAGCAAGGTGAGCAAGAGGAAGGCGACGGCCAGTGCCACCGCCCCTTCCAGGATGGCCGACCCGCGTTCGGTCAGCCGAAGAAGCCGGTCAGCTGGGCGGTGATCGATGCCCATAGCTCGTTGGCCGTGGTGCGCACCTGCGGGAAGAGGACTGCCAGGACCAGCACGGCGATGGCTGCCATACCCAGCCATTCCACCGTGGTCACGCCTCGGTCGTCGTAGCGCACGGCACCTCCTTTCAGGGGCTCCCCGCCAGTTGTCGGAGCCCTACTAGGGTGGGATACATGAGGAAGAGGACGGTCACCGGGATCATCAGAGCGAGGATGGGTCCATAGACGGCTAGAGCCCGCCGACCGCCTTCGGCGGTCAGCTCCCGGGCCAGCGCCGCCCGATAGTCGGTTGCCAACTCGCCCAGCGTCTCGACCAAGCGACCCCCGGTTTGATGGGCGTGTCCGAGCAACTGATAGAGCCGAGCGGCCTCCGTGTGGGCGCTCTGGCGCGCAGCCAGGGCCAGCGCCTCGACCAAGCCATGGCCCTCCCGGTAGGCAGCCACGGCTCCCGCCAGCTCGTCAGCGGCCACGCCCTGGGCTTCCCGCGTGTAGTGCTCGATGGCCGTTGCCACCGATTCGCCGGCCACGACCTGCAGGGCCAGCCCGTCGGCCACACTGGGCAGTTCCTGGCGAAGCGATTCGGCGCGGCTCTCCCGGCGGGCGGTCACCCACATGTTGAGAGCCAACACACCCGCCGCGGCTCCGGCGACGCCCAGTCCGGGTGCCGACCGCCCGGGTCCGGTCAGGACCAGGTCTCCTTGGGCGAGGAGGAGGCCGATGAAGGCCCCACTTCCTCCTGCTACCAGCCGTCGGGCCAGAAGCTGGCCGGCGTCCCATCCCAGCCCGGCCTGCCGCAGTCCGTTGGGCCTCACCTTCGAGGGCCGTGGCAACGGCCTCAGCCCGAGGTAGGTCCCCACTCGCTCCACGAGCTTGGCCGGGGGCCGGCCGGTGAAGAGCAGGAAGACGGCCATCCCGGCCAGCAGGGCGGTCGCTTCCCTCATCGAAACACTCGCGGCGGCTCGGAGAGCCGGGCCGTACGAAGCGCCAGGGCGTAGCCTGCCAGCGTCGCCCCGAGGCCGACCAGCACGATCAACGAGCCGTTCCCGGTGCGGTAGGCCTGCGCTGCGGTGGGGTTGGTGATGACCGTGAGAACGAGCAGCACCCAAGGGGCGACCAGGGCCACCGCCGCGGTGAGGCGCTGCTGCGTGAGGGCGGCGTCGTGCGCCTTGCGGAGCCGCAGCTCGTCGGACACCGAAGCCGACACGGTTGAGAGGACGGTGGCCACCCGGTGACCGCCGGTGCGATTGGCCACACCGACGGTGAGGAGCACCCGATCGGCGACCGGGTCGGCGAACCGGAGGCGGAGCTCGGCAAGGGCGCTCGCGAAGGCGATCCCCCGGGCCCCCGACTCGGCGACGAATTGGGCCGCCTCCGCCAACCGCCCCCCGCTCTTGAGGCCGGCCGCCACGAACGCCTCCGGCAGGGAGCCGCCTCCGGCCAGCTCGCCGCGCAAGATCGCCAGGAAGTCGGGCCATTGCTCCCGTAGCTCCCGCCGGCGCCGAACAACGCGGAGACGGGCGGCCGTGAGGGGCGCGGCGGCTGCCAGCACACCGCTCGACCAGGCCACCGAAGGTACGGCGGTGAGCCCCAGGGCCAGCATGCCGACCACCAGGCCGATGCCCAGCGCCCCCCACCAGGCCCGAGCCGGCAGGTGAGGACGGGGCACTACGGGAAGGTGCGGGAGCGATCCTCCGGCCAGGACCCAGGCGGCCACCGCCGCTACGAGCACTGCCAGGCCCCTCACCGAGGCCACTCCATACCGGCCGCCCGGTACTCCTCCTCCTGCGGAGGACGGGCCCCCGTCCATCGCAGGCCGCCGTCCTTCCACTGGAACAGGGTGACCGTGGTGAAGGTCTGCTCGTCGAGCTGGGCGGGAACGGCGGCGATCTCGGTCACCCGCCGCTCAGAGCGCTCCCGGCGGAGGAACACCACCAGGTCGATGACCGACGTCACCGTGCGGCGCACGAATGGGACGGAGATGTTGGTGCCCGCCAGCACGCTGTAGCTCACGAGCTTCTCCAGAGCCTCACGGGCCGAGTTGGCGTGGAGAGTCGCCAGGCCCGAGCAGCCGGCGTTGAGCGCCAGGAGTAGATCGAGCCCTTCCGCCCCCCGGACCTCGCCCACCACGAGGCGGTCCGGCCGCTGTCGGAGCGCCTCGCGCACCAGGTCCCGGAGGGTGATCGCCCCACCCCCGTCCAGGCCCGGCTCCCGGGTCTGCATCTGGGTCATGTCGGGCAGCTCGGCTTGGATCTCGAACACCTCCTCGCAGGCGACCACCCTCCGGTCGGGGGGAACCTCGTTGAGGAGGCAGTTGACCAGGGT
>JBOGFC010000022.1:0-5307 GCA_050742155.1 Acidimicrobiia bacterium
GCTGCCGCCCTGCTGGGGCGGCAGGGAGGACGAGGGCGCACGCTAGGCAGCGACTAGGGGTCAGCGGGCGCCGGCATCTGGCCCTCCGGTTGCTGGGCCGAGAACCTCAGCCCCCGGTGTGGGCTTCGAGGATCGTCTCCAGCTCCTCCAGCGCCTGCTCGAGCACGCCGACCTGTCGCTTGGTCAGCGCTTCTTGCGCCTGATCGATCAGGCCCTGCATCTGTTCGTGCTCGTCGAGGCCGAGGGTCGTCGTGGTGGTGGTCGGCGCTCCTGGGACGGTGGGGGGGGTGGTCGTGACCGGAGGGGCCGGGGACGCCCCCTGGTGGAAGGCGGCGATCGGGGTCCATATGCCCCGATCGTCCAGTTGATCGGCGGAACCGTCAGCCCGCTGGATGCGGATGACCGTCCCTGCCGCGATCGAGACCAGCTCGAAGTCCTGCGGATGGAGGTCGGTACCCGCGCCCAGGTTGACGAAGTCGACCTGGTGCCAGGAGGCCCTGCGCTGCTCTTGTCCGTCATTCACGAGCACAGGAGCTACGGCCGCCCCAAGGAAGGCGCAGTCCAAGAAGGTGATGACGGTCAGCGGGTCGAAGTTGGGACGGGTGATGTTGACGTTGTAGGGAGCCACGCCCCCCCCGTCGAAGACCAGACCCTGCATGCCGGGCGACTGGTTGTTCTCCTCGGCCACTCTCCCCGAGTGGTGCAGCATGACTGCCTGCTCCCCATCTTGGTAGGAGAGGCCACCGATGAACAGGTAGGCGTTGCGGTACGCCCCCCACTCCACGCCCGATTTGGCGTTTCGGTAGGTGATCAGGCCCTGTACCACGTGAGGGTTGTGGTCGTTCTGCCAGATGAACACCCCGTGGTTCTGGTTGTTGTGGGCGATGTTCGACTCGAAGACCCAGACGTTGTCGGTGTGGTTCGACGAGGAAGGCCAGTGGAAACCGGAGGCGTTCGCTTGGCGGTTGGCGATTCCCACTGCCGCCGAGTCGCGAATGGTGTTCCGCAGCCCGGAGCCGAGCAGGAACCCGGCGATGTTGATGCTGCTTCCCGTCACCCCCGCTGCCAAGCAATGGTCCCAGACGATGTCCTCCGAGTTGTTGATCGGGTCCGAGTCGTTCTCCTCGGGGGGCGGGTCCCACCAGAAGGCGTCCTCGAAGGTCTGATAGGCGATGCAGTCCCGAAAGGTGATCCCGTGAGAGCCGTGCGGCACGAAGGCATGGTTCCTCCCACCCTGGACCACCACGCCCTCCACTACCGAACCGCGGCTCGACTCGCCGTTGAGGTGGAAATGGATCGGGTACTCGCCGGGTATTGCCGAGTCGCCGGCGTCCTTGATGGACAGGTACTTGAGGATCTGCACACCACCCGGCCCGCCCTCATGGTGAGGGAGGTTGCCGGTTCCGGTTCCAATATGAAGCCGGACGTTCTCGAACGTGAGGTCCCGGGTGAGGTTGAAGGCCTCTCCTCGAGGCAGCGAGGCGGAGGCCTGAGGAGGCAGGGTTCCCTTCGTGTGACTCGCGAAGGTGGTGAAGTCACCAGCGGCGACCGGCGTCACCAGCATCTCGTCGGAGGGCAGCCAAGAGGCGTCGTCACCGGTCCGGTTCCAGCCCGTCTTGGGCGTCCCCTGGAAGTCCAGGTTCCCCCCGTTGCGAGCCCAGATGCGCCGTTGGGGCCCGTCGGTGAGGACCCGAGTACCGGCTCGGGCGAGCAGGGTCCCCTCCACGATGGCATCGGCCGTCAAGACGACGTCACCGGTGAGCTGCCAGAGCTGGCCGGGTGGGACGAAGAAGCCGGCCAGTGCGCCCGTGAGCACCTGGCTGGGGGTCTGGGCGCGGGCCGGCAGGCGCAGGCCGGAGGCGATCAACCCGACCACACTCCCGGCGGCGGCCGTCTGAGCGATGAACTGGCGACGAGTCAACATGAACTCCTCCTCATGTTTACTCGGGATATCGCCGGCTTGCGGCGAATCGAAGATAGGGGCTCGTCCCCTCTTTCGGCAGGCGATCGAAACCCTTTAGTGATGAGCACCGCCGCTGACTACGCTGAGTGAACGCGTGCCAGGGTCGATCCGGCCACCGTGCCGGAGCGGGCTGTAGGAGGAGAGTCATGAGGGTCACCGCACTTGGGCATGCCGGGCTCAAGGTCGAGACGGGGCGAGCGACGCTCCTCTGCGATCCGTGGTTCAGCCCGGAGGGGTGCTTCCAGGCGTCGTGGTTTCAGTACCCGGACAACCAGCACCTGTTGACCCCGGACCTCCTCCGGCCGGCGGCGGTGGTCATCTCGCACGAGCACCTGGACCACGTCGATCCCTGGTTCCTGGCCCGGGTCCCTTCGGATGTTCCGGTGATCATCCCCCGCTATCCCTCGAACGTGCTGCCGCGCAAGGTGCTCGCCGGGGGGAGCAGGGAAGTCATCGAGGTGAGCCCCTGGGAGAGCGTCGAGCCGGCGGAGGGCGTACGGGTGTTCTTCGTCTCCGAGGAATCCCCGATGAACCACGACTCGGCGATGGTGATCGTGGGCGACGGGCACAGCCTGCTCAACATGAACGATGCGCGGCTGTCGCCTTCCCAGCTCCGCAGCATCCGGGCCGAGGTGGGGGGCACCGTCGACGCCTTCGCCCTGCAGGCGGCGGGCGCCTCCTGGTATCCGATCTGTTACGAGTACCCGGCCGAACGGATCCGGGAGACCTCGCTCAACAAGCGGTTGGCCAAGCTCTCCTACGTCGCACGGGCGATCCGCATCGTGGAGCCCGGGGTGGCGCTTCCCTTCGCCGGGCCCCCTTGCTTCCTCGACGAGGAGCTCTTCGAGCACAACCGGCACCTGGGAGAGGAAGGGATCTTCCCCGACCAGGATCAGGCGGTCGGCTGGCTCAAGGAACGGGCCATCACCAAATCGGAGGTGCTCCTTCCCGGAGATGTCTGGGACGTCGAGGAGGGGGCCAAGTCCGGGGCTCCCGAGTGGCAGGAATTCTCGTTGGGGGATCGACAAGGCTATCTGGCCGACTACGCCGCCCGCCGGCGGTCGCAGGTGCAGGCGGTCCGCAGCCGGTACCCTGAGCCCGGCGAGTCGCTGTGGGATCCTTTCCGGGAGTACTTCAGCCACGTGCTGGCCATGAGCCCGTACTTCAACGAGCGGATCGGGATGCGGGTGGGCTTCGACATCACCGGAGCAGGGGGCGGCTCATGGGCGGTGGACTTCCGCTCCGGCTCCGAAGGGATCTTTCCGGAGATGGGCGACTGCCAGTACGTCTACCGCCTCGAGTCCCGGTGGTTGCCTCCCATCCTGGAGCGCAAGGTGCCGTGGGAAGACTTCTTTCTCTCCCTGCGCTTTCGCGCCTGGCGGCACCCGGACCTCTACAACGACCACCTGCTCGGGCTGCTCAAGTTCGCCTGGCCGGAGGCGCTGGAGGCGGTCGAGCAGTACGAGACCTCGGCCCACGTGGAGGAGACCATCCTGGTGCGTAACGAGGGAAAGACCTACCGGATCCAGCGCTACTGCCCCCACGCCGGCCAGGACCTGCGTGAGACGGCCGAGCTACTGCCGGGCGGGGTGATCCGCTGCCTGGGCCACCACTACGAGTTCGACCTGGAGACCGGGCAGTGCCTCACCGGCCGGGTGAGCCCGCTCCGGTCCGAACGCCTCGAGTAGGGCTGCCGTCACCCCGCACTCCTGCCGGGGATGAAGCGGGCGATCAGCCGGCTCGAGGCAATGCCCGTCGCCACGAGGAGCGGGACGGCCACCAGCGCTGCCGCCCACGCGGCGTGCTGCTTGCCGGCCACGCGCGACAGGAGGGCGACCGCCACAGCCTGGCCCCCGATCAGCCCCAGCGCCCTGGGCCCGGGAGGAAGGCGGCCGAAGGTGGTGGCGGCTCCGGCCGAAAGCCGGCGGCCGGCGGGCTCGGCCACCAGGAAGCCCAGGGCAGCCAGCCCAGCCACGAGAGCCACCTCTCGTCCCCCGGTGCTCCGGGCGACGATCCACAGCAACGTCCCGGTGGCGGCGAAGGCCCCGGGAGTCCCCAGCGAGGCCCAACGTCCCGGCCAGCCGAGTAGGGCCAGCGGCAATACCGCCCCAACCGCGGTGAGCGGCAGCTCGGTGTCGGGTACGGTGAAGAGGACGCCGATCACCGACAGCGCCAAGAGCGACGGGCCGATGGCCTCCGACCGATAGTGGCGGTCGAAGTCGGCCACCAGCGGTGCGGCCAGAGCCAGGGCCGCCAGCGTCAACCAAGGCCCCCAGGGGGTCGTCGGGGAGTCGATCGGGAGGCTGACCAGGGCGGCGCCGGGCAATGCCAGCAGGATGCCCACGCTCAAGCTCGGTCTCCGGGCGAAAGCGACCCCGGCCAGGGCCAGGAGTCCCATCCCTAGCCAGGTCTCCCACGGCACCTGGTGCGCCCAGTGCACTCCAGCGAGGGTGGCCGCCGAGAAGAGCAGGCCGACCATGGGCCGCCACCAGACGACGAACGGCCTGGGAGCCATCCCGAGGGCCAAGGCGAGGAAACCGGCCACCAGGCCGGCGAGGAACTCCGGCGCCCGGATCAGGTCCAGGAGGGTGCCGAGCATGGATCGGCGAGGCGGGTTAGGGCGGACCGGGAGGGCCCGGAGGGCCGGGAGGGCCCGGACCCTCCGGCTTGGGCTTGCCGACCACCAAGGTGATCTGCTGTCCGTGGGTCACCTCGGTGCCGGGAGCCGGGTCGGTCGCCAGTACTCGGTCGACCTGCTTGTCGTCGCCCACTTCCTGGTAGACGACCACATAGCCAAGCTCCACCTTGGTGTCCGCGGCGAGCTGTTTCAGGACGGCATCCACCTCGGCCACCGTCATGTCCCGCAAGTCGGGGAGCGGGGTGGTGGGAGGCAGCCCGGTGGAGACCTGGATGGTCACCGCCGAGCCCTGCTGGATCACCGCCCCGCCCTCGGGGGTCTGGGCGGTCACCGTGCCCTCCGGCTCGAGGGAGTTGACCTCCTCCACCACCGGCCTCAGGTGGGCCTTGAGGATGGCCCTCTGGGCGTCGCCGGACTGCAAGCCGATCACCCCGGGCACCTCGGTCTCCGGCACCCTGAAGAGGTCGTCCAGGCTCCCCACGTCCGGGAAGTCGACCACCGGGACGGCGGCCAGGGCGATCTCCATGAACTGCCGCCAGATGGGGGCCGGCACCGAGCCCCCGAAGACCCGCGAGTAGAACTCCCCGTGGATGACCAGGTTCTGCAAGGGGATCTGGGCATCGGGGAAGCCCACCCACACGGCGGTGGTGTACTGGGGCACCCCCCCCACGAACCAGGCGTCCCGGAAGTTCTGGTGGGTGCCGGT
>JBOGFC010000023.1:0-4490 GCA_050742155.1 Acidimicrobiia bacterium
ACCGGCACCCACCAGAACTTCCGGGACGCCTGGTTCGTGGGGGGGGTGCCCCAGTACACCACCGCCGTGTGGGTGGGCTTCCCCGATGCCCAGATCCCCTTGCAGAACCTGGTCATCCACGGGGAGTACTACTCGCGGGTCTTCGGGGGCTCGGTGCCGGCCCCCATCTGGCGGCAGTTCATGGAGATCGCCCTGGCCGGCATCCCGGTGGTCGACTTCCCGCCCCCGGCGGAGGGAGTCGAGGCTCTCTTCCGGGTGCCGGAGACCGAAGTACCCTCGGTGGTGGGTCTCTTCGTCAGCGAGGCCAAGGACGAGATCCTCAAGGCCCACCTGAAGCCGGCGGTCCACACGGTCAACTCGTTTGCGCCGAAGGGCACCGTCCTCGGGCAATCGCCGGGCCCGGGGGCCGTGGTGCAGCAGGGCTCCGGGGTCAGCCTGTCGGTGTCGAGCGGGCTGCCGCCCGCGGCGCCGGTGCCGAACTTGCTCGGGATCCCGGAGGCCCAGGTGGACCCGGCCGTGCAGGCTTTCGCCGACTCGACCGGTTTGACCGTGAGCTACTCCCTCGCCTACTCCCCGACCAGCGATCCCAACCTGGTCGGCAAGGTGACCGCTGTCAGCCCGGCGCCGGGAACCATGATCGAGAACGGCGCTCACCTCACCATCACCATCGGGACCCAGCCACCGCCGCCCGAGGAGGAAGAGGAGCCACCCCCTCCGCCCGACGACTGAGGACGTTTACCCAGTCACCCTCCGGGGTACTAGTTGCGCCGAGACAGACCCAGGCACTGCAGCTAAGGAGGGACGCGTGAGCGATCACCATCACCACGACGAGCCGGTTCGCGAGCGGGAAGTGATCACGACCGCCCCGGCGGCCGACGGCTCCAGCGCCGGCGTGATCATCGGCGTGGTCCTGGCCATCATCCTGGTCCTGTTCGTGGTCTGGATGCTGGCCTTCAACCGCGGCGGGGATCAGAACGTGCTGCCGGACGATATCAACGTCAACGTGACCACCGAGACCGGCGGTGGCGGTGGCGGCGAGACCGGCACCACAGGGGGCGGCGGTTAGCCGACTTCGGCAACCGAGAGGCAGAACGCCCCGCCACCGGCGGGGCGTTCGCTTTTAGCCTGTGATGCGCAGATCGAAGACTTGGATCAAGCCGACCACGATCAAGTAGGCAGCCACCACGTAGTTGAGGATGCGCGGGAAGATGAGGATCACCACCCCGGCCACCAAGGCGATGATCCCGTTGACCCGCAGGTTGAGATCCACTTCGGCCGTCTGCGCGATCAGCAAGGCGGCACGCTCCATCGAGTTCTCCTTTCGCCGTACCGACCTGGTTTCCGACCCTAACCGGGAGTGACGTTTGGGAGTCCCGGGAGACGGGTATCAGGGCCGTGGAAACTATTCCCAAGATGAAGGGAAACCACCGTGCTCGAGATCATCCTCATCATCCTGGTGGTGCTGCTGCTGGTCGGGGCCTTGCCGAGCTGGCCCTACAGCCAGGGCTGGGGGTACTTCCCGAGCGGGTTGCTCGGCCTCATCCTGGTCATCTTCCTGGTCCTGCTGCTGCTGGGCGCCCTATAGCAGCAGACATCGGGGGGGCGCTGAGGATCCGGCCCAGCCCGGAGACGTGGCGCCGAGGGCGCCGGCCGAGCCCTAGTGCGCACCCGGCACAGAGAAAGACGCCGCCCCTACCTCTGACGGAGGGCGGCCCCGGGCATCCATCGCATCGCTGCCCCTCCATATGGCCCTTCCTTGCCCGCGCCTTCCCATTCTCAAACACCCTGCCCGTCCGAGTCGAGGGTGATTCTGGCCGGGCCCGAAGGCGCTAGTCATGGGTGGGCCGTCCAAGCGCGAACCGATCCATGGGGCCCTGCGTATAACGCGGTAGACGTCGAGGACCGGCTTCGGGTCGGCAACGCAGGGGAGGAGAACGCATGCGGAAGACTGTGGTTCTGGCGCTGATCGCTCTGCTGGTGGTGGGGGTGGCCGCCCCCGCCTGGGGTCACGTGCACGGCATCACCCCGCTGGTCGATCTGGACTGCACGGGGGTCGACAACACGGTCACAGGAGCCAACCAGACCAACAACACGCCAGCCGCCTCCAGCGAGGGTGGGCCAATCACCGGGCTGATCCCCCGGGACGTGGGGAATGCTCCCCTGGCGCCGGGCGATGGCGGGCGCACCGCGGTGGGCACTACCGTCTGCCCGTAGAGGGCCGGCCGCCCGCGGGCTCACTCGGGCTTCAGACAACCGGTGACGGATGAAAGGGTGCTACCGAGGCGGTCGGGCCGTCAGCTGGCGTAGCGCTTGGCTGCTCGGGCTCGCGCCTTGGCGGCTTCCTCTTTCCGGTCTTTCGGCGGCACGCCGGTCACCAGCGAGTCGACCAACGTCCGGGTGGCGGCCCTCACGGCTTCCACGGCCTGCTCGAACGCCTCCTCGTTGAACTTCGAAGGTTGCCGGACACCGCTGACCTTGCGCACGTACTGGAGGGCGGCGGCGTGAACCTCCTCGTCGGTGGCCGGAGGATCGAAGTTGTACAGGGTTCGGATGCTTCGACACATGTCCGCAAGCGTACCGCGGGAGTGTCATGATCAGGCCGTCAGGGCACCTACACCACCGGTATGCCTCGGCCTCGATCTAGGTACCGGCGCCTGGCCGTCTCTTAGCGGCGGCGTTCGACGCCTAAGCACCCACGGGGAGGTCGGCCCCGGGCGCAGGCGCCCTAAAACAGGCCTCACCAATCCGGCCCGGCTCCCGCCCCGAATGAGAGGCGTACGGACGGCCCCGGCCGTCAGGTCATCGTCGCCAGGAGGAATCCCTTGCAGTTCGCCATCCTCGCCATGGCGCTCGTCCTGAGCGCCTGTGGAGGGGCCCCTGGTCCGGATGAACGGGCGACGCTCATCGACGAGGTGCGCATCGCCACGTTTCGCTTCCGTCCACAGGTGATCGAGGTGCAAACCGGTACCGCGGTGCGTTGGAGCAATCAGGACCGGATCCTCCACACCGCCACCGCCGGCACCCCCGAGGCGCCCAGCGGCGCCTTCGACGTCCGCATGGACGGCGCGGGGACCTCGGGCGAGGTGACCTTCGACGAGCCGGGGACCTACCCGTACTTCTGCGCCCGGCACCCGCACATGCGGGGTGAGGTTCGGGTCGCACCGAACGCATAAGGCCCTACCGAAAGGAAGCAGCAATGAGGCGAACACTCATCGGTCTCCTGGCGGGACTGGCTCTGGTGGGGGCGGCGTGTACGCCGGCCACCGAGACCATCGAGACCACCGCCCCGCCGGAGACCCCCACCACCGTGGAGGACACCACCACCACGCCCGCGGAGACCACGACTACCGCCGAGGCCGAGGCTCCCAGCACCGAGACCGGTGCCGCCGAGCTGCGAGCCACGCTGACCGACCTCTTGACCGGGCACGTCTACCTGGCCGGCATCGCCGTCGTCCAGGCGGTCGGCCAGACGGGCGGCTTCGAAGCAGCCGCCGCCACTCTCGACCAGAACTCGGTGGACCTCTCCCAGGCCATCGGATCGGCCTACGGCGAGGAAGCGGCCCAAACGTTCCTGGAGCTATGGCGAGTCCACATCGGCTTCTTCGTGGATTACACCAACGCCGCCGTAGCCGGCGACCAGGCCGGCCAGGACCAAGCGGTGGCCGACCTGGACGGGTACCGGGCCGACTTCGACGCCTTCTTGACAGGCGCCAACCCCAACCTGCCCCCGGGATCGGTGGCCGAGGCCCTGATTCCCCATGTGGATTCGGTGCTGGGCGCCATCGACTCGGTGGTGGCCGCTGACGGGCAGGCCTTCGACCTCCTCAAGGAGGCGGCCGGGCACATGCCGCCTACGGCGAATACCCTCGCCGGAGCGATTGCCGCCCAGTTCCCGGACCTCTTCGACGGGAACGCCGAGTCGGGTGCCTCTGCACTCCGAAGCGGTCTGACATACCTGCTCGACGAGCACGTCTACCTAGCCGGCATCGCCGTCGTCCAGGCGGTCGGCCAAACGGGCGGCTTCGAAGCAGCCGCCGCCACTCTCGACCAGAACTCGATCGACCTCTCCCAGGCCATCGGATCGGCCTACGGCGATGAGGCCGGACAGACGTTCCTGGAGCTGTGGCGGGTCCACATCGGTTTCTTCGTGGATTACACCAACGCCGCCGTAGCCGGCGACCAGGGCGGCCAGGACCAGGCGGTGGCCGATCTGGACGGGTACCGGGCCGACTTCGACGCCTTCCTGACGGGGGCCAACCCCAACCTGCCCCCTGGATCGGTGTCCGACGCATTAGTCCCGCACGTGGAGACGGTGCTGGCCACCATCGACGCAGTAGTGGCCGCCGACGGCACGGCTTTCGACAAGCTTTACGTGGCGGGGACCGGCCACATGCCCATGACCGCCAACACCCTGGCGGGGGCCATCGTGGCCCAGTTCCCGGAGGACTTCTCCTGAGTCCAAGGCCCTCCCCGGTCGGCAGAGGCGCCCC
>JBOGFC010000024.1:0-1531 GCA_050742155.1 Acidimicrobiia bacterium
CTCCGAGTCGCAGACGGCCACCGGACCGCCCACCTCCTTGACGAACTCGAACAGGGGGCGCCCCACATCCATGGAGATCTGGTATTTCTCCCGCTTGTAGCCGTAGGTGCCGGCGATGCCGCAGCAGTGTTCTCCATGGTCACGTCGAATGTCGTCCTCTCTCGCCTTGACAGTCGAACAGCTAGGGCCGGTGTCTCACGTCATCCTGACAGACAGGGGTTAGGTGCTGTCGATGCCCTCCCGGAAGCGCGCGACAAGAGCCTTCCTACTGCCAGGGAAGGGCGCGGCGAAGCTTCCAGTAATCCTCGGGAGCCTCGGCCAGCCCACTCAGATCGTCGAGGTCACCGGCGGGCAGCTCGAGTGACAGGGCACGCAGGTTGCTGAGCAGGTGGGTCACGGTGGCGGCGCCCGAGAGGACGACGTCTGCCCAGGGCTGTGCGATCGCCGCCGCCATGGCTGGGGCGTCGACGCCCACCCCGTGACGGCGAGCCAGTCCCTCGAGCACGGTCAAGGCAGGCCCTGGGGACCTCGCCGTCAGTCGCCCGTTGGCCAAGGCCTCCTTGACAATGACCCCCCAGCCGGCGGCGTGGGCTTCGGCGAGGGCGGGTCCCACGGACGGCTCGAGGATGTTCCAGGTGGCCTGGACGCATCGGAAGGGGTTGGCGCCCTCGACGTCCACCGCCAGGGCACGCCGGACGGTGGCCGCCTGGGCCGGCCCGCTGACCGTAAGGCCGATGACCAAACCCTCCTCCCGAAGCCGCTCCAGCTCGGAGAGGACCGCCCGATCTTCGAGCACTCCGCTCTCCGGTGTGGCGGAGTGGATCTGGTAGAGGTGGAGGCGACCGGCCAGGAGCTCCCGGCTCTTTGCCACCTGCCGCTGCAGAGCGGCCAGCGAGTGGTCCTTGATCTCGTGCATCGGAGCCTGGACCTGCCAATCGCCCACGTACCTGTAGCCCCACTTCGAGCCGACCGTGACGGCTTGAGCAGACAGGTGGCGCCGGTCGAACCAGGAGGCCAGGAAGGCTTCGGCCCGGCCGTAGGAACGGGCTGCGTCGACGTACCGGACCCCCGCCGCATAGGCAGCATCGAGCACCTCGTGCGTGCGGCGCTCGAGGTGCGGGGCACTCCGGTCTGGGCCCAGATCGTCGGGGTGCCCCAGGTTGAGGTAGGCGGGTCGGCCCAGGGCCGCCAGGCCGAGGCCGATCGGCGTCACCGTGAGGCCGGTTTTCCCGAGGGGCCGCAGCGAAGGGGATGACGCGGTGGGTCGCTTGTCCACGCCTCTCGCGGTCCTCCCTAAGGGCTCCTGTCTGTCTACCACGAGGACGAACCGCGCCATGCCTTCAGGAGCGGGCCAGCCCCTCGGCCAGTGGTCCTTCCACCTCGAGCCCATAGGCGGCGGCCAGAAGCTCCACCGGGTGGACCGCTGGGATCCCGCTCCCGTGAGTGATCTGCCAGCGGCAGCTCTCCGAGTCGCAGACGGCCACCGGACCGCCCACCTCCTTGACGAACTCGAACAGGGGGCGCCCCACAT
>JBOGFC010000025.1:0-3674 GCA_050742155.1 Acidimicrobiia bacterium
TCCCCGACCCTCCCCCAACGGGGGAGGGGGCTTGGCTTCCCGACCCTCCCCCAAAGGGGGAGGGGGCTTGGCTTCCCGACCCTCCGCCAAAGGGGGAGGGGGCTTGGCTCCCCGACCCTCCCCCAACCCCACCCCTCCCCCAGAGGGGAAGGGAAGAGGAGGGAGAGGGAGTGAGGTGGCCAGGCGGGCCACCAACATGGCCTGGCGGGCTTCGGCCAGCAGGTGGGAGCCGTCGTTGGAAGCCGAGCCGTCCACGCCCAAGCCGACGTTCACACCGGCTCCCAAGAAGCGGGACACCGGGGCGATCCCGGAGCCGAGCCGCATGTTGGAGGTCGGGCAGTGGGCGACCCCCGTACCGGCTGCGGCCATCCGGCCGATCTCCGGGTCGGAGACGTGCACCGCGTGGGCGAACCAGACATCGGTCCCCAACCAACCAAGCCGCTCGGCGTAAGCGAGAGGGGTCATGCCGAACCGTTCCAGGCAAAAGGCCTCCTCGTCGCGGGTCTCGGCGAGGTGAGTGTGCAGCGTGACGCCCCGGGAGCGGGCCAGATGGGCGGATTGCTTCATCAGAACCGAAGTGACCGAGAAGGGCGAGCAGGGGGCCACCACGATCCGCAGCATCGATCCGGGTGCGGGGTCGTGGTAGGTGGCGATGACCCGATCGGTATCTTCGAGGATCTCGTCCTCGTCCTCCACCACCTCGTCGGGCGGAAGCCCACCCCGGCTCTCCCCCAGGCTCATCGACCCCCGCGAGGCATGGAGCCGCAGGCCCACCTCGTCCGCCGCACCGATCTCGTCATCGAGTCGGCATCCGTTGGGGAACAGGTAGAGGTGGTCGGCGGCGGTGGTGCACCCCGAGAGGGCCAGCTCGGCCAGTCCGATCTGGGTGGACAGGCGCACGTCGTCCGGGGTCAGTCGCGCCCAGATCGGATAGAGGGCCTTCAGCCAGGCGAAGAGCCCGGCATCCTGGGCGACCGGCACCGCCCGGGTGAGCGTCTGGTAGAGGTGATGATGCGTGTTGATGAACCCGGGCAGCACCACATGGCCGCGCAGGTCCACCACCTGATCGGCCGACCCGGGCAGCTCACTGGTCGACCCCACCTGCTCGACCCAGCCGTCGCGGGCGAAAAGGGCGCCATCGCGTATCTCGCGGCGATCCTGGTCCATGGTCACCAACAGCTCGGCTCGACGGACCAGCAGGGTGGACATCGGCGGCGACCCTACCGATAGATTGGCGGACATGGAGACCGCAGCTCGCCAGCCGATCCACACCGTCTACGGAGGGGCCCACCTCTTCAGGGCCGATTCGGCCGGGAAGCTGGGGGCACTGGCGTTGCGGGCTCTGGAGGAGTACGCACCCGACCCGGAGACCTTCGCGGCGGCAATCGGTCTCCCGGGTGGGCAGATGCCCTCCGTGATCTACCGGCGGGTGCTGGAGAAGCTGCAACGTGAGCCGGTGGAAGACTTTCGTATCGACTTCGAGGACGGCTACGGCAGCCGTCCGGACGCGGAGGAGGACGGGCATGCGCAGACGGCCGGCCGGGAGGTGGCCGAAGGGCTGGCGTCCGGGAGCCTCCCTCCCTTCGTCGGCATCCGCATCAAACCCCTCACCGAAGAGGTCGAGGGACGGGCGGTGCGCACGCTGGAGGGCTTCATGTCTTCACTGGTGGAGGGGGCCGGCGCCCTGCCGGACGACTTCGTGGTCACCCTTCCCAAGGTGACCTCTCCCGGGCAGGTGGCCACGCTGGCCGAGCTGCTCGGACGGCTCGAGAAGGAGCTGGGCCTCGAACCGGCGTCAATTCGTGTCGAGATCATGGTGGAGACGCCCCAAGCGGTGATCGGACCGAGTGGCGAAGCGGCCCCCCCCGCCCTGGTGGAGGCGGGCAAGGGCCGGGTGGTGGGCGCCCACTTCGGCACCTACGACTACACGGCCTCCTTGGGCATCACCGCCTCTCATCAGCACATGACTCATCCCGTCTGCGACTTCGCCCGCCATGTGATGCAGGTGTCGCTGGCCGGCCGGGGCGTCCGGCTCTCCGACGGGGCCACCAACATCCTGCCTGTGCCCGTGCACTCGGGGCCGAGGCTCACCGACCGCCAGCGGGAGGAGAACCGCCGGGCGGTCCATCGGGCCTGGAAGCTCCACTTCGACGATATCCGGCACTCCCTGATGCATGGCTACTACCAGGGGTGGGATCTCCATCCGGCCCAGCTCCCCACCCGCTACGGGGCGGTGTACGCCTTCTTCCTGGAAGGGGTGGAGGCGGCCGCCGAGCGGCTGCACACCTTCGTCGAGCAGGCGGCCCGGGCCACCCTGGTGAGGGAGGTGTTCGACGACGCCGCCACCGGCCAGGGTCTGCTCAACTACTTCCTGCGGGCCCTCAACTCTGGGGCCGTCGGGGAGGAGGAGGTCATGAAGCGAACCGGCCTTACGCCCGAGGAGCTACGGGGCCGCTCCTTCCTCAAGATTCTCGAGAACCGCCGCTCCGCCTGACGGTCACCTCGACCAGTCCGTATGGCTGCTCCGTGGGAGTGAAGACCTCGTCGGGGTTGTCCAGTCCGAAGGGGGAAAGGTCGACCGGTACGTGGTGCTTGTTGGGGAGGATCAGCCGGATCTCGGCGATCTCCGGAGACGCCTCGAGAGCCGCCGCCCCCATGACGTAGGCGGTGTGCTGCAACGAACGGCTCCCCTCGTGGGTGGCGAAGGCCTCCAGCAGCGCCCGGCGGGTGCCGTTCCAGACCGGCCCGTGATCCACGTCGGGCCGGAGGTATGACCAGGCGGCGTCGATGGCCGTGGCCAGCAGGCGCTCCTCGGTCTCCTCGAGGGTGGTGAAGCGGTCCCGGCGGAACCCGGAGAACGCCGAACCCGTGGTCTTGAGCAGGGCGAGGCCTTCGAGCCCGGCCTCGACCGAAGTGCCCTTGGGAGTGGTGGTGACCAGCGCCTTGCGGCGTCCCCCATCGCGCCGCAGGAAAGCGTGGCGGTGCGGTTCCTCTCCGGCCGAGATGTGGTCCCACAGGTGCTCGACGAGGTGGACGGCCACCTTCGAGACGTGTCGGTTCTCTTCCGAGAAGTGGCGGGCCAGGGCCAACCCGAGCTCTTCGATCTCCTCGAAGGGAACGTCCCGAGCCAGGCAGTAGACGGTGTTCTTCATGGTGTCGGTGGGGAGCACCAGCCGGTTGTCCCCACTCAGGTGGACGTCGGTGAAGTCGCCCTCGAGGCGGATGTCGACCGAGATGTCCTTCACCGTGTGGGGGTCGGCCCGGATGACCTTCATGAGGCGTACCGCCGACTTGCCGTAGCCGGTCGGACCAAGCTCGGCGACGCCCATCAGCTCCCCCGGTAGGTGGTATAGCCGAAGGGGCTCAGGAGGAGGGGGAGGTGGTAGTGCTGGGCCGGGTCATCGACCCGAAAGATGATGGCCACCTCCGGGTACAAGCTCCCCTTGTCCTGGTAGTAGCCGGAGGTGTCGAAGGTGAGGCGGTAGGTTCCTCGCTCGATCGGTTGCGAGGCGAGGTCTCGCGATCGACCGTCCTCGTCGGTGGCGCCCGACCCCAGCTCGCGCCAGCCCTGGCCGGCCCGTACCTCCAGTCTCACCGAGATGCCTGCGGCCGCCCGGCCCCGGGAGATGTCGAGGACGTGAGTGGTGATCATCCCTCCCTCCCCCTTTGGGGGA
>JBOGFC010000026.1:0-2974 GCA_050742155.1 Acidimicrobiia bacterium
GCCACCGCCCGGGCGGCGGCCCGGGAGCGGGCCAGGAAAGGCGTGGGGGCCTCCAGGTCCCGATCGCTCGGCGAGACCACGCGCACCTCGATGCCCGGCCGGTTGGGGATCTCGGCCTTCGCCACCACCAGCATGGTCACCCGATCGCCTTCCTCGGCCAGGCGCCGGGCCAGCTCGGCGATCACCCATCCCGCTCCGCCGGGCACCTCTGGAGCCAGCTCGGTGGAGACGAAGACCAGGTGCCGGCTCACCGCCGCCTCCGTTCCACGGTCCCGGCCACCCAGCCGGCCGTGCCGGCCAGGCCGTGCACCAGCTGGGCAACCGGCAAGTAGAGGAACTTGAGAGGACCCCGCGCCCAGGCGTACTTGGGGCGGGTGCCCCGTGCCAGCCAGGCGGCCAAGGGGGCCAGGACCACCGGCAGCGCCCAGCGCCCCCGGGCCAGGGCGACCACCACCCCCAGCCCGGTCGCCCCGAAGAGCAGGGCCAGCCGTTTGTAGGCGAATCCCCGCAGACCGGCCACCCCGTCCCCGTGTCCCCAGCGGTAGAGCGTCCGGGCCAGGGCCCCAAAGCCGGGCGGGGGCCTCCAGCGCACCACCGCCTCCGGGGTGAAGTGGGCGAGGTGGCCGGCCGCCCGGAGCCGCTCCCCGAAGAGGGTGTCCTCGGCGAAGTCGAGCTCCTCCGGGAAGCCGCCTACCTCCTCCCAGAGCTTGCGCCGGAAGGCCATCGATCGCCCGGAGGGGAGGAAGCCTTCGTCGACCTCCTCCCGCACGTAGACCATCACCAGCCCGAGGCAGGTGGAGAGCAAGCTGCGGCCCTCCGGCCGGTAGAAGCCGGCCACCCAGTCGGCTCCCTCGGCGAAGGGAGCGCTGAGTTTCTCGAGCCAGTCCGGCTCCGCCACGCATCCCCCGTCGATGCAGGCGATCAGCTCATGGGAGGCGGTGCTGATGGCCGCGTTGCGACCGGCCGACCGGCCCCCCGGACAATCGACCACCCGGAGGGTCGGATGCCGTCTGGCCAACTCCGCGAGGATGCCCCGCGTGCCGTCGGTGGAGCCGCCGTCGGCCACCACGATCTCGGCTGGGGGCAGGGTCTGGGCGAGCAGGGATCCGATCAATGCCTCGACCGAATCCCCCTCGTTGTAGAGGGTGGTGATCACCGAGACGTCCATCCGGCTCGATTCTCGCCCGTTGGAGCGACGACGTCACACCCGGGGTCGGCTCACTGGAGTGGAATGCCCGTGGCCAGGCCAAGACGTTCGGCGGCACGCTGGAGACGACGATCGAACGTGACCAGCCTGCCATCGACCAGGCAGGCCAAAGCCAGGTACTCCGCGGCGTAGGTCTTGGCCCATCCAAGTTCATCAGCGATCCGCCAGGCTTCCCTGCCGAGGCGACGATGGCCTCGCTCCCACACCCGCCCGGACTCGAGGATCGACCGGGAGCGGTCGCTCACCTCCCTCGAGATGAGGCCTCTCCACAGCGAGACGTGCAAGGCCGAGCGCGCCTCGGGCCACAGCAGTGGGGAGGCGACAAGCTCCTCTTCTCCGAACAGACTGAAACCGTCCTTCATGGCCGCAGCCCCCAGGACGACGTTGGCGTCTAGGACCAGCACCGCACCTCAGCGAGAATCGCGAAGCTCACGAACGAGCGCCACCCAGTCGGGCATGGGTTCCCCCGTCCAGGTCTTATCCCACCCGTCAGGCAAAGGAAGAGATCGGTTGTCGTCTATGGCATCCTCGAGATCGACCTCATCGATGAGATGCTGGGTCCCGACCTTCTTGGAGCGCAATCGACCAGAACGGATCCAGCGCCTGATCGTCTCCGGTTCCGGCCTGTCCTGCGGGCGGCCTCCTGCACCGTGAGCAAGACGTCACACCCCAAGCACGGTGAAGCCCAGTGAGCGGGCCGCCGTGGCCTGGCGCACATCGAAGGTCAGAAACGGGACCGATCGCCCTCCGGCCGCTTCGGCGGCCGCTAGATGGAGGGCGTCGAGCGTCCTCGTCCCGGTCGTCACCGCCAGCATTGCCGCCCTCCGGCAGAGATCATCGTCGAGGCCGACCACAAGGGTGCGGTTCCAGTCGTCCTCGAAGGCGTCCAGCGCCTCGGTCAGGGAACCCTCGGGCGCTTGGAAGCTGATCACCCGGTAGACCTCGGGGTAGGTGTGGTTGGCGGTCACCCATTGCGGATCGGCAAAGAGCCATCGGCGAGCGTCGTCGCTCCTCGCTTCGTCGACATAGCGCTTGACCAAAGCGCTGCTGTCGACGTAGAGGGTCACCGATAGTCCCGGTCCTCGCGGAGGATCTCCATCGAGGAAGGGCTGCCGGGCTTCGGCTTGTAGGGCACCACGGGGCTGGGAGGGCGGTCTTCTTTCCGTGTCAACCAGCCCTCCTTGAGCCCCCGCTCTATGTTGCCTCTACCGGGCATCGGAACGATCTCGGCCACGCCTCGGCCTCGACGGGTGACGACGATGATCTCCCCGTTCTCAACCCGTTCGATGTACTCGGACAATTTGGCTTTGAGCTCTCTGATCCCCACCAACATGTAGTCCATCTTATGAACCAAAAGTGACTACCTCTACCGCCTCGTCCCGAAGTTGCCGGCCACCGGGAGCACTTTGTCGGGGTTGCCCTCGTAGTAGCGGATGGCGTTGTCGCCCACCCCTTGCGCGTTGCTGAGCTTGAAGTACCAGTCGCCTTGGGAGGGCCGGTAGACCACCAGCGAGTCCCGCCCGTCCCCGTCCCAGTCCCCGGCCACCAGCCGGTCACCGGGATCGCCGTAGTAGAAGGCCAGGTCGGCCACCCCCTGGGTATGGGAGTTGCGCAGGTAGACGAAGCCGGTCGACTCCCGGTGCAGGCCGACGGTGTCCACCCCGTCCCCGTCGAAGTCGCCGGCGAAGGGCTTGTCCCCGGGGTTGCCGAAGTAGTAGGCCTGGTCGGCCACCCCGGTCCCCAGCGAGTTGCGCAGGTAGACCCGGC
>JBOGFC010000027.1:0-21647 GCA_050742155.1 Acidimicrobiia bacterium
TTCAGCGTTTATCACCACCGAACTTCGCTACCCAGCCGTGCCATTGGCATGACAGCTGGAACACAAGAGGTTCGTCCATCCCGGTCCTCTCGTACTAAGGACAGGCCCCCTCAAATCCCCTACGCCCACAGCGGATAGAGACCGACCTGTCTCACGACGGTCTGAACCCAGCTCGCGTGCCGCTTTAATGGGCGAACAGCCCAACCCTTGGGACCTTGTACAGCCCCAGGATGCGACGAGCCGACATCGAGGTGCCAAACAGCGCCGTCGATATGGACTCTTGGGCGCTATTAGCCTGTTATCCCCGGGGTACCTTTTAGCCGATGAGCCACGGCGCTTCCACATGCCACCGTGGGATCACTAGGCCCTGCTTTCGCACCTGCTCGACTTGTAAGTCTCGCAGTCAAGCTCCCTTGTGTCCTTACACTCAACGCCTGATTGCCGACCAGGCTGAGGGAACCTTTGGGCGCCTCCGTTACTCTTTAGGAGGCCACCGCCCCAGTGAAACTGCCCGCCAGACACTGTTCCTGATCCGGATAACGGATCGAGGTTAGAAGCCCGCTATGCCAAGGGTGGTATTTCAACGTTGGCTCCACACCGGCTAGCGCCGGCGCTTCACAGCCTCCCACCTATCCTACACATGACACACCAGACTCCAATGTCAAGCTGCAGTAAAGGTCCCGGGGTCTTTCCGTCCTGTCGCAGGTAGTGAGCATCTTTACTCACACTGCAATTTCGCCGAGTCCCTGGTTGAGACAGTGCCCAGATCGTTACGCCATTCGTGCAGGTCGGAACTTATCCGACAAGGAATTTCGCTGGATCTGTTACTTCTTGGACCAAGCCGAAGGCACGACTTTCGGCTGGCGGATCGGTCATGTCTGCCGATCTCCCTGCGTCGCCACAGGGTCCGGACCATCTCTTCCTCTTCGATCTAGCTCAGAAGAGGGTTGGCGTATGGTCTCTGAGGATTCTCAACACTTCAGATGGTTTGCGATGGTTCATCGTCTGAGCGATCTCTGCGATCTCAATGATTCCGGGCACCGTCAAGTGCCTGCGGGATTCCATCAGTTCGATGATGCTCGCGAATTTCTCGAAGTTCTGTCTCTTCGAGGTCTGCAGTGGGTTGTCCCGAAAGAATGGAACAATCGTTGTGCGTAGGTCATCAAACCGTTGCACGCAATACCGGAGGATATCCTCCCGGTGATTGTCATGCCGCCGATTGCGATAAACCTTTCCGCACCCGAAGAACTCAACCATCTCTTCCAGTACGTCACGGCTCGACTCTCCCTGTACGACGGCAAATTCTGGTCGAACCTGCCATCTCAGAGTCATCTTGCCGCATGGATAGATCGGGCAGCTGAAGCAACCCTCTCCATCCACGAAACCCACGACCCATCCTATTGTCTTGAGTCTTTCCTGCTGATTTTCCGGCGTGGCTCTTGGCGAGCCACCCACCATCGGATTGTGACTCCCATTCATGCTCATGCCCAAACCCTAACGAATGGGTGTGACATAAATGAACGTGAGTACCGAATGGATGCTCCGGGTTTCCCAGCATATAGCCAACTGCACTCACCATCGTCGCCGATGGGAGGGGCAGCAACCCCCGTCCTGGCGGGGGTTTTCCTACCTTAGGACGGTTATAGTTCACGTTGGCCCCCGTGTCGCCACGAGGCGTGGACCATCTCTTCATCCCTCTTGGTTAAGAGGGAGCCCTGCGTATGGCCTCTGAGGATTCCCGCTTCTTCAAGCACAGATCTGACCACGAGCGATTAGGAATATTGAAGCTTCCTTCGCTCTCGACGCAACCCCGCCACGTAGTAACCCACGTGATCGGGGATTGCATTCAGCCAGGTTGAAGACTCGGGTCTTTCCTGCTGATTGTCCGCACCGGTCGGATTGTCACTGCTCCTGTCGGTCATCCTATGGGATGACTGTGACAGAACCAGTACCGCCGAATACTCGGAGTTCCCAGCATATAGCAGGGTTTTTCCTAGTCGGTCGCCCGACTAGGGCGGCAACTCTCTTACCGCCGCCGTTTACTGGGGCTTTACTTCAGAGCTTCGCCACCGAAGTGGCTAACCCTTCCGCTTGACCTTCCAGCACCGGGCAGGCGTCAGAGCGTATACGTCGTCTTGCGACTTAGCACGCTCCTGTGTTTTTAGTAAACAGTCGCCTGGGCCTATTAACTGCGGCCCCCTCGGGCTTCACACGCGAAGTGCTACACCCTACCGGGGCGCCCCTTCTCCCGAAGTTACGGGGCAAATTTGCCGAGTTCCTTAACCAGGGTTCTCTCGCTCGCCTTGGTATGCTCTACCTGTCCACCTGTGTTGGTTTGGGGTACGGGCACCACGTGAACTCGCTAGGGGTTTTTCTCGACGGCATGGGAGTTGGGCGGCTTCGCCTAAAACGGCTCGGCATCGTGCCTCAGGCTTGATGAGGTCCGGATTTACCTGGACCTCGCCCTACGCACTTACCCCGGGACGACCGACGCCCGGGTCCGCTTACCCTTCCGCGTCACCCCATCGCTGGCCTACTACTGGCGGGGTCGGTAGGCCCCCGAAGGAGCTTTCCTTAGCACACCAGGTTCGGCCGGGGCGCGCACGTGGTGGTACAGGAATATCAACCTGTCGTCCATCGACTACGCCTCTCGGCCTCGCCTTAGGTCCCGACTAACCCTGGGCGGACGAGCCTTCCCCAGGAAACCTTGGACATTCGGCGGAGGAGATTCTCGCTCCTCTTTCGCTACTCATGCCGGCATTCGCACTCGCGCGGCCTCCACGGCTGGCTTCCGCCGCCGCTTCGTGGGCCGCACGACGCTCCCCTACCGATCCCGCCGCCTGGGCCCGCCCCGAAGGACGAACCGGGCTGGATGGCGGAATCCCGCAGCTTCGGCACTGGACTTGAGCCCCGTTACATTTTCCGCGCAGAATCACTCGACCAGTGAGCTGTTACGCACTCTTTCAAGGGATGGCTGCTTCTAAGCCAACCTCCTGGCTGTCTGAGCGACTCCACATCGTTTCCCACTTAGTCCAGATTTAGGGGCCTTAGCTGGCGATCTGGGCTGTTTCCCTTTCGACCACGAAGCTTATCCCCCGCGGTCTGACTGCCCTGCTTGACGCCGTGACATTCGGAGTTTGACTGGGATCGGTAAGCTTGTCGGCCCCCTAGCCCAATCAGTGGCTCTACCTCCACGGCGAAACACAAAACGCTAGCCCGAAAGCTATTTCGGGGAGAACCAGCTATCACCGAGTTTGCTTGGCCTTTCACCCCTATCCACAGGTCATCCCCCAAGTTTTCAACCTTGGTGGGTTCGGGCCTCCACGAGGTCTTACCCTCGCTTCACCCTGCCCATGGATAGATCACTCGGCTTCGGGTCCAGGGCACGCGACTAGACGCCCTCTTCAGACTTGCTTTCGCTGCGGCTACGGCTCACGCCTTAACCTTGCCACGTACCGCTGACTCGCCGGCTCATTCTTCAAAAGGCACACCGTCAGGCCCCCGAAAGGGCCCTCCGACTGCTTGTAGGTCTACGGTTTCAGGTTCTCTTTCACTCCCCTCACCGGGGTGCTTTTCACCTTTCCCTCACGGTACTTGTTCGCTATCGGTCGCTAGGAAGTACTTAGCCTTACGAGGTGGTCCTCGCAGATTCGCACGGGATATCCCCCGTGCTACTTGGGAACATCACCAGGAGATCAGAGTGCCTTCGCGTACAGGGCTGTTACCTTCTGTGGCCCGGCTTTCCAGCCAGGTTCGGCTAACACCTGATTTGGTAACTCCTCGACGGCTCCGACGCGCCGTCCGGTGAGTCCCTCAACCTCGGCATGGCAACGCCGTCGGGCTATGGCACCATGCCGGTTTGGGCTGGTCCCGTTTCGCTCGCCGCTACTCAGGGAGTCGCCGTTGCTTTCCGTTCCTCGGGGTACTGAGATGTTTCAGTTCCCCCGGTATCCCTCTTCCGGCCCTATGGATTCAGACCGGAGTGACTGGGCATGACCCCAGCCGGGTTTCCCCATTCGGAGATCCTCGGATCGACGCTTGCTTGACAGCTCCCCGAGGCTTATCGCAGCCTGCCACGTCCTTCATCGGCTCCTAGCACCAAGGCATCCACCGAAGACCCTTAGTAGCTTGGTAAAGATTCCAAAACGATTGTGCTCGCTATGCAGTTCTCAAGGTGCTCGAGAAGGAAAGGACCGGCCTCTCGGCCGGTCGGACTCCTTCACGACTAAACAGCGTGTCCGACCGTCGGCGCGTGCTCCTTAAGAGAGCAATGCTCAACCCATCGGAGCGCACTCCGACGGTCGAGTAGCCAGCACATTCACCTAAGAGCTAGAGGCCGAAGCCTCAGAGACTCCTTAGAAAGGAGGTGATCCAGCCGCACGTTCCCGTACGGCTACCTTGTTACGACTTCATCCCAATTACCGACCCCACCTTCGGCAGCTCCCTCCCAAAAGGGTTGGGCCACTGACTTCGGGTGTTGCCGACTTTCGTGATGTGACGGGCGGTGTGTACAAGGCCCGAGAACGTATTCACCGCGGCTTTGCTGATCCGCGATTACTAGCGACTCCGGCTTCATGGAGTCGAGTTGCAGACTCCAATCCGCACTGAGGCCGACTTTAAGGGATTCGCTCACCTTCGCAGGATCGCCGCCCGTTGTATCGGCCATTGTAGCATGCGTGCAGCCCTGGACATAAGGGGCATGATGACTTGACGTCATCCCCACCTTCCTCCGAGTTGTCCCCGGCAGTCTCCCATGAGTCCCCGGCATTATCCGCTGGCAACATGGGACAGGGGTTGCGCTCGTTGCGGGACTTAACCCAACATCTCACGACACGAGCTGACGACAGCCATGCACCACCTGTCACGGGCCCGTAAGGACACCATATCTCTATGGCTTTTCCCGTGATGTCAAACCCAGGTAAGGTTCTTCGGGTCGCATCGAATTGAGCCGCATGCTCCGCCGCTTGTGCGGGCCCCCGTCAATTCCTTTGAGTTTTAGCCTTGCGGCCGTACTCCCCAGGCGGGGCACTTAATGCGTTAGCTACGGCGCAGCAGACGTGAATGCATCCGCCACACCTAGTGCCCAACGTTTACGGCTAGGACTACCAGGGTATCTAATCCTGTTTGCTCCCCTAGCTTTCGCTCCTCAGCGTCGGTGCCGGCCCAGAGCGCCGCCTTCGCTACTGGTGTTCCTCCCGATATCTGCGCATTTCACCGCTACACCGGGAATTCCACGCTCCTCTACCGGACCCTAGCCACAGCAGTATCGACCGGCATCCCAGGGTTGAGCCCTGGGTTTTCACGGCCGACTTGCTAAGCCGCCTACGAGCCCTTTACGCCCAATAAATCCGGACAACGCTCGCCCCCTACGTATTACCGCGGCTGCTGGCACGTAGTTGGCCGGGGCTTCTTCTGGAGGTACCGTCACTTTCGCTTCGTCCCTCCTGAAAGGGGTTTACAACCCGAGAGCCTTCATCCCCCACGCGGCGTCGCTGCGTCAGGCTTTCGCCCATTGCGCAAGATTCCCTGCTGCTGCCTCCCGTAGGAGTCTGGGCCGTGTCTCAGTCCCAGTGTGGCTGGTCGTCCTCTCAGACCAGCTACCCGTCTCGGCCTTGGTGGGCCGTTACCCCACCAACAAGCTGATAGGCCGCGAGCCCATCCCGAAGCGCCGGAGCCTTTCCTCCATGGACCATGCGGTCTGTGGAGGACATCCGGTATTAATCCGGGTTTCCCCGGGCTATCCCGGTCTTCGGGGCAGGTTGCTCACGTGTTACTCACCCGTTCGCCGCTAGGACGCCTCAGGTGATTGCTCACCCGAGGTGCCTCGCTCGACTTGCATGCATTAGGCACGCCGCCAGCGTTCGTCCTGAGCCAGGATCAAACTCTCCGACGTACAGATGTGGTTCCCGGAGGAACCGCAGTCCTGTCGAAGGGCGCGCATACCGGGCCAAACCTGGCATGCGCACTGGCATCAGTGGTTGTCCGTCTGATGCAAAATAGGGGCACCACACCCTTGCAGGTGTGTGTACCTGCTGGCTTTTGACACACTGTTTAGTTGTCAAGGAGCCCGAGTTCGCCCCAGGCGCGTGCGAGGGGCAACTGTCAAGCGTAGCACGGGTTGCGACCCATGCCACGAAAGTGGGAAAACCTTGGCCGCTTGACCGGCCACGGTGAACCGGAACTCTAGCAGGTCCCGTCACCACTCCAAGCAGGTCAACCAGGATCATCGGTCGCCTATTCCGCCCCTTTGACGAACTTCACGAAGCGGCGCTTGCCCACCTGCACGACCGCTTCCCCCAACCGATCCCGGGCCACCTCTTGGCCGGTCAGAACCTCCCCGTCCAGCTCGACGGCGCCCTGGTCGATGAGGCGGCGGGCCTCGGAGGTGGAGGAAACAAGTCCCGCATCTCGGAGCAGGGCAGGGAGCCAGAGGGGATCTCCCGCCGGCAGGGGGAATTCGGCCACTCGCTCGGGCGCCTCCCGGCTCACGAACAGGCGGTCGAAGTGGGCCTCGGCCTGCCGGGCGGCCTCCTCGTCGTGGTGGAGCCGGACGATCTCGCGACCGAGACGTCGCTTGGTCTCGGCGGGATGCAACCGGCCCGTCTCGAGACCGGTGGTGATCTCCTCGAGCTCCGGGCCGGGGAGGTCGGTGGCCAAGAGGAAGTACTGGGGCATGGCCTGATCGGGGATGCTCATCACCTTGCCGAACATCTCCTCGGGTGAGTCGTCGATGGCTACGTAGTTGCCGAGCGACTGCGACATCTTGCGCATCCCGTCGGTGCCCACCAAGAGGGGAACGGTCATCACCACTTGGGACCGCTGGCCCTGGCGTTCCTGGATGTCCCGAGCCGCCAGCAGGTTCCAGAGCTGGTCGGCTCCTCCGAGCTCCACGTCGGCCCGGACCGCCACCGAGTCCATTCCTTGCAGGAGGGGGTACATGAACTCCAGCAGGGAGATGGGCCGGCCGGCCCGGTAGCGGTTGGCGAAATCCTCCCGATCCAGCAAACGAGCCACCGTGAAGGTCGAGGCCAGCTCGAGGACCTCCTCCATCGACATCGAGGCCAGCCAGTCGGCGTTGTAGCGGATCTCGAGGGGTTCGGGGAGCAGCACCCGGCGCAGTCCTTCCAGGCAGCTCTCGGCGAAGCCCCGCACCGTCTGAGCGGAGAGCCGGCTGCGGGTCTCTGACTGTTCGCTGGGATCCCCCACCCGGGCGGTGAAGTCCCCCACGATCAGCACCGCGGTGTGGCCCAGCTCCTGGAACTGGCGTAGCTTGCGAAGCACCACCGCCCACCCGATGTGCACCTGAGGGGCGGTGGGATCCACCCCCAGCTTGACCCGGAGCGGCCGACCCTCCGCCAGGCGCCGCTCCAGCTCGCCCTCGGGGAGAAGCGCGTCCACGCCTCTGCGGAGGACCTCCATCTGCTCTGCGACCGGCCTCATGGATCAGGCGAGGTTAGTGGCGAAATCCTCAGTTCCCAGGGCCCCTCCCGGTACCGTCAGGCCGGTGAGACGCTGGGCGGCTTGGATGCTGATCGTGGCGGCCTGCACCGTCGAGCCGCTGGAGGATCCCGGCCTGGGCGACCTCGGGTTGACCACCATCGTCTATGCGAGCGATGGGAGCGTGCTGGCCGAGTGGCACGCCGAGGAGGACCGTGTGCTCGTCGCCTACGACGAGCTTCCCCGTCACCTGATCGATGCGGTGGTGGCCGTCGAGGACGAGCGCTATTGGGCCCATCCCGGGGTCGACCTGCGCGCGCTGGCCCGGGCGCTGGTGGCCAATCTGGAGGCCGAGGACGTGGTGCAGGGCGGATCGACCATCACCCAGCAGTACCTCAAGAACGTCTTGCTCACTCCGGAGGTCTCGATAGACCGCAAGCTCACCGAGGCCGCCCTGGCGGTGCGGCTGGAGGAGAGCCTCAGCAAGGAGGAGATCCTGCAGCGCTATCTCAACACCGTCTACCTCGGGAACGGCGCCTACGGGGTCGGCGCCGCGGCCGCCCGCTACTTCGGGAAGGAGGTGGCCGACCTCAGCCTGAGCGAATCTGCCCTCCTGGCCGGGCTGGTCCAGGCCCCATCGGCCACCGATCCCTATCACGACAGCAAGGCCGCCCTGGCCCGCCGGCGAACCGTGCTCGACAAGATGCTGGAGCTGGGCTGGATAGACGCCGAGGCGGCTCGGGTGGCGGACCAGGAGCAACCGGCCCTCCGGCCTCCTGCGACCACCGAGCAGGTCGCTCATCCCTACTTCGTGGAGGAGGTCAAGCGCCTGCTGCTCGACGATCCGGCCCTGGGGGCCACCGCCACCGATCGCTACAACGCCCTCTTCCGGGGAGGCCTCCGCATCCACACCACCCTCGATCCGGCCATGCAGCAAGCCGCCGAGGAGGCGGTGGCCTCAGTGTTGCCGGCCGATGGACCCCGGGCCGCGCTGGTGGCCCTCGAGCCGCGCACCGGCTACGTGCGAGCCATCGTTGGGGGGCGGGACTTCTACGACCCCGCCGACCCGTCGGCCCAGTTCAACCTGGCCACCCAGGGACATCGGCAGACCGGCTCGGCCTTCAAGCCCTTCGCGCTGGCGGCGGCGCTGGAGGCGGGCGTCTCGCTGGACGAGGTCTTCAAGGGGGGTCGCTCCATCTCCATTCCCACCCCCTCCGGCCGATGGCAGGTGGAGAACTACGGTGGGATGACTTTCCCCGACCTCACGCTCCTCGAGGCGACCGTCTTCTCGGTCAACGTGGTCTATGCCCAGCTCGTGCACAGGATCGGGCCCGAGCGGGTGATGGAGCTCGCCAAGGCGGCCGGCATCCAGAGCGAGCTGCACCCGTACCACGCCATCGCCTTGGGCGCCCAGGAGACCACCGTGCTGGAGATGGCCTCCGCCTTCGGCACCTTCGCCGCCGAGGGCGTGAACGTGAGCCCCACCCTGGTCACCGCCATCGAGACCACCGACGGTATCAATCTCTACGAGGCTATTCCGGTGGTGACCGAGGCGTTCGATCGCCAGGTGGCTCAAACGGTGACCGGGGCGCTCACCGAGGTGGTGCGGCGGGGGACCGCAGTCCAGGCCCGCATCGGACGTCCCATCGCCGGCAAGACCGGGACCTCCCAGGAGCACCGGGACGCCTGGTTCGTCGGCTACACGCCTGAGCTGGTGGCGGCGGTGTGGGTCGGGTTCCCCGAGGCTCAGCTGGCGATGGTGGCCCCCACCACCCCTTTCAGCGTGACCGGTGGAACCTGGCCTGCCCAGATCTGGGCGGCCTTCGCCTCGGGCGCCCTGGCCGGGGTGCCCTACGGGCAGCTGGCCGAGGCATCGGTGGATGGCCAGGTGGCGGTGGAAGTGGATCTCTCCACCGGCTTTTTGGCCGGCCCGTTCTGCCCCCGCCCTCACGTTCAGCGCCTCCACTTGCCGGCCGACCAGGTGCCTACCGTGGTCTGTCCGATCCACAATCCGCAAGGGCTCGTGGAAGTCGGATCTGGGACCGTGCCCGATGTGATCGGGCTCGACCTGCCCGGTGCGGTCGAGCGGCTCACTGCGGCCGGGTTCCAGACCAAGGTGGAGTGGTCGGACGGCGGCCCGCTGGTGGCGGGGACGGTGTTCGGGCAGGAGCCGTCGGCTTCATTCCCGGCCCAGACGGGAACCATCGTCCACCTAGTGGTGGCCGGGCCCGAGCCGGGGTCGGTGATTCCCGCCGTGTTGGGTCTCCCCCTCGAGCAGGCTCAGGCCGAGTTGCGCGCCCTGGGCGTGGAGGTGGAGGTGATCGCCGAGGCCGAGAGCATCGCCGAGGACGCCGGCCGGCGCTCCGGGCTGGTGTGGAAGCAGGAGCCGGCGGGCGACGCCCCGGCCGAGGGAACCGTCACCATTTGGGTGAACCCGTAGTTTCAAACTTTGGGTTTGCCTAGGAGCACGAACCGCCAGGGCAGCTCCACGGCGCGGGTGATGCCGATCCGAGGGGTGGTCGCGATCCTTCCCGGTATCGGTCCCCCGTCCAGGAGCCGGACCGGACCGTTCAGCACACTGGTCCCGTCCAACGCCCCGTCGATCCCCAGCGCCTTGGTGAGGTTGCCGGGGCCGGTGGCGAGCCGGTCCGGACGGGCACGCCGGCGGGCCATCACCTCCTCGCCCACCACTGGGTGCCCGCTTCGCAACAGGACCGCCTGCCCCACCTCCGGGTCACCGGTGACGATGTTGGCGCACCAGTGCACGCCGTACGAGCGGTACACGTACAGCCCGCCGGGCGGGCCGAACATGGTCTGGTTGCGGCGGGTGGGACCCGGGTAGGCGTGGCTGGCCGGATCGTCGATCCCCCCGTAGGCCTCCACCTCGCTGAGCACCACCTCGGTCGGCTCGCCGCCGATCTCGCTGCGGAGGCGCATCCCGAGGAGTCGCGGGGCCACCTCCAGCACCGGGCCGGCTAGGAGCTCGGCGATCACTCCAAGAGGTGGAGGAGCAGCGCCTTGAACGTGTGGAGGCGGTTCTCGGCCTGCTCGAACACGCGCGACCGCTCATGCTCGATGACCTCGGCGGTGACCTCCTCACCGCGGTGGGCGGGCAGGCAATGGAGGAAGATGGCCGCCGGGTCGGCCAGCTCGAACCTGACCATGTCCACCTGGTACGGGCGGAAAGCCAGCCGCCGCTCCTCCACCTCGCTCTCCTGGCCCATCGAAGCCCAGACGTCGGTGTAGACGACGTGGGCACCCTTGACCGCCTCGTCGGGATCGTGGGTCACCACGACCTCCCCGGCCAAGCTCCGGTACTCGGGGGCCGGTTCGTGTCCGGGAGGAGTAGCCACCCGCATCTCCAGGCCGGCCATCACCGCCGCCACCATCAGCGAGTGGCAGACGTTGTTGCCGTCCCCCAGGTAGGCGAGCACCGTCCCCGACAGTGGGCGCACCTCGGCAATGGTCTGCAGGTCGGCCAGTGCCTGGCAGGGGTGCTCCAGGTCGGAGAGCAGGTTGACCACCGGCGCCCGGGCATGATCGGCCAGCACGTCCAGATCGCGCTGAGCGAAGACCCGCAGCGCCAGCAGGTCCAGGTAGCGGTCCAGCACCCGAGCCACGTCTTCCGGGGCCTCACGGGTCCCCAGGCCCACTTCCTCGTTCCTGAGGACCACCGGGTGCCCTCCCAGCTCGACGGTGGCCACCTCCGCCGAGACCCGGGTACGGGTGGAGGGCTTCATGAAGAAGAGCCCCACCCGCACCCCTCGCAGGCGCCCCGCCACCGCCCCCGGGTCCCGCTTGACGGCTTCCGCCCGAGAGAGGACCTGGTGGAGCTCCCCCGGCGAGAGATCGCCCAAGCGAAGCAAGTCTGCCATCAGGCACCCCGCAGCCTGCCGCCGAAGCGCTCCGCCACCGCCTCGGCGATGTCCTTGCGAAGCGGGGCCAGCTCCTCGTCGCTGAGGGTGTGATCGGGGGCTCGCATGGTGAGCCGGATGGCCACGCTCTTGCGCCCCACTGGAACCGGCCCCCCCGTGAAGACGTCGAAGACCTCCACCGATTCGAGGAGCTCAC
This sequence comes from Acidimicrobiia bacterium, assembly GCA_050742155.1. Lineage (GTDB taxonomy): Bacteria > Actinomycetota > Acidimicrobiia > Spongiisociales > JALYHC01 > JBOGFC01. The sequence goes on from JBOGFC010000027.1 coordinate 11,509, forward strand.
CTCCCGCGGCGCGCACCTCGCCCAGCAGGTCGCCGGCCGCAGCGTCCTCATCCAGCTCGAAGGCGAGGTCGAAGACCACCGGCGGGAACGGGCTGGGCTCCCGCAGCTGCCACCAGCCCGGCTCCTCGATTATCCGCTCCAATGAGATCTCTCCGGCCGCCAGGCTGCCGGACAGCTCGAAGGCCCGCAGCACCGACGGATGCAGCTCCCCGAGGGCGCCGATCGGCTCGCCTCCGAGCCATACCTGGGCCGACCGGCCGGGATGGAAGGGGGGTGGGGCTCCCGCCCGAAGCCGGGCCTCTGCCAGGCGCATCCCCCGGACGATCACCTCCCAGAGCCCGGCCGCCTCCTGGAAGTCGGCCGGGGAGCGGTTGGAGACGAACGCCAGCATCTCCGGCTGGTCGGGGAGCTCACCCTCCCCCCGCAGGAACACCTTGCCGATCTCGAAGAGGGCTACCTCCCCGACCCGGCGGGCGCGGTTGTAGCCGACCGCCTGCAGCAGGCCGGGCAGGAGGGTCGTGCGCAAGCTCCCTTCCTGCTCCCGGAGGGGGTTGGCCACCCGGATGGCTTCCCGGCGAGGATCCGCGGATGGGAGCCGCAGCCGTTCCAGATCGTGGGGTCCGATGAAGCTGAGAGTCTGCGCCTCGAAGTAGCCGGCCCCCACCAGCACCTGCCGCAGGTCCCGAAGTCGTCGCTGGCCGGACGGGAGGCCTCCCCCCCTCCCCACCGGGAGCGTCTCGGGGATCCGGGCGTAGCCGTAGAGGCGCGCCACCTCCTCCACCAGGTCGGCCGGGCCGGTGACATCCGGGCGGAAAGTGGGGACCGTCACGGTGAGTGGGTCCCTCCCCCCCACCTGGAAGCCCAGGCGCTCGAGCAGCCCGGCGGCCTCCTTACGAGAGATCTCCACTCCCAACAAGCGCTTCACCTCGGAGAGAGCCAGCGACACCTGCCACGGGCCGAGCGGCTGGGGGTATTCGTCCCGCCCGCCTGCGGCGGTCTGGCCCCCGGCCACCTCGGTGAGCAGCTCCGCCACCCGGTCGGCGGCCGATCCGGCCAGGTTGGGGTCCACCCCTCGCTCGAAACGGGCCGAGGCCTCGGTGCGAAGCCCGTGTCGCTTGGCGGTGAGGAGCACGGTGGGGGGATGGAAGTAGGCGCTCTCGATGAGCACCCGGCTGGTCTCCGCCCCCACCTCGGTCTCCTCTCCGCCCATCACCCCGGCAATCGCCACGGCACGCTCGGCGTCGGCGATCACCAAGTCCGCCGGATGGAGCCTCCGGTCCATCCCGTCCAGGGTGCGTAGCGTCTCATCGTCGTTGGCCCGGCGGACCACGATCGTGCGCCGCGCCAGGCGGTCGAGGTCGAAGGCGTGGATCGGCTGGCCCAGCTCCAACAGCACGTAGTTGGTGGCGTCCACCACGTTGTTGATGGGACGGATCCCGGCCGCTCGCAGGCGAAGCTGCAGCCAGGTCGGTGAGTCGCCTACGCGCAGATCCCGGACCGGCCGGGCCACGTAACGGGGACACCCCACCGGGTCCTCGATGCGGACCTCCACCTCCACGTCCGGGGCACGCTCTTCGACCTGCGGCGCCGGAACTCGCAGCGCCACCTGGTAGTAAGCGGAGAGCTCGCGGGCCAGGCCCACCATCGACATGCAGTCCGGCCGGTTGGCGGTGATCGAGACGTCGAGCACCGAGTCGGGGAAGGGCAGGGCGGCGGCCAGGTCGGTGCCGACCTGAAGATCGGGCGGGAGCACCAGAATGCCGGCTGCGTCCTCCCCCAGCCCCAGCTCGGCCGCCGAGCAGATCATCCCCACCGAGCGGACTCCCCGGATCTCTCGCTCCCCGACCTGGAGTCCCCCCTCGAGCCTCGCCCCCGGCCGTGCCAGGGGTACCAATGCCCCCACCTCGAAGTTCCACGCACCGCAGACGACCTCGACCGTCTGCCCACCCGACTCGACCTGCACCAACTGCAGCCGATCGGCACGGGGGTGCGGCCTTCGTCCCGCCACCCGGCCCACCAGCACGCCCCGGAAGGGAGCATCGAGACGCTCCACGCCCTCGACCTCGTGGCCGAGCCGGCCCAGGGCGGCAGCCACCTCTTCGGGATCGTTGGTTGGTTGCTCGAGGTACTCGCCGAGCCATCGCAGGGAGACCCGCATCAGAACTGCTCCAGCACCCGCAGGTCGTTCTCGTAGAAGTGGCTGATACGACTGATCCCGTGGCGGACCATCGCCAACCGCTCCGGGCCCATCCCGAAGGCGAAGCCCGTCACCTTCCCGGGGTCGTAGCCCACTGCCCGGAAGACGTTGGGGTGGACCATTCCGCAGCCGAGGAGCTCGATCCACCCGGTCTGTCCACAGACGCGACAGCCGGACCCTTCGCAGGCGAAACACGATACGGCCATCTCCGCCGAGGGCTCCGTGAAGGGAAAGAAGGACGGGAGGAGGCGCACGCGACGGTCCGGCCCGAAGAACTCACGGGCGAAGTAGGCCAAGGTTCCCTTGAGGTCGGCCATGGTCAGGCCCTCATCCACCGCCAGCCCCTCGACCTGGTGGAAGACCGGCGAGTGAGTGGGATCGGGCGTGTCCCGCCGGAAGCAGCGCCCCGGCACCACCACGTAGACGGGAGGAGGGCGGGCCTGCATGTAGCGGGCCTGCATGGGGGAGGTATGAGTGCGCAGCAGCACTCCTTCCGCCCGGTCGCCGTACTCCACGTAAAGCGTGTCGGTCTCCAGGCGGGCCGGGTGGGTCTCCGGGATGTTGAGGGCGGTGAAGTTGTACCAATCTGTCTCCACCTCCGGGCCGGTGGCCACCGTGTAGCCCAGCGAGACGAAGATGTCGACCACCTCGTCCAGGGTCTGGGTGATGAGATGCTCGGTGCCGCGCGGCGGCCGGCGACCGGGCAACGTGACGTCGATCCGCTCCTCCGCCAGCAGGAGGGCCTCCGCCTCATCATCCAGCTCCCGCCGCCGGGCGGCGAGGCGGGCGGAGAGCCCCTGCGCCACTTCGTTGACCAGGCTGCCCACTCTGCGCCGCTCCTCCGGCGGAAGGCTTCCCAGGCTGCGGCGCACCTCGGCGACGACCGACCTCCGTCCCACGAGCTCGCTCTCCAAACGATCCAGCTCCTCGAGTCCGGAGGCGGCTTCGATGCGGGCCGGGGCCTCCCGGCGCAGGCGCTCCAGCTCCTCCATGGGAGGCAGAGGTTACTCCTCCCTGCTCATCCTCAAGGAGTCACCCCCTCCCTACCCTCCCCCTCACGGGGGAGGGCTCCAGCCCCGACGGCGCATTTCGTAGGCGAGGATCGCTCCCGCCACACCCGCGTTGAGGCTCTCGGTGCCTCCCGGCATGGGAATGGTCACCCGGGCGTCGGCCTCCGCCCCCACGGCCGGCGGGAGGCCCCGAGCCTCGTCCCCCAGCAAGAGTGCCAGGTGTCCTTCGATGTCCAGCTCCCAGGGAGCGCGGCCTCCCCGGGCCACGGCGGCCACCGGCGAGTAGCCCGCCCCCCGCAATGTTTCGAGCGAGAGGGTGGGCCGGGCCTCGACGGTGGCGTGAAAGTGGCCACCCGCCGCCGCCCGCAGCACCTTGGGCGCCCAGGGGTCGGCGGTCTCCGGGCCGGTCACCACCCCCATCTCGAAGGCGGCGGCACTACGGATCAATGACCCGACGTTGCCGGGATCCCCCACTCCCCACGGGACCAGGAGCATGTCCTGTTCCGCCCTCGCCCCGGATGGGATCCTCATGATCGCCACCGGGCCCCGTGGATGTTCCGTCGGGGCCAGGCGCTCCAAGACGGCCTCGTTGACCACAACGAGCTCGGCGCCTAGCTCGGCGGCGCCCCTCACCGACGGCTGGTCCCCGACGAGGGCGAACACGGCGTCCACAGCGGCGCCGGCCCGCACCGCCTCCTCCAGCAGGTGCGGCCCCTCCAGCAAGGTGCGGCCGGTATCACGCCGCACTCTCGAGCGGTGCAGGCGGAGCGCCTCCGCCACCCGTCGGTTGCGAGGCGAGCGAAGGATCAGCTGTCGGATCGTCCCGCCGCCTCCACCAGCTGCCGGAAGGCGTCGGGATCATGCACCGCCAGATCGGCCAGCATCTTGCGGTCGACCTCGAGGTCGGCCGCCTTGAGCCCGGCCATCAATCGTGAGTAGGTGGTCCCGTGTCGCCGGGCGGCGGCGTTGATGCGAATGATCCATAACCTGCGGAAGTCTCCCTTCCGGGACCGGCGGTGCCGATAGGCGTCGGCCATGGCATGCATGACCTGCTCGTTGGCGGTGCGCAGCCGCCGGCTGCGGGCCCCCTTGTACCCCTTGGCCCGTTGCAGGATCTTGCGGCGCTTCTTGCGGCCGTGAACCGATCGCTTCACTCGTGCCACGTGCTTCCTCCTCGGCTAGCCGCCCAGCAGACGGCGGGCCCGAGTACGGTCGGCCCGCGCCAGCGGGACGCGGCCCTTGAGGCGGCGCATCCGCCTGCTCGACTTCTTGACCGAGAAATGGCTTCGGTAGCCCTGGCGGCGCCGGAGCTTGCCGGCTCCGGTCACCTTGATGCGCTTGGCGGCTCCCTTGTGGGTCTTTACCTTCGCCACGTCTCTCTCCATTTCTCCCCTGGGAGGTCCGGCGGCGTGGGGGCCGCCCTACTCGGCCGGCACGCTCTCGTCCTCCTCCTGCCGGCGGCCTCCCCTGCGGTTGGGGGCCAGCATCATGGTCATGTTCCGCCCTTCCAACCGGGGCTCGGTTTCCAGCACCGCCAGGTCGTCCACCTCGGCGACCAGGCGCCGCAAAAGGCGCTCGCCCCGCTCCGGATGGGTGATCTCCCGACCCCGGAACATCAAGGTCACCTTCACCTTGTCTCCCTCGGACAGGAAAGCCTCGACCCGCCGCCGCTTCACCCCGAAGTCGTGTTTATCGATCTTGGGCTTGAACTTGACCTCCTTGATGACGGTACGGGTCTGCTTCTTGCGTGCCTCCCGCTGGCGGACCGACTGCTCGTACTTCCACTTTCCGTAGTCCATCAACCGGGCGACCGGCGGATTGGCCTGTGGCGCCACCTCCACCAGATCCAGTCCCAACTGGTCGGCCAGCCAGAGGGCCTCCTCCAGCCGCTTCACGCCGACCTGCGATCCATCGGGAGCGACCAACCGGACCTGGGCGGCCCTGATCCGGTCGTTCACGCGCAGATCGTTATCGATACGGCCTCCTCACATAGCGAATCGGCAGCAAGAGGACTTGCTGCCGATCGGAAGACCTCGGCTCATCTGTGTGGCAACGGCCGGGTGGGAAGCGGCGGCCTCCTCTTGCTCAGTTGTCTCGGCCAGTATACGAGGCGCCCGGTGGCGAGACAATGCCCGGCCCCGCTAGCGTGACGATCCGATGGTCGCCCACCCACCCCGACTCGGCGCGCCGTGGTACGGCCACCAAGCCACCGAACGGCTCCTCGAGCTGCTCCCCTACTTCGAGAAGGAGATGCTCACGCTCGGCACGCTCGTTCCTCGGGGAGGCGTGTGCCTGGACATCGGCGCGGCCGGCGGCACGTATACCTACCTGCTCTCCCGCCTGGTGGGCGAGGAGGGCCGCGTGCACGCCTTCGAGCCCCGCCCTCGCTCGTATCGGTTCCTGGAGCGTTCCCGGCGGCTGTTGGGCCTCGCCAACGTGAGCCTCCACCAGCTGGCCCTGACCGAGTCTGCGGGGGTGGAGGTGATGCTGGTGCCCAGGCGCGGCGGCCTGAGCTTCTCCACCAGGTCGTTCTTGAGGCGAGGCCTGGATCCGAAGACCGGGGATTTCTATCCGGAGTTCACCTCCACGAGTCCGCTCGACGTGGTGGGCACCACCCTGGACCTCTTCGCCGAGCGACATCGGCTGCCCAGGGTCGACTTCATCAAGTGCGACGTAGAGGGAGCGGAGCTGTGGACCCTCCACGGCGGGTCTCGCACCATCGCCACCCACCGACCGGTGATCCTCTGCGAGATCGAGCACCGCCACCTCGCCAAGTACGAGCTCTCTCCGGCCCACGTACGAGAGTGGCTGATCGAGCGAGGCTACCGGAGCTACGCCTTCTGGGGCGGGGCGTTCCGGGAAGTCTCCGAGGTCACGCCTACTGAGAACAACTACCTGTTCGTTCCGGAGTAGCCCTCCCCCCTCGGCTCGCCGAGCTGGGCGAGCACCGAGGCGGTGAGCACTGCGGCCCGGGCCGCCTCGGCGCCCCGGTTGGAGTCATCGGCGGCGCTGCGAGCCCTGGCCTGGGACGCCTTGCGGGTGGCCAGCACGCCGAAGCCCACCGGCACCCCCGTGCGGAGCATCACCTCCTGCAGTCCGGCGGCCGCCTGAGCGGTCACGAGCTGGTAGTGATCGGTCTCTCCCTCGATCACCGCCCCCAGCGCCACCACCGCCCGACATCCTGCCTCCACCAGCGCCTGCGCCGCCAGTGGCAGCTCGAAGGAGCCCGGCACCCGCACCACCGTGACCTCCTCCGCCCCGGCCGCTTCCAGCACCTGGAGGGCGCCCCGCAGCAGCCCCTCCGTGATCGGGGCATTGAAGGTGGACACCGCCACCCCTATGCGAAGCCCGTGGGCATCGAGGGTGGCGGCCACCTCCTTCCTTCTCATGTGCCTTCCAGGTTGAGCAGGTGACCGAGCTTGCGCAGCTTGGTCTCCAGGTAGCTCCGGTTGTGGGAAGTCGGTGGGATCTCGAGGGCGACCCGCTCGACCACCGGCATCCCATGAGCTTCCAGGTCGGCCAGCTTGGCGGGGTTGTTGGTCAGCAGCCGGACACTGCGCACCTCGAGGTCACGAAGGATGGCGGCCGCGATCCGGTAGTCGCGGGCATCGGGGGGCAGGCCCAGGTCCTCGTTGGCCTCCACCGTATCCCGGCCGCTCTCCTGCAAGGAATAGGCGGCCAGCTTGTGCAGGAGGCCAATGCCCCGACCTTCGTGGCCGCGGGTGTAAACGATCACCCCCCGCTCCACGCCGGCCATCCGGCGAAGCGCCTCTTCCAGCTGGGTTCCGCAGTCGCAGCGGAGGCTGCCGAAGACGTCCCCGGTCAGGCATTCGGAGTGCACCCGCACCAGCACCCGGGAGCTTCCGCTCACCCGGCCTTTCACAAGGGCCAGGTGCTGCCCGGCATCCTCGAGACCCTGGTATCCCAAGGCGCGGAAGTCGCCCAGCTCGGTCGGGATGCCGGCTTCGGCTACCCGCCGGACGACCGGTTCCTCCCAGAGCCGGTGCCGGACCACATCGGCGATCGTGGCGAGGAGCAGGCCGTGCCGGTGGGCAAACCTCCCAAGCTCCGGTAGACGGGCCATGCTTCCGTCCCGGCCCATGATCTCGCAGATCACCGCCGCCGGGTACAGGCCGGCCGCCCGGGCCAGCTCGAGGGATGCCTCGGTGTGCCCGGCCCGGGCCAGCACCCCGCCGGGAGCCGAGCGGATGGGGAAGACGTGCCCGGGCCGGCGGAGGTCGTCCGGGCGGGTGGTGGGGTCGATGAGCGCCCGGATGGTGGCCGCCCGCTCGTGGGCCGAGATGCCGGTGGTGGTGCCTCGATAGTCCACCGAGACCGTGAAGTCGGTGTGGTACCGCTCCCCCGGCGAGGCTTCGCGCACCATCAAGGGCAGCCGGAGCTCGACCAGGCGCTCAGGGAGCATCGGCACGCAGACGAGCCCCCTTCCGTGCGAGGCCATGAAATTGACGGCTTCGGGCGTGGCATGCTCGGCCGCCACCACCAGATCCCCTTCGTTCTCGCGAGACGGGTCGTCGACCAGAACGATGAGCTCCCCCTGGCGGAGAGCCTGGACGACCCGCTCGATGGGAGCAAAACTCATCGGCGCCCCAGGAGGCGCTCGACGTACTTGGCCAGCACATCCACCTCGAGGTTGAGGACATCGCCGACCGAACGGAGACCGAGCGTGGTGGCGCGCAAGGTGTGCGGGATCAGCGCCACCTCGAACCAGCCTGCGCCGACGGCGGCCACCGTGAGGCTGACACCGTCCACTGCCACCGAGCCCTTCTCCACCAGGTACCCGGCCAGCCTCGCCTCGAGGCCGATGCGGAGCCGGCGGGAGCCATCCTCCGAGATGAACTCCTCCACCCGACCGGTGCCGTCCACGTGGCCCTGCACCAGGTGGCCGTCCAGGCGATCCCCGAGGCGGGCCGCCCGTTCCAGGTTGACCCGATCGTCGGGGATCAGGCTGCCCAGGTTGGTGCGCCGCAGGGTCTCCGGGACCACCTCCAGGCCAAGCGTGTGGCCACGGCGGTCAACCGCGGTGAGGCACACTCCGTTGACGGCCACCGAGTCCCCCCTTCGCAGCCCGACAAGGACGGCGCCGGCCCCCACCTCGAGGCGCACGCCGGCAGGAGTCTCCTCCCTGCTCGTGACTCGGCCGATCTCCTCCACGATGCCGGTGAACATCACGGCCCCCCGAACTCGATACGAACGTCGGAACCCACCTGCCGCACGTCGGTGATGCGAACGGGTCGGGCACCCTCGAGCGTGGAGAAGATGGCATCGAAGGCCGGCAACCCGACGCCTCCGGCCAAGCGGGCTCCCAGGTAGAGGACTCCCCGATCCAGGAGATGAAGCGCGGCCAGCGACCCGGCCAGCCTCGGCCCCCCTTCCACCAGGAGGTCCACGATTCCGCGGCGCCCCAGCTCGGCCAGGGCGGCTTCCAGGTCGACCCGGTTGCCTTCGCCGGCCACGATCACCTCAGCCGGAAGCTGCACGGGGCGAGGGGCGAGCACGAGGCAAGGTCGGGAGAAAACTCTGGCGTGGCCGGGAAGCGGCCGGCGACCGGCCACCACCACCGGGACCGGCTGAGCTCCCCTGTGCCCGGCCAGCCTCACCGTGAGGCGAGGGTTGTCGGCCAGCACCGTCCCCGCACCGACCATCACCGCGTCGGACTCGGCGCGCAGGCGGTGGGCATCGAAGCGAGCCTTCTGGTTGGTGATCCACTGTGAACTGCCGTCGGCGCCGGCGGCTTGACCGTCGAGGGTGAGCGCCATCTTCAACGTGACCCGGGGACGGCCGGTGCGGCGGTGGTGAAAGTAACCGGGGTCGAGGTCTTGAGCCTCTTCGGAGAGGACCCCAGTAACGAGCTCCACCCCGCGTTGTGCCAGGGCTGCTATCCCCTTTCCGGACACACGGGGGTCCGGGTCCTCGGCCCCGACCACCACCCGGCGGACCCCGGCACCGAGGAGGGCCTGCACGCAGGGAGGGGTCCGCCCATCATGGGCGCATGGCTCCAGTGTCACCACCATGGTCCCCCCGGCGGCCGATCGGCCGGCCTGCTGCAGCGCCACCACCTCGGCATGAGGATGGCCCGGCCCGCCATGGACGCCGGCGCCGACCAACTCCCCGTCCGGGCCGAGCACCACCGCCCCGACCCTGGGATTGGGATGAGGACGAGTGGGGCGGGCCAAGGTGATCGCCTGCCGCATCGCTTCCGAGAGGTCCATCCGCCTGCCGCGTACTCGCCGTGGAGGAAACACCCGCGCGCGGCGGCACAGGCCCTCCTTCTCCCATCCGGACTTTCACCGTCGGCTCCGGGATCACACCGGATCCACCCCTCTGGCGAGGGGGTAGCGGGCTTTACCGCCGGTCGGGGATTTCACCCTGCCCCGAAGGTGGGCTGGGTAAAACTGTAGTCGACGCTCGGGCTGTCAAACCCGTTGCTATTCGAGCGCCAGATAAATGAAGAATTTGGCCGCTGGGTCCGATGGCCGCGTTGCGCCCGTCCCGGGCGCGGCCCAGGCCCACCACCCACTCGGTGGCCGATAAGGCGGCGATACGCTCCCACTGCGCTCGGGTGGATCTCGCCTTCACCCTTCACGTCGTTCATAGCCATGGTGGCGGGTGCCCGCCTGGTCGCTGCGAGTTAGTACCTGTCGTTCGGCCTGCACGGTCTGGACGGTGATGGCCAGGACCACCGCGCAGACCGGCGCATCGAAGCATGCCCCCAGACCCTCCCCCTGCCCCCTCCCAGAGGGAGGGGATCAACTCCCAAACCCCCCTAGATGCCGCGGCGGTCGAGCTCATAGGCGGAGCCGGCCTGGCGCTTGGCGTACTCCTTCATCTCCGAGGCGATCGCCGAGGCCTCCCATTGCGTCTCGATCCTCCGGTGCAAGTTGCTGGCCACTCCCATCGACACCGAAGCGATC
>JBOGFC010000028.1:0-2309 GCA_050742155.1 Acidimicrobiia bacterium
GGTGAGGAGGGCGTTGTGGCGGAGCAGCCAGGCAGCCGCCACCGCCCCTCCCAGGCGGAGCGGGTTGGCCGGGCGGTCCCAGTAAGCATCTCCCTGCCGGGCCAGGAGAAGCAGCTCGCCGAAGGCCCACACCAGGGCGATCGAGAAAGGCACGTCCTTCCAGACGGCCACGGTGGTGGCTCCCACCGCCGGCAGCAGGGCCACCAGCCAGACCGAGCCGACCGCCAGCCAGGCCGGCACCCCCACGCGGGCCAGCCGCCCGGCCACCATCCCCAGCACCAGGGCCATGGCCAACACCTGGGCCAGCGTCACCACCCCAGGGGTATCCCAGAGCCGGGTCAGGGCCCACAGGGAGATGGTGTGGATGGCCGGGTGGAAGTTCCCAAACGAGAACCGGTCGGCCTGCTGGAGCTGGTCGATCGAGTCGGGGGAGAGGAAGCCCGGGAACCACCCCAGCCACCAGACCAGCAGGGGGAAGAGGCTCAGCAGCCCCAGCCAGAAGGGGCGACGGTGGTCCGGCACGCCCGGCAGCCTAAAGGGAGACCGGTATCATCCCTGCCCATCGACCCTTCCCACCCATGACCTTCCGATCGCAGGCCACCTACTACGACTCCGCCCAGGCGCGGCGGCCGGTCATCACCGAAGTCCTCAACTTCTGGGACTACCGGGGGCTGATCAAGCTGCTGGTGGTGCGGGACCTCACCGTGCGCTACAAGCGCTCCACGCTGGGGGTGTGGTGGACGGTGCTCAACCCGCTGCTCACCTCGCTGGTCCTCTGGATCATCTTCGGCCAGATCTTCCGCTTCGAGATCCCCAACGCTCCCTACGCGGTCTACCTGGTCTCGGGAATCCTCCTCATGACCTACTTCGCCCAAGGGGTGATCGCCGCCGGCTCCTCCATCGTCAACAGCTCGGGGATCCTCACCAAGGTCTTCGTGCCCCCGGAGGTGTTCGCCCTCTCGGCGGCGGTGGCGGCGGCGACCAACTTCCTGCTGAGCGTGATCCCGCTGCTGCTCATCCAGCTGTTCACGGGAGTGGGCATCCCCTGGACGGTGGTGCTGGTGCCCATCCCGACCATCGCCCTGCTGGCCCTGGTGGCCGGCCTGGGCCTGTTGGTGGCCTCGGCGGCCGTCTACTTCTACGACGTGCTCGACCTCACCAACGTCTTCACCCAGCTGATCGCCTACCTGAGCCCCACCTTCTACCCGATCACCATCGTCCCGGAGCGGTTCCTGCCCATCGTGCAGTGGAACCCCCTCTACTCCTACCTGCTGGTCTTCCGCGGCTTCGTCTACGAGGGGGCCTTCGCTCCCCCCTGGGCCTTCGCCTACATGGCCCTCACCGCCCTGGTCGTCCTGGCCTTGGGGGTGTGGATCTTCTCGCGCAGCTGGAAGAAGCTGGTGGTGCTGCTATGACCGAGGCGGTCATCGAGGCCCGCGACATCTCGCTCGCCTACCGGCTGGCCCACAACCGGGCCACCACCTTCAAGGAGTTCGCCATCCGGCTCCTCAAGGGGCAGGTGGAGTACGAGCGCCTCTGGGCGCTGCGGGATGTGTCGTTCAGCGTCGAGCGCGGGGAGGTCTTCGGGGTGATCGGTCCCAACGGGGCCGGCAAGACCACCCTCATGAAGATCATCGCCCGGGTGCTCCCCCCGGCCGAGGGCCGCATGGTGGTGCGCGGGTCGCTGGCCCCGATGATCGAGCTGGGGGCGGGGTTCAACAGCGAGATGACCGCCTACGAGAACATCGTCCTTTACGGCACCTTGTTGGGTCGAGATCCCCAGATGATGCGGGACAAGGCCCAGGCGATCGCCGAGTGGGCCGAGCTCAAGGACTTCCTGGACGTGCCCATCCGCAGCTACTCATCCGGCATGCTGGCCCGGCTGGGCTTCGCGGTGGCCACCGACGCCGAGCCCAGCGTGCTGGTGGTCGATGAGGTGCTGTCGGTGGGGGATACCAGCTTCCAGCGGCGCTCGGCCGACCGCATCCTCCAGATGATCGAGGGGGGGACGTCTGTGGTCTTGGTCTCCCACGACCTGGACACCATGGTGCGGGTCGCCGACCGGGTGATGTGGCTGGACCACGGTGAGATCGTGTCGCTGGGGAAGCCAGTGGAGGTCGTGGAAGCCTATAGGGCGACGGTCTGAGCAGCTCGGGTCGGATCCGCCGAGGCATCGGAGGGAGCGACGAAATGCGAAGCGGTGAGCACGAGATCGACGTCTCGGTGGTGCTACCGGTCTACAACGAGGCCGGCCACCTGGAGGAGGAGCTCAAGCGGATCCGCGCCGCCTTGGAAGTCTCGCGCTACTC
>JBOGFC010000029.1:0-4389 GCA_050742155.1 Acidimicrobiia bacterium
GACATCGCCCGTCACTCGTTACCAGCGATTCACCACCGTGCTGACGACGATTATCACTAAGCGACGCCACGATTCGCTACTCGAGAGGGTGCCGTAGGGCTCGTAACCCGACGGTTCCCGGGTGCAGACGGGCCGTGTGTGGGGACCCTGCTACCAGCGCCAGATCAAGTCGACCCTCTCTGGATCAAAGAAGTTCCACCCAGGAACGGCGGCACGATTTAGGACCACCCTCTCCAGAACGGTCGCAAGCAGGTTGCGCCTCCACGCTAGGTCACCGTCCTCCCAAGCTTGCCGGATGAGGCCTTCCGCGCTCGGGAGAGTGCTCAACACATCCGAGCGCGACGCCCGGCGGAGCTCCCTGCGAGCTTCCTCAAGCCGATGCTCGAGCCCCTGCCTGGCGGCCAGGTACTCGCTCTTCGAGATGAGTTCCTCGACGTAGTGGTCCTGGGCCAGCTCTTCCAGCCTCACCTCGATGCGATGGATCTTCGCCATCATCTCACCCAAATCGCCATGACTCTCTTGAGATCGGAGGGCTTGGAGGAGCTTGGCGGACGAGAGTGCCTCGAAGACCGCTTCCCTCACGAGTTCTTCGAGCGGATCGGCGTGGCAGCTCACGCCACCGCATCCGGGAAGCGCCGGACCGGAGGGACAGCCGTAGCGGCGCTTGCCGGCCCTGGGTCGGGCCCAAAGGGGAGATCCGCACTTCCCGCACACGCTCAGGCCACCGGTGAGGAGGTAGGAGCGGCCGCGGCTGTTTCGCTTCCGGGTCGGGTCGTTCAAGGTGGCGAGCAGTCGCTGGTGGGTGGCCTCGTCGATGATTGGCTCCCAAATCGCCTGGCCCACCACCTCGCCTCGGTGTTCCCTCAGCCCCGCGATCCGTGGCGATGTGATCATCCTCTTGAAGCCGTAGCGTCCCCACGGGTTGCCCCAGGCGGTCTTGATGCCGCGCCGCTCCCAATCGAGGAGTACCGAGTTCATGGACTCACCCGATAGGAGGCGACTAGCCGCCTCCCGGATCAGACTGGCCTCCTCTTCCCGGACGGTGATCCGATCCTCCTCGTAGCCGAAGGGCCGCTTCCCGCCCCCTGTGGGAAGGCCTCGGGCTGCCTTCTCCTCCTCGGCGCGGCGGATCCTCCGGCTCTTGTCGTCCGACTCCTTTCGAGCCACTGCCCCAAGGATCCTGGCCTGGAACCGTCCGTCGTCGGTTCCCAGGTCGATGTCACCCGAGACCGATGCCATGCGGCGGAGGGCTGAGGCGTCGCACACCTCGAAGAACTCCTCAAGTTCCCTTGGATGGCGATGGAGACGGTCCAGGTGCCAGACGACGACCGCGTCGACCAATCCGGTCTTGATGTCGTCCAGCATCTGGCGGTATGCGGGGCGATGTTCCCCAGACCAAGCCGAGGTGTCGTTGTCCACGTAGACCTGAGAGACCTGCCAGCCCTTGTTGCGGACGAGAGCTCGACAGTCGGCCTCTTGGCGGTCCACGCCGGCCTTGAGACCGGTGGGGTCCGAGGAGATTCGGACGTAGATGGCTGCTCTCTCTGGCATAGCGAACACACTCTAGAGAACTCGGGTGTGGTTGACGAACATTGACCAGGGTGGTCTTGCCGGAACCGGGTGCTCCGGCTACGAGGATGGTCTTGTCGGCCCGCACTGCCGCTCCGAGCAGCCGGGCCCCGAGGGGCGAGAGAGAGCCCAGCTCGACCAGCTCGGCGAGCAGGTCGGCGGTCAACACGAACTTGCGCACCTGGATGTTGATTCGTTCCGGATGGGTGACCGGCGGGCCGGTGATGTGCACCCGGCTGCCGTCGGGCAGCTGTGCGGAGACGATCGGGTTGGCGAAGTCCACCCGGCGCCCGGTCCCGGCCAGGAGCTGGTCGGCGATCCGGCGGACCGTGGAGGTGTCGGCGACGTCGGGGAGGAGCTCCTTCTTCCCTCCTCGGACGACGAACGTCCGTCGTCCTCCCAGGACGATGATCTCCTCGACCAGGGGGTCCTCGAGAAAGGGAGCCAGGAACCCGAAGCGGGCCTCGCTCATACCGGCGCCTGCAGTCGTCCCAGCGCCCGGCGCAAGAAGCGGTCGGGAGCCACCGCCCGCCGCGAGGCGTCCCTGATGTTGGGACGATCGGGGATCACCGCCGCCGGTTCGAGGCCCGTCCAGCGCCGGGCCGCCTCCAGCACGTCGTGGAGCTGACCGGCGCCCACCCGGTTGAGAACCAGCGTGGGAGGGGGACCGGCCCACTCGCTGACGGTCCGGGCGACTCGTACGAGGCCCACCGCGCTGGCCTCGGCTACCAGCACGGCGTGGTCGGCCCGCTTGATGAGTCCATGATCGGGGTCGACCGGGCCCAGGTCGGCCACCAGCAGCTCGAAGGACGCCAGCGCCGCCTCCACCACCTCCTCGGCCAGCGAGTCTGTGACCAGGCTCTCTCCAGGCCGGTGCGAGCCCACCAGCGCGGCCAGGTTGCCGGCGTGGTGCACGCTGTCCCTGGTGAGAAAGCCTCGGGTACGCACCGCATCGGCTGCGTCGGCCAGGTCGGGACGCGGGGGGAGGCCGAGCCGGACCGCCACCGCCGGCGCCGTCTGATCGAGGTCGATGAGGAGCGTGCGCCGGGCTGCCGACCAGGTCCAGGCGAGCCCGACCGCCACCTCGGTGCGCCCGGGTGCACCGCGCGGCCCGGTCACCGCCACCATTCGACCGGTGGGCTCGGGCCGCCCGGCCGGGGAGACCGGACGCAGCAAGCGCAGAGCTTGGAGGAGGACCGGCGTGGGCGTGTCGTCCGGATATACCTCGTCGGCTCCCCCGGTCTCGAGCAGGTGCCGGGCAGGACGGTCCCCGCTCGGGAAGATGCCCACCACCCGCAAGCCTCTTCTCCGCCAGGTGGCCACCCTCGAGGCCGTCACCCAGGATGTCTCGGCTCCGGCCACCACCAGGTCGAGGCCGTCTGCCTGGTCGATGTCGGCCGGCTGATAAGCGCGCAGGACCAAGCGCACGGCGGCCGTTTGGCGAGCCAGAGCCACGAGCTCGCCCTCCCAGTCTCGGGCCGAAAGCACCGTGGCCACCCGCAGCGTCACGGTCCCACTCGAACCAGATCGATCTCCCCGCCTCGCAAGGCGGAGGCCAGCTGGCCGGCCAGCGTGTCGTCGACCGCCACCAGCAGCGCGAGCTCCGGCCGGCCTCCCGGGCCGCTCCCCCCCGGCTGGGCCTCCACCACGTAGACGGCGGCGGCCAACAGCTCCGTGCGGGAGGGCTGGTCGGCCGCTGGCGGCCAGGTGACGTACAGGTCCACCAGGTCGCCCGAGTCGACCCGACCGAAGGCGGCATGGGACTCCTCGAGCGCCAATGCCATCACGTCCGGCGCGGCCTGCCGCTCCGGAGGTCGGAGCAGGGAGGGCAGCAGGGGCTCTCCGGCCCGCAGCGGGACGGCCAACGTCCAATCGGACAGGTCGCCGAGCGCGTCCCCGGCCACCAATCCTTCGGCGGAGGGAACCAGGCGAGTTTCCACGCCCGTCTCCCCCAGGGGGACACCGGCCGGAATGTCGTCCGCCGCTACCAGGATGGGAACGGCCGGTCCCGGGCGGGTGAGAAGGAGGACCAGCAGGGCGGCGCTGGCGGCCGCGGTCAGTCCGACCAGCGTGCGCCGGTCGAGGCGCACCCGGGGAATGGCCCGGGAGAGGTCGGCGACGGCCATCAGCGCAGCTCCACGGCCACGATGTGGGCCAGGGCCAGCCACCGCTCCACGCCTTCCTCGGCGAGGACCAGGTGGTCGACTCCGACCGCCGCGACCGTTCCCCGATATGCCTGCCCGTCGGAGCACCAGACCACCGCAGTGCGCTGGCGATCCTCGGCTTCCAGCAACCGGTCTCGCAGGTTGAGCCGGCGCCGGGCGGCGGCTGCCGCGGCCAGCTGCTCGGCCTCCAGGGTCTCGTCGAGGTCTTCCCGCATGCGCCGGCCGATCCGGACCAGGTCGGGATGCCGCAATGGGTCCAGCGGCTGCCTCCCTTTCCCTCGCCGTCACGGGAAGTGCCGCCGTGGCGGCGGTGACGGTTGGGGCGTTTCGCCCACCCCATGCTGTAGCAGAGGCACCCTTCCCAAGACAAGGGTGCGAGAAGGGAAATGTTTCGCGCTTCATCTCAGGAGGAGGCCCTTGCCCCTCACTGCCCGCTCCCATACGCTGATGCTGATGCAGCGCATCCGGGTGGAGATCCCCAAGGACTGGCTGTCGGTGGCCGACATCTGCGAGTACATGGGGGTCTCCACCTTCGTGGTCACCCGCCTCTTGCGCTCGGAGGATCTGCCCGGGGTGAAGTTCGGCCGCGAGTGGCGGGTGGCTCGCCAGGACTTCGAGGACTGGCTCAATGACCGGCGGGGGACGGGCGCCGAGG
>JBOGFC010000030.1:0-3797 GCA_050742155.1 Acidimicrobiia bacterium
ACCTCCACGGCCTCCAGGGTGGGGAAGCCCAGGTCCTTGGTGGCGTGGTCGAAGGCACTGGCTGCTCGGATGATCTTGGACTCGATCGGCAGCTCCAGGTCACGCTCCTCGCCTGGGCGTCGGTAGGGATGGTGCTGCTCCCGAACCAGGGAGGCCACGTGCTCCAGGTAGGGAGCCTCGGAAATGATCTCCGACCCCCAACGGGCGATGTCCTCGTCGGTGAATCCCGCCTTGAGGATGCTGGGCTCATTGAGGGTCACCCGGCCGATGTCGTGCATGAGGGCGGCGTACTCGAGCTCCGTTATCTGGCGGGGCCCCAGCCCGAGCTTGCGAGCAATGGCCAGGGACAAATCGGCCACCCGGCGGCCGTGACCCTCCGGGGAGAGCCCCGCCACCTCCGGGATCCGGGAGAGGGCCTGGATGGTCTGTCCGTAGGTGGTCCGGGTATCGAAGAACCGCAAGAAGGAAAGGTGGCTGAAGGCATAGGGCAGGCCGGCCACCAGCACTGCCCAAAGGCCGATCTTCGGCCAGGCGAAGCCGAAGAGCGCCCCGGTGGCATAGAGGCTGACAACGGCCATCCAGTCCCCGAGGGCCAGCAGCAGCAGATAACGGAAGGTTCCCGGCTCGATACCCAGGTCCATCAGGGCCTTGATGACGGTCTCGGCGGCATACCAGACCAGCCCTGCCAGGGCCAAGGCGAGCAGGTCGAGGAGAGCGGATGAGTCGGGAAAGTCCGCCAGTCGTTCGCCCAGGGGCGCCAGCCCGGCCCGGAGCAAGAGGAACGCGCCGAGCAATACGGCCAAGCCGATGGTGCGCCGCAAGACATATGCGGCAACCTCCGACGCTTGCCCACCCAACCGCCACCGGACCAGCCAGGTGGCAAGCAAGCCGAGCCCGGCCGCCGCAACGATGGCCGCCACATCAGGGGCGTTCCCCGGACTGCTCATGATGAGGGGAAGGGCCACGGCGACCGCCAGCCCCAGGCTGAAGCGGTTCCCACTAGGGCCGGGGGCCCGCACCACCTGCCCGGCGGCCAAGACCACCGCCCAGGCCACCACCTTCCACACTTCCACGTGGAGGGCCGGGTAGGCGAGTAAGAAAGCCAGGGCTGGAACAACCAAGGAGCCTGGCGCTACCCAGC
Source organism: Acidimicrobiia bacterium (assembly GCA_050742155.1). Classification (GTDB taxonomy): domain Bacteria; phylum Actinomycetota; class Acidimicrobiia; order Spongiisociales; family JALYHC01; genus JBOGFC01. The sequence goes on from JBOGFC010000030.1 coordinate 1,142, forward strand.
GATCGCGCCTAGGCATAGTGAGCCATCCAGCCCTCGGCGCGCCGGCGTGCTTCGTCCTCATCCTCGACATCAGGAGAGCCATACACGAGGCCCGTACGGGCGATGCCCCGTTCCAAGGCCTCCACGACCGTCGGGTCGAACTGAGCTCCGGATTCACGACGCAGCTCCTGGAAGGCGTAACGCTGGCTGAGTGCTGTTCGGTACGAGCGAGAGCTGGTCATGGCATCGAAAGCGTCGGCCGCCGCCAGGATGAGGGCCTCTTGCGAAGGGCGACTGCCATGGTCGTGGCCTCTGCCTCCGTAGCCGCTGCCGTCGTAGCGGGAGTGGTGGTTGGAGGCGATCTCTACCATGGGGCGGAGGAAATCCACCTCGGCGAGGATGTCCTCCACCATGTGGGCATGGCGCTGCATCTCGGCGTACTCGGCATCGCTGAGCCGTCCGGATTTGCGAATGAGATCCCGAGGTACCGCCAGCTTCCCCACGTCGTGGATGAGGGCGGCGATGCGAAGTCGCTCCAGGCGAGTGCCCCGATAGCCCAGCTCCTCCCCGATCAACTGAGCGAAGTAGGCCACCCGCTCGGTGTGGCCCCGCGTGTAGAGGTCCTTCGCCTCCAGGGCTTTGATGAAACCGCGGATGGCCGACTCGTGGGCTTCCCGAAGCTGGCCGTAGGACGAGAAGGTCAGGTAGCCAACTGCGAATACCACAAAGATCATCGGCAGCGTGAGGGGGCCAACGATGTGGTACGTGGCTCCCAGAAGCCCCCCCACGAAGCCCATGGCAAAATATGGAATCAGCAACTGTCTCATACCTGACCAGGGCCTGAGGTCACCGTAGGCCGTCTTGACGATGTGTCGCACAAGCGCGTAGTTCACCAATCCATAAACCCCGGCAGCCAGAGCAGCCCCCGTCGCGATCAGAGGAAGGTCGCGAGGAGCCACGGTCAAAGGAGGCAGAAACCTCTCCAGTACCAAGCCTGAAGCCGCGGCAGTAAGGATCATCTGACCAAAGTTCACGGCTGGTTGAAACCACCGACGCTCATGGACATCAGCAGGTGTCAGCGGGCCGAGCGCGGCCATCGCAGCCATCCCAAGGGCGGCTTTGTCTTGACCGAACACCACTGCCGCCGTGAGTGCCACCATCATCGTGGGACTCATGAGCATTCGGTCGTTGACCTCTATAGAGCGCCACTCGAGGTAGACGAAAGCAGCAGCGAAGACAACCCACTGCCATATGGATGGAAAGCTACCAATCGCGAAGAGGAGGCCAAGGACGATCGACCCAGCCCCTGCGTAACCAGCCGCCAGGCGGACCTTGATTCTCGAGCGCTTGTCCAACCCGCCCTCCTACCGGTGACGCCGGGAGCTCAGCTACCCAACCTTGATGGTTGCGCTCCCGGCGACAATCAACGCCGCCAGGCTGCTCGCAGCCAGTACAAGTCTGCGGAACCTACTCACCTGCCTTATCAACCCCAGTCGTTGTGATCACGCCTCGGCCGGAGCCGTTGACGTTCTCCGCTCCGCTGGGTCAGTTAGTCAGGCAACTGAGCGAAGCCCGGTCGTCTACCGTTTTCTTCGGCATATGCCGAAGAAACCTTCAATCCTTGTCAGCGCCCGAGAACTCCCCTCCTTCCGCCTGGGGAAGGTCCGGGCCAGCCCGCCGGGTACCTCCCCACCTATCGGCTAAGTGAAATCTACCGCACCGAGGGTGGTCGTTTCAAGCGAAACCTGCCGGGTTTGGGGGAACTAATCTGCCAGGGGTGAACTACCGCGAGGTCGAGGAAGCCCTCTGTCGGCTCCCCAACGTCGATGCGGTAAGGGTGGTGGGGAACCCCGAGGGGGTCAGCGAGCTCCACGTACTGGCCGCCACCGGCAAGCCGGCCAAGCAGGTGGTACGAGACGTGCAGTCCCTGGCCATGGCCCGCTTCGGGCTCAACATCGACCGGCGCGTCATCTCCGTGGTGCAGATGGACACCGAGATGCACGGGGAGGCGGAGCGCCCGGCCATCGTGGGGATCCGGGAGACTCCGGACGGTGCCCGTACCACCGTGGCGGTGACGCTGGCCTGGCGGGGAGAGACCCATGTTGGGGAAGCGACCGGGCCCAGCTCGGTGGCCACCCGCCTACGGCTCATCGGGGAGGCCACCGTGCGCAGCCTGGAAGGCGCGCTCGGGGGAGGGCCGGCGCTGGCTCTGGAAGCGGTGGCGGTGCCGACCGTCGGCACCCGCGAGGTGGCCATTGCCGAAGTGGTGGCCGTGTCGGAAGGACAGGAGCAAGTCATCGTGGGGTCGGCTCTGGTCCGAAACGGTCCGGCGGAGGCCGTGGTGCGGGCCGTGCTCGATGCTCTGAACCGGCAAACACCGCAGCTGAAGCGGTAGGGGGACCTACTCCAGGGCGGGCGGAGATCGGTCCGGGATCAGGCTCCAGTCGGGGCGACGGAAACGAAGCTCCCCCTCCATCCGTTCCAGATGGAAGCCTCCCTCATGGACCAGCCGGTGGTGGCGGCGACAGAGCAGCACCAAGTTGACCAGGCAGGTGGGGCCCTCATCGAGCCAGTGGATGACGTGGTGGGCATCGCACCACCAGTGGGGCCGGTCGCAGCCGGGGAACCGACAACCCCCGTCCCGCACCACCAGGGCTCGGCGCAGCGAGGCCGGTAC
>JBOGFC010000031.1:0-18115 GCA_050742155.1 Acidimicrobiia bacterium
CGCTGGAGGCAGGTATGGGGTCGGCGGCGCAACACTCCCAGCACGCCCCGTATCGAGGCCGGAGCCAAGCGGGGCGGGGCGGGGAGGATGAGCTCGGTGAGAGGCCGGCGGCGTAAGTCGCGCCGGAGGCGGTGCAGTACCCTGACGGTCCACCAGGCAGCGGCCAGGGTGGGCAGGTCGAGCCCGGCCCTCATTCCCCCTCCAGCAGCCCCTGCTCGGAGAGTTGGGCGACGAAGGCGTCCACGTCGGCCCTCGCACCTTCGGGGTCGACGCCGAAGGCCTCCACCAGCTTGGACACCAGCTCCTTTCGGGTTGCCCCTCCCACCAGGGCTCCCCATAGGAGGGCTCCGGAGGGATTGGTGGCCAGATAGTTGGAACTCTCCAGGTCGAGGGCGACGATCTCACCGTCCGCCGTCAACCACTCCAGGCCCTGGCGGCGAAGGCGAAGTAGTTCTGGGGCCACGGTTACTCCTCGGGCTCTGGGCGCCGCAAGCGCCGCTCGCGGCCCTCTCCATGCTTCCCAGCTTCCCCGCCCGCAGGTAGCCTACTGCTGGCGGAGCTGGGGGGCACGAACCCAACGCGGGGTCGCATGCTACGAGTCGAAGCCATCACCAAGTGGTACCGCCCACCACCTCCCCTTCTCCGGCCACTGGTGCGGGTGGCCTCGCGCGCGCCGGTCCAGGCCCTCAAGGAGGTGTCGATGGCCGTCGACCGGGGTGAGGTGGTGGGTCTGGTGGGCCCCAACGGAGCCGGCAAGACCACCCTCATCCGGGTGATCGCCACCTTGCTCGTGCCCGATGGCGGGACAGCCCATGTGCAGGGGTTCGAGGTCACTCGCCAGCCCTGGGAGGTGCGGAGCCACCTGGGACTGGTGTTGGAGGGGGACCGGGGCTTGTATGGACGTCTCACCGGCCGCCAGAACCTCGAATTCTTTGGGGTGTTCGCCGGCCTGCCGCCGTCCGCCGCGCGACAGAGGGCGGACGCGCTGATGCGCCAGACGAAACTGCACGGCCTGGACAAGCTGGTGTTCGGCTACTCGTCGGGGATGCGGGTCCGGCTGAGTCTCGCACGGGCCTTGCTGGCCGACCCACCCCTGCTTGTGCTCGACGAACCCTCTCGCAGCCTCGACCCGCTGGCCGCCGCCGAGCTGGGCGCCCTCCTCCGCCGGCTGGCCGATCGGGGTCGGGCGGTGCTTCTCTCCAGCCACCGGCTGGACGAGGTGGCCGCCGTGTGTGACCGGGTGGTGGTACTGATCGAAGGAGGCGTGCGCTTCGCCGGCCCCACCCGTGACTTGCAGGAGGGAGACGGCACCGGCGCGGCCGCCCTGGCCGCCCTGCTGGCCCGGGAGGTGGCGGCAGGATGAACTCTGTAGCCCACGCCTCGCTGGCCCAACGCCTGGCGGCGGTCACCCGCCGGGACTTGGTCATCGAGCTCTCCTACCACTTCCAGCTGGCCCTGCGGGTGGTGTCGGCTCTGCTCACTATGACCACCTTCTTCTACGTCTCCCGGCTGGTGGGCACCCCCCCCGAGCTGGCCTCCTACCGGGGCGGCTACTTCGATTTCGCCCTGGTGGGGATGGTGGTCACCACCTTCAGCCTCCTGGGGCTGTCCACATTCAACCGCAAGATCATCGATGAGCAGCGGAGTGGCACCTTCGAGATCCTCCTCGCCTCTCCCGCCCGGCTGGGCCATCTCCTGCTGGGATCGCTGGTGGTGCCCCTGGCCCTCACCACTCTGGACGTGGCCATCTACCTGGTGGTGGGCATCGGCCTGTTGGGGGCGGGCTTCCCGGCCACTCGCATCCTGCTGGCCCTTCCGCTGCTGGGGCTCACGCTGGGCGTCTACTGCGCCTTCGGTATCCTGTCGGCGGCTTTCATCCTCCTCACCAAGCGCGGCGACCCCTTCAGCGCCCTCCTCATCCAGGCCTCCAACCTGCTGGCGGGAACGCTCTTTCCGATCAGCCTGCTGCCCGGGCCACTCCAGGCGCTGGCCAGGCTTATCCCCACCTTCTGGGGGCTGCAGGGCATCCGCAGCGCCCTCCTCACCTCCACATCCCCAGCGGACCTGCTGGACGAGCTGGCGGCCCTGCTGGTCTTCAACGCGCTGCTGCTGCCCCTCTCGCTGTGGGCCTTCGGCCGGGCGGTGCGCTTCTGCCGGGTGGCCGGCACCCTGGGGGATTACTAGTGGGGGCACCTCATCCGGCCCTCCTGGAGCTGGCCGCCGGGCGGCCTCTCCCTCTGATCACGAAGCCCCAGGAGCTTCTGCGCTCGGCCCGCGAGCACCGGATGACCGGGCTCCTCTGGAGCCGGGTGGAGGGGGGCGAGCCGGCCACGAACGGGACGTGGCGGGGGGCACTGGCCCGGGAGACCCTGCTCATCCGGGCGCGCCACCGGCGCCTCTGGGAGGCGTTGACCACCGTCACCGGCCGGCTGGCCACGATGGGAATCGAGGTGGCCACGGCCAAGGGAGTGACCGCCGAGGCCCGCTGGTACGACCGGCTGGGAGAGCGCCCCTGCCTCGACCTCGACCTGGTTGTCTCGCCGGCTCAAGTTCACCGCATCGGGGACATCGTGCGGGAGCTGCAGCCCGAGCACCCCTTCCGGGACCGGGTGCAGGACCTGATCGACCGAGGCATGATCCAGTCGGTGGATATCCGGTCCGAGGACGGTGTCTGGATCGATATCCACGCCGACATCCTCAAGTTCGAGATTCCCAGCCGCCAGCGGGAGCTGTTCTGGGAGCGGACCGTCTCCTTCCCCCTTCCTGATGGAAAGACCGTGAAGACCCTCGACCCGGAGACCTCGCTCATCGAGTTCCTCCTGCATCTGAACAAGGACCGCTTCCGCTACCTACTCGGCTACGTCGACGTGGCCCGCATCCTGGAACGGGAGGAGCTGGACTGGGACTTCATCGACCGGTGCCTCCGCACGGAGGGGCTGGAGGCCCACGCCTACCTGAGTCTGGGGGCGGTCACCTCAACCCTGCGAATACCTTCTCAGCCGCACCCGGCCCTCGGCCTGTGGAGAGCCCTCCTGTGGCGCGCGCTGTGGCGGCCCTCCGTGCGCCTTCAGGGAGACTTGGGCCTTCTCCGCCTCCAACGCCGCCAGCTGTTGATCCCCCTCACTGCCCGCCGCCGGGCCGGGGAGGCCATTCCTCGCCTCTGGGAGCGACTCCTCCCACCCCCCGAGTTGCTCGCCTACTGGCACCCGCAAATCACTGGGCCCTACCTGTGGCGCCTGGCGGTGGGCCGGATTCGGACGAGACTCCAGCAGCGGAGATGGGCCACACAGCTGCAGCAGGCAGACAGCATGTCAACCCCCCTCCGCTCCTGATCGGCGTGCGGGCCACTCTCGGTGTCCGGCGCGTCCCCCGGGCTCCTACACTCGATGTCCATGCCCAGGCTCGCCAAGGAAGGCCGCCACCGGGTCGTCATCGAGCGGGTCTGGCCCGAGCTCGACTGCGGTCGCTTCCCGATCAAGCGCACCGTCGGAGAGACGGTGGTGGTGGAGGCAGACATCTTCACCGGCGGACACGAACGGATCGGCGCCGCCCTGCTCTATAAGCCGCACGACCGGCGACGCTGGCTGGAAGCCCCGATGAGCCCGCTCGACAACGACCGCTGGCGCGGCGAGTTCCCGGTCGAGGAGGTGGGGACCTATCACTACACCATCACCGCCTGGGTGGATCGCTTCACGAGCTGGCGCGAAGGCTTCGAGCGGAAGGTCGAGGCCGGCCAGGACGTCTCGGTCGAGGTGTTGACGGGAGCCGAGCTCGTCGAGGCGGCCGCCCGCCGGGCGTCGCGGGCCGACGCCAGGCGGCTGCTGGCCTGGGCGGCCGAGCTCCAAGATGGGGAGGGGCCTGAGCAGCGAACCCGGCTGGCCCTCGACGACGAGCTGGCCGAGCTGGTCGGCCGGTACCCGGACCGCTCCCTGGCCACTACCTACCTTCGGCGACTGGCGGTGACGGTCGACCGGGAGCGGGCCCGCTTCGGCGCCTGGTACGAGCTCTTCCCACGCTCCTACGGACCCAAGCGGGCCCACGGGACCTTCCGTGACCTGGAGGCGCAACTGCCCTACGTGGCCGGACTCGGTTTCGACGTCCTCTACCTCCCCCCCATCCATCCGATCGGGGTCACCAACCGCAAGGGAGCCAACAATGCTCTGGTCGCCGAGCCCGACGACCCCGGGGTGCCCTGGGCGATCGGCTCGGAGGAGGGAGGCCATACCGCCGTCCATCCCCAACTCGGCACCCTGGGCGATTTCCGCCGGCTGGTGGAGCTCGCCCAAGAGCTGGGCCTGGAGATCGCCCTCGACATCGCCTTCCAGACCTCACCCGACCATCCCTATGCCCGCAAGCATCCCCAATGGTTCCGGCACCGCCCCGACGGCACCATCCAGTACGCCGAGAACCCGCCCAAGCGTTATGAGGACACCTACCCGTTCGACTTCGAGACCGAGGAGTGGCCGGAGCTCTGGGGGGAGCTGCGGGGGGTGTTCCAGTTCTGGATCGACCAGGGGGTGAGGATCTTCCGGGTCGACAACCCGCACACCAAGCCCTTCGCCTTCTGGGAGTGGCTCCTCGCCGACCTGAAGGGGCGGCATCCCGACCTGATCCTCCTCTCGGAGGCGTTCACTCGCCCCAAGGTCATGTATCACCTGGCCAAGCTGGGCTTCAGCCAGTCCTACACCTACTTCACCTGGCGCAATACCAAGGCCGAGCTCACCGAGTATTTCACCGAGTTGAGCGGGGACCCGGTACGGCAGTCCTTCCGTCCCAACCTGTGGCCCAACACCCCCGACATCCTGCACGCCTACCTGCAGGAGGGAGGGGGCCCGGCCTTCATCGCCCGGCTGGTGCTGGCCACCACCCTGGGCGCCAGCTACGGGATCTACGGTCCGGCCTTCGAGCTGCAAGAGGCCATTCCCCGTGAGCCGGGATCAGAGGAGTACCTCAACTCGGAGAAATACGAGATCAAGGACTGGGAGCTGGACCGCCCCGACAGCCTGGCACCACTGATCGCCCGGCTGAACGCCATCCGCCGTCACAACCCGGCCCTCCAGGGGGACTGGAGCCTCCGCTTCCATCCCGCCTCCAACGATCAGCTCATCTGCTACACGAAGCAGGCCGAAGACAACCTGGTGTTGGTGGTGGTGAACCTCGACCCGCACCGGGTGCAGTCAGGCTTTGTCGAGTTACCGCTCGGTGAGCTCGGCGTGGATCCGGAGCGGCCCTACCAGGTCGAGGACCTCTTGCAGGAGGCCCACCACGTCTGGCGGGGGCCCCGCAACTACGTCGAGCTGGACCCGGCCGGCATCCCGGCCCACGTCTTCCGCCTGGGCGTCGAGTGATGGCCGACGACCCGCTCTGGTACAAGGACGCGGTCATCTACGAGCTGCATGTGCGCGCCTTCGCCGACTCCAACGGCGATGGGATCGGTGACTTCCGCGGCCTGACCGGCAAGCTCGACTACCTGCAGGACCTCGGGGTGACCGCCCTGTGGCTGCTCCCCTTCTACCCCTCGCCGCTGCGAGATGATGGGTACGACATCTCCGACTACACGGCCGTCCATCCTTCCTACGGCACCATGCAGGACTTCCGGGCCTTCTTGCGAGAGGCCCACCGCCGGGGCCTGCGGGTGATCACCGAGCTGATCATCAACCACACCTCCGATCAGCATCCCTGGTTCCAGCGAGCGCGCCGGGCGGCCCCGGATAGCCGCTATCGAGACTTCTACGTGTGGAGCGACACCCCCGACCGCTACCTCGACGCCCGGGTCATCTTTCCCGACACCGAGCACTCCAACTGGGCGTGGGACCCGGTGGCCGGGGCCCACTACTGGCACCGCTTCTTCTCCCACCAGCCCGACCTCAACTACGAGAACCCGGAAGTGCGCAAGGCGGTGGCCCGGGTGCTCGACTTCTGGCTGGACCTGGGAGTGGATGGCCTGCGCCTCGACGCCGTCCCCTACCTCTACGAGCGGGAGGGGACCATGTCCGAGAACCTCCCGGAGACCCATGCGCTCCTCAAGGAGCTGCGTCGCCACGTGGACGCCAACTTCTCCCACCGCATGCTCTTGGCCGAGGCCAACCAGTGGCCCGAGGACGCCCAGGCCTACTTCGGGGACGGCGACGAGTGCCACATGGCCTTCCACTTTCCGGTGATGCCTCGCCTCTTCATGGCGCTGCGCATGGAGAACCGCTTTCCGATCATCGACATCCTCCAGCAGACCCCCGAGATCCCGGAGATCTGCCAGTGGGCCCTCTTCCTGCGCAACCACGACGAGCTCACCCTGGAGATGGTCACCGACGAGGAGCGGGACTACATGTACCGTTCCTACGCCCAGGACGGCCAGGCCCGCGTCAACCTGGGGATCCGACGCCGCCTGGCTCCCCTGCTGGGCAACAACCGCCGCTCCATCGAGCTGATGAACGCCCTACTCCTCTCACTGCCCGGCACCCCGGTCATCTACTACGGCGACGAGATCGGGATGGGCGACAACATCTACCTGGGAGACCGCAACGGGGTACGCACCCCGATGCAGTGGAGCTCCGACCGCAACGCCGGCTTCTCCCGGGCCAACCCGCAGCAGCTCTACCTGCCGGTGATCATCGACCCCGAGTACCACTACGAGACCGTGAACGTGGAAGCGCAGCACAACAACCCCCATTCGATGCTCTGGTGGACCAAGCGCCTCATCGCCCAGCGGCGCCGCTTCCAGGTCTTCGGGCGGGGAGAGCTGGAGTTCCTCAACCCCGAGAACCCCAAGGTGCTCGCCTTCCTGCGCACCGACGGCGACCAGGCCGTCCTACTGGCCGCCAACCTGTCCCGCTTCGTCCAGTACGTGGAGCTCGACCTGGCCCGCTTCCGGGGGATCGTGCCGGTGGAGGTCTTCGGCCATACCCACTTCCCGGCCATCGGCGAGCTGCCTTACCTGCTCACCCTGGGCCCGCACGGCTTCTTCTGGTTCCTCCTCGAGCGGGAGCGAGAGCGGATCGAGGTTCCGCCCACCGAGCGGGAGCATCCGGTCCTCGAGCTGAGTGGCTCGGTGGAGGAGCTCTTCCAGGGAACGGGCCGGGCGCGCCTCGCCTCGGTGCTGGCGGCCGACCTCCCCCGGCGGCGCTGGTTCGCCGCCAAGGGTCACACCATCTCCACGGCGCGGGTGGCCGACGTCATCGCCCACCCCCCGGACGGAAGCGCCACCTATCTGGTCCTCCTGGAGGTGGAGTACCTGGACAGGGCCCCCGACACTTACCTTCTGCCACTCACTTTCGCCTTCGGCGACGAGGCTCACCGCCTCGCCTACGACCACCCCGAAGCCGTGGTGGCCCGCCTTCGCTCCCCCGAGCACGAGGAGAACGGGGTCCTCTACGACGCGGTCTGGAACCGGTCCTTCGCCGAGGGCTTCCTGAAGGCGATTCGCAAGCGGCGACGGGTCAAGGGGGAGGCCGGAGAGATGCGCGCCCGACCGTCCGACGCCCTCCGGCACCTGTTGGGCCCGGACGGTGAGTCACTGCATCCGGTCGTCTCCGGGACCGAGCAGTCCAACACCTCGATCGTCTACGGAGACCGGATCATCCTCAAGCTGTTCCGGCGCCTGGAGCCGGGCCTCAACCCCGACCTGGAGATCGGCCGGTTCCTCACCGAGCGCACCGACTTCTCCAACAGCCCTCCCCTGGCCGGCTCGCTCGAGTACGAAGTCGGGCGGCAGGAGCCCACCACCCTGGCCTTGGCCCAGGAGTACATCGTCAGCCAGGGAGATGCCTGGCACTACACCCTGGATGCGCTGGGACGTTATTACGAGTCGGTTCTCACCGAGGAGGTCGGGGTGAGGCCCCCCATGACCGGCGGGCACCTCCTCGAGCTGTCCGAGGCCGCCGTCCCCCGGCTGGTCCAGGACCTGATCGGCACCTACCTGGAGTCGGCCGGGCTGCTCGGCCTCCGCACCGCTCAACTCCACCTGGCCCTGGCCTCCGAGCCGGAGGACCGCAGTTTCAGCCCCGAGGCCATGAGCACCCTCTACCAGCGCTCGCTCTACCAGTCGATGCGCACCCTGGCCTCCCAGAACTTCCTCCTTCTCCAGAGGCGCCTCTCGAGGATCCCCGAGCACCTGCGGGAGGAGGCCGAGGCGGTCCTAGCGCGAGAGGCAGAGGTGCTGGAGCGGTTCCGGGCGGTCCACCAGACCAAGATCTCCGCCCAGCGCATCCGCACGCACGGCGACTACCACCTGGGACAGGTGCTGTTCACAGGCCGGGACTTCATGATCATCGACTTCGAGGGCGAGCCGGCTCGCTCGCTCAGCGAGCGGAAGCTGAAACGCTCGCCGCTGCGGGACGTGGCCGGGATGGTGCGCTCCTTCCATTACGCCGCCTACACGGCCCTCTTCGACCAGGTCACCGTCGGAGCCATCTCGGATGAGCCCGAGGCGCTGGCGCAGGTGGAGCCGTGGGCCCGGCTCTGGTACCGCTGGACTGCGGCCGCCTTCCTGCGGACCTATCTGCACGAGGCTTCCCAGGGATCGTTCCTGCCGGATGATCGGGAGCAGCTCCGGATCCTGCTCGACGCCTACCTCCTCGAGAAGGCCGTCTACGAGCTGGGCTACGAGATCAACAACCGCCCCGACTGGGTCCGCATCCCCCTGCGCGGCATCCTCGAGCAGCTGGGCGCCTGACCTGAGCACCCCCAACTCGATACTTGCGTGAGTAATGACCCGCCGGCGGTCTGAAACTCACGCAAGAACGGGGGGGAGGGGGCCGGGTCGGGCCGCTACTCGCCCTCCACCAGCGCCCAGAGGAGGTCGCGGATGGAGACGATGCCGAGCAGCTCACCGTCCTTGTCGATGACCGGCATGTGCCGGTAGCCCGTCTCCAACAGCCACTGGGCGGCCTCCTCCACGTCGACCTCGGGTGAGAAGACGTCCGGCGACTCCGACATCCACGAGCCGGCCTGCTCGGCGGCCGGGTCGGCCCCTTCCGACACCGCCTGCATCAGGTCCCGCTCGGTGAGGATGCCCACCAGCTGGTGCTTGTCGACCACCCCCAGGCTTCCCACCCCCGACTGCACCATTGCTCGGGCGGCGTCGCGCAGGGTGGCCTCCGGACCGATCACCTCGGCGCTTCCCCCCACCAACTCACTGAGCTGCACCGACACCTCCGCTGACCGCGAGGCTAGTAGTGGAGCGGCGCACGGAGGGCCTAGATGAGGTCCTGTTCCCTGATCCCGAAGGAGGGATGGCGGAGGCGGCACAGAGCCAGCTTCTCGAGCTGCCGGATCCTCTCCCGGGTGAGGTTGAACTCCTCCCCGATCTCCTCCAGGGTGCGGGGCACGCCATCGAGGAACCCGTAGCGCAGCGCCAGGATGCGGCCCTCCCGCTCGGGGAGCCGGTCGATGGAGCGGCGCAGGCTGTCGGACACGTCCAGGTCCTCGGTCACCCGCACCGGGTCGACCGCCTCCTCGTCCTCGATGAAGTCCCCCAACAGGGCGCCATCCTCGCCGATGGGCTGCTCGAGCGAAACGGTGTCGGCCACGCCGAGCGCCAGCTCCACCTTGTCCACCGTCACCCCGGCCTCCTCGGCGATCTCGTCGAGGCGGGGGTCCCGGCCCAGCTCGGCCTTGAGGCTCGACTGAGCCGCCCGCACCGCCGCCAGCGTGTCGTGCAGGTGGACGGGGATACGCACGGTGCGCGACTTGTCGGCGATAGCGCGGGTGATGGCCTGGCGGATCCACCAGGTGGCATAGGTGGAGAACTTGAAGCCCTTGCGCCAGTCGAACTTCTCCACTGCCCGGATCAAGCCCAGATTGCCCTCCTGGATGAGGTCGAGGAAGTCGATGCCGGAGGTGTTGGCGTAGCGGCGAGCGTTGGCCACCACCAGGCGCAGGTTGGCGGTGAGGAAAACGTCCTTGGCCTCCTTGCCGTGCCGCGCCTTCCGGCGCAACTCCAGCTCTTCCCGCTTGTCCCGGCTGTCGGCGGCCTCGAGGCGAACCGCGGCGGCCTCCCCCGACTCGATCCGTTGGGCCAGCTCAACCTCCTGCTCGGCGGTGAGCAGGTCGTACTCGCCGATGGCCGTCAGGTACTGGCTGACCAGGTCGGTGGTGAGCCGACCGCGCTCATCCGTCAGCTTGTTCTTGTCTCGATCACGCAGGCGCGGAACCCGCGCCTTGTCCGCATCGGCCATTGGACTTTCCTCGCCCTCCACCGCTCCAGGGGCCTCGTGAACGCGTTCACATAGGGGCCCTGCTCGGTCACTATGACACAAAGCCGCCACTGTGTGAACCCCCTTCTTTTCCACACGTCCATCCACAGAAACGTCTGCCACTGAGGTGATGTTCCGGCTCCTCACTATGGTGGGCGGGGCGATGCCCAACCGTTTGTCCGCCGCCACCAGCCCCTACCTCCTCCAACATGCCGAGAACCCGGTCGATTGGTACCAGTGGGGGGAGGAGGCTCTCCGGCGGGCCAAGGAGGATGACAAGCCCATCCTTCTCTCCGTCGGGTATGCCTCCTGCCATTGGTGCCACGTGATGGCCCACGAATCCTTCGAGGACCCCGAGACCGCCCGGCTCATGAACCGACTCTTCGTCAACATCAAAGTGGATCGGGAAGAGCGCCCCGATGTCGACGCCATCTACATGGACGCCGTCCAGGCCCTCACCGGGCACGGAGGCTGGCCGATGACCGTCTTTCTGACGCCGGATGCCCACCCGTTCTACGCCGGCACGTACTTTCCCAAAGAGGGGCGCCACGGGCTGCCCTCCTTCCGGCAGGTGCTCGAGGGGGTGGCCGAAGCGTGGGCGGGGCGCCGTAATCAAGTGGTCGATCAGGCCGAGCGGCTCACCGAAGCCATATCCCGGCAGGTGGCACCGGCAGGCGACCTGCCCGAGCGAGACGTGCTCGAGGCGGCCTACCAGGGCCTGCAGGCCCAGTTCGACAGTGCCCACGGAGGATTCGGCGGAGCGCCCAAGTTCCCGCAGGCCCCGGTTCTCGAGTTCCTGCTGCGCATCGCCGGCGAGCCCTGGGCGCCGGAAGCTCTTCCCATGGCCTACAGGACCCTGGAGGCCATGGCCCGAGGGGGCATCTACGACCACCTGGGCGGTGGGTTCGCTCGCTACTCGGTGGACAGCACCTGGCTGGTTCCCCACTTCGAGAAGATGCTCTACGACAACGCCCAACTGGCTCGCCTTTACCTGCGGGCCTGGCAGGAGACCGGTGAGGAGCGCCTCCGGCAGGTGGCGGTGGAGACCCTCGAGTACCTACTCCGGGACCTCTCCCATCCGGAAGGGGGATTCTTCTCCGGCGAGGACGCCGACTCCGAGGGAGTCGAAGGGCGGTTCTACGTCTTCGGGCACGACGAGTTCCGAGCGGCGGTCGGCGCCGAGGACGCCCACCTGGCCGCCGACTACTTCGGAGTCACTCCCCGGGGCAACTTCGAGGGCCAGACGATCCTCCACGAGGCGGCCCCGCTGCGGGACGTGGCCCAACGCCACGGCCTCGACCCAGGCGCGGTGCGCGACGCGCTGGCCCGCGCCAAGGAGCGGCTGCGGGTGGCCAGGGAGCAGCGGGTGCGGCCCGGGCTCGACGACAAGGTGGTCGTCGCCTGGAACGGGCTGGCCCTGCGGGGGCTGGCCGAAGCGGGGGCGGTGCTGGGTGAGGATCGATACCTGGAGGCGGCCCGGCGCAACGCTCGCTTCGTCCTGGACAAGCTCCAGCGGGAGGGTCGGCTGCTCCGATCCTGGCGAGACGGTAGGGCCGCCCCGGTGGCCGGGTTCTGCGAGGACTACGCCGCCTACGCGGTAGGCCTGTTCGCCCTCTACCAGGCCACTGGGGAGCTGGAGTGGTACCGGGAGGCGCGGCGTCTCGCCACCGAGATGGTGCAGCTGTTCGCCGACCCGGTGAACGGAGGCTTCTACTCGACCGGCCACGATGCCGAGCAGCTCCTCACCCGGCCCAAGGACCTGATGGACAACCCGCTACCCTCCGGCAACTCTCTCGCTGCCGAGGCGCTGCTCACCCTGAGCCTCTACACCGGCGACGTGGAGGTTCGCCGTCTCGCCGACGGGGCGTTTCGCCAGGCTGGACGGCTGCTGGATGAGTACCCATCGGCGGCCGGGCATCTCCTGGCCGTCCTCCACACCGCCCTGTCGGGGCCCAAGGAGGTGGCCATCGTCGGACCCCCCGGCCACCCCGACACCCGCGCACTGGCTGGGGTGGTGTGGGAACGATTCCGGCCCGACTGCGTGCTGGCCACCGACCCGGGGGATGGCTCCTCGGCCACCGAGATCCCGCTTCTCGAGGGGCGCCACTCGGAGAACGGCCCGCCTCTCGCCTACGTGTGCCGGAACTTCACCTGCCGCGCCCCGGTGGGCGAACCCGACGACCTCCGGGCCCAGCTCTGAGGCCTCCTCGGTCAGCATCCGGGGAGAGTCATTCCTCCTTCGAGGAGAGCGCTCGGGCCAGTGCCATGAAGCGCCGCTCGGCCCGCCGGCGAGGCAGATCGACCGCCCGGGCCTCGGCGCGAGGGATCGCCGCACGCACGGTGGCCACCCCCAAAGCCCGCTGCAACGGACCGGCGGTCAGACGAAGGTGTTGGATGTTGGCCACCGGGACGAACGTCGTGGCCCGAACCGCCAGGCCCGAGCGGACCACCACATGCTTCCCCACGTGGGCGTGGCCGAGCGCCCGCCACCATCCGAAGGCGAGGCCAGCCGCCACCGGAAGAAAGAGGAGCCCGGCGTAGCCGATCCAGTCGAGCAGGGCCAGCGCCGCTGCCAGCGCCACCGCCACGGCGTAGACCAGCCGGCGGGCCAATCCTCCTCCTGAAGGGGGCTCCAGGGTGACCGAGCGCTGGGGACCAACCAGCCGGCGGGCCAATCCAAGCGCCTCCGCCCGCGGTCCCACCGGGAGCAGCATGCCGCTCCGCTGCCGCTCTTCGCCGGGGTGGGCGTAGCCGGCCACCACCAGGGTGGCCGAGGCCAGCCGCAACCATCGCCGCAGGAGGTTCTCGTGCACCCGCACCCCCTGGACCCGCCCGAGGGGAATGAAGGCTCGCCGCCTCCCCAGCAGGCCCCGCTCGATCACCAGACGATCCCCTTCCCGACGGACGGTGAAGTCCCAGTACACCACGACGGTGGTGACGAGGGAGACGAGGACCGCCAGGAGAAGGAGAGCGGCCAGCAGGGCCAGCACCAGGAGGACACCGCCCGTCCCTCTCGCCTGTGCTTGGAGCAACACCCCTTCGACGAGAGCCGCCAGTCGCTCTCCGGGGAGTGCCTCTTGCACCGATCCTAGAATGGCGGCGAGGACGGCCACCCTTCCCCCGGTCAGGCCGGCCACCAGCAGCGCCCCTGGACCCAGCGACACCAGCGAGGGGACCGCTTGGCCCGGCTCTCCCTCCGGACGGGCCAGCAGCAGCCGTCGCAGCCGCTCGGCATCCTCCACGGAGACGGCGGTCAGGATGGCTTCGGTGGTGGTCCCTCCCGCCGCCTCCACGCGGACCTCTGCCACCCCGAGAAGGAGATGGCGGAGCTTGCGGACCACGTCGACGCTCTGGATCCGAGCCTTGGGGAGCACTCGTTCCCATCTCGCAAAGATCCCCCCCTCCAGGATCAGCGCCCCCTCCTCCAACCGGTAGGTGAAGCCGAAGTAGCGGAGTCCGGCGCCCGCCAGGGTGAGGATCGCGCCCGCACCCAGGACGAGAGCCGGATGGACGGGGAGCACCACCACCCCGATGAACAGTGCGAGGCCGGCCTGCCAGACGAACTTGAGCCACCATAGAAGCGCCGCCGCCGGATGGAGGCGGCGACGCTCAGACGCTGGTGGTCCCTGCCACGCGGGAGAGCTCGTCACGTAATCGTTCCGCCTCGGAGAGGGACAGACCGGGAATGTGGCTCGCCCGGCCGGCGGCCGTGTAGACGACCACGCCGGCCAGGCCCAACCACCGGTCGAGGGGCCCCTGACGGGTCTCGACATACTGGATGCGGTCGAAGGGGGTGACGGTGAGGGTGCGGAACAGGGCTCCCCGGGCGGTGTAGACGTCGCCGCCCCGGAGTTCGTATCGCCACCGACGGTAACGCAAGGAGGGAAGCCAGGCCACCAGCAAGATCGCCAAGATCAAGACCACCCCCGCCGAAGTGGTGAGCACCGTGGGTGGGAGCTCGCCCCGCGCCAGCCCGGCCACCGCCACCCAGCCACCCACCAGGAACAGGGCCGATAGCGAGCCGGAGATGCGCCACAGAGTCCGGACGCGCGGGTCGAGACGATGAGCAGGCAGGTCCATTCGGGGCCATGCCAACCGTAGCCTGCTGTTGGAGGCTGACGCGTGCTTTTGCGCTGTCAAGGCAGAGGGGCGGATTACGAGAACCAGACTTCGTGGCCTTCGCCCACCAGTGTCTCGAACTTGAGACCCATCAGCACCACGCCCGAGAAGCCTGCCTCCTTCGCCCGCCGGGCCACCTCCTTGGCGGTTTGCCAGGCCAATTCGCGGCGGGCCTCCTTCGGGGTGCCGGCCAGCCGGGCGCGCAGCTCGTCGGAGATGGGTACCGCCCCCAGGCCCTGCAACCGCCGGACCCACTCCACCGAGAAGGGCGGCACCACCCCCAGGTAGACGGGCGGGTCTCCCTCCCGCAGGTTGAGCCGCCCGGCACACTCCCCCACCCAGGTCGGGTCCATGATCGGTCCGGAGACCAGGAACTGGGCCCCCACCTCGCAGCGGCGACGGAACATCCACTCCCGGAAACGGGTGGTCATCCCCACCTCAAAGGCCGGCATCATCGCCTGCAGGTCACGCAGGTGCTCGACGATCTCGTAGTGGTTGGCCCAGTGGTCCACTTCGGGCAGGGTGTCGCCCACCACCACCAGGAAAGACTCCACCCCGTTGCCGAGTGCCCCCCGCACCTCGCTCTCGATGGCCAGGATGTTGCGGTCGCGGGTGGAGACCACCACGGTGGGATGCACAGCCGGGACGTCGTGGGTGATGCGGGCGGCAAAAGCGTAGGGGGAAACCCGCACCTGCTTGAAGGGGTTGTCCGTGAGCATCACGTTGTCCCACCGCCCCTCCAGCAGCAGGTGGTTCATGCCGGGCAGGAGCGGGGGGTTCACCTCCACCACCTCCACCCAGTCTCCCTTGTGGATGAGCATCAGCTGCGGCCGCTGCCGGAAGGGTGGGCGGCCCGGCGGGCGCGGGCGGCGGCCACCAGATCGCCCACCTGCACCTTGATCTCCTCCCACGTGCGGGTCTTGAGCCCGCAGTCGGGATTGACCCACAAGTCTCCGGCCTCCATGAACGCCAGGAAGTGCTCGAGTCGCTCGGACATCACCTCTGCCCCCGGCGAATGCGGGCTGTGCACGTCGAAGACCCCCGGCCCGATCTGGAGATGCCCGTCCTCGAACACCTCGTAGAAGGCCCGGATGCGGTCGTCGTCCTTGGACCGTGCAAAGTAAATCGAGGCCACGTCCACCCCGGCCTCCGCCCACAGCGGGGCGATGGTGGCGTCTGTGCCGTAGCACATGTGGGTGTGCATCTGGATCTCCGGGGGGGCGTTGAAGACGTGGTTGAGGGCGGCCCGCACCCCGCGGGCGTAGATCTCCCGCCGCTCGGCGGCGTCCTCGGTGGGGAGCGGCCAGCGCTCGCGCACCGCCGGCTCGTCGATCTGGATCACCCGGGCGCCCGCCTCCGCCAGGTACTGCACCTCCTGGGCGATCGGCCGGGCCACCGCCCAGAAGAGCCGGTCATCCGGTACCCCCGGCGGGCGAAAGCTCCAATTGACGATGGTCACCGGCCCGGTGAGCATCCCCTTCACCGGCCGTTGCGTGGCCTCCTGGGCCACCTTCCACTCCCGAACCGTCATCGGCTCCGAGATGGCGGGCGGGGCCGCCAGGATGGGAGGCCGCACGCACCGGCTGCCATACGAGAGCACCCAACCGTTGCGGGTCGTGTGGAACCCCTCCATCTTCTCTGCGAAGTACTCCACCATGTCGGAGCGCTCGAACTCACCATGCACCAGCACATCGAGGCCGATCGCCTCCTGCCAGCCGATCCCCTCCCTGATGAGCTCGTCCATGACCCGTTGGTACTCCTCCGGGCTGATCTCTCCTCGCTGGAACCGGGCCCGCGCCCTGCGAACCTGGGGCGTCTGGGGCAGCGATCCCGTGGTCGTGGTGGGATGCAGGGGCAGGTCGAGGTCCTTCTGGGCCACCCATCGCTCGGCGCGGGAGGCGCGCTGCTCGAGCAGGCCCACCTCGGGAAACTCCGCCACCTGCGGGCCGGTGGTCTCCGGCCGCTCCCCCCGCTGCAGAGCCTCGGCCCATGCCCTGAGGGCGCCGGCCTTCTCCCGGGCAAACCAGAACCCCTCCGGCAGGTCTTCTCCCTCCACCGTGTAGGGCAGGAACATGAGGGACGTGGACGGCACGATGCGGACCACCTCCCCGCCCGGCTCCAGGCGAGCAAACCCCTCCGCCACCCGATCGAAGTCGTCCGGCCATACGCTGCGGCCGTCCATGACCGAGAGGACCAGCTCGGGTTGGGACTCCAGAGCGGGAGTCCCCGACAGCCGTTCAGCCGTCGCCAGCGGGACCTGCACGGCTAGGCCGCAGTTCCCCAGGAAGCGGAGTGCGTCCTCGGGAGGCGAGGCGAACTGGGCGGTCACCAAGGGGGGCGAGGCCATCCGTAGCTCTCTCGCATCGAGGTAGGAGGCCCGCAGCAGGCCGGCTGCGTCCAGGTCGCCTGCCAGCCCGAGGTAGGGCTCGTCGATCTGCAGCCGGAATCCCGGGTGGCGCCCGGCCGCCTCGGCGACCCAGCCCCAGAAGGCCGCTCCCAGGTCCGCCGCCAGCTCTTGCGCCTCCAGGTGCTCTGCCAGCTTGGCCAGCTCCATGAGGCTGTAGGGACCGAGCACCGACCAGGTCACCGCCCCCTCCCCCTCTGGCGCGGGGAGCGGGTTCCGCCAGGGCAGCGGACGGAAGGCCGACGGCGATCGCTCGATCTCGGGAACCACGTAGTGGTAGTTGGTGTCGAACCACTTGGTCATCTCCCACGCCTCGAGCTCGGCTGTGCCGCGGGCCAGGGCGCTGAGCGCCTGGAAGGGCTCGAGGTCCCGGAAGGCATCCGGGACCAGGCCGAACATCATGGCGGTCTCCAGGACCTCGTCGTACAGGAAGAAGTCGTCTACCGCCGATCCGACCAGCGCCTGCTGCTCGGCCAGGTGGGACGCCCGCAGCTCCGCCACGCGCGTGTCGAAGGTGGGAAGCCGATCGGCCCAGGCCGCCTCCAGGACCCGCTTCAGCTCTCGCTGGGGTCCGATGCGGGGGTAGCCGATCAGTTGAGGGATCACGTTCATGTCGTTGCCCATCGCCGGACCGGCAATTGTAAGGGACAAAGCCGTCCCTCGGCCAGATCTCAGTGTGGCGCGGAGGCTTCCGTATCATGCCGGCGTGCAGAGCGAGGTCTGTCCCTCCTGTGCGGCCCCGGTGGGCCCGGATGCCCGCTTCTGCTCCCAGTGCGGAGAGCGGCTGGCCGAGCCGGGCGAAGAGGACATGCACCGGCGAGCCGAGTCGGTGCTGGGAAGTGCCACCGCCGCCGGGGCCCAGGAGGAAGCGGGCCCCGCCCCCCCGCTGGGCGCCTGGGCGGAGGCATGGGAGCGAGAGGCGGAACGGCCCCCGCCTCCCTTCCTGGCCGAGGAACGGCGTTGGTCGGATGAGGAGGTGGTGCCGTCCGGGCGCCGGCGGAACCTTACCGCCTCGCCGGCCCCCTTCCTGGCCGGACTGGCCATCATCCTGCTGCTGGCGGCCACCACCGTCGGGATCGTGTCGGTCCTCCGCTCCGATCCCCAGCCCGTCACCACCTCCCCCGCTCCGGCCACCACCATCCCCGCCCCGCCTAACGCCTCCCCGGCCACCACCCTGCCAAGCGCCACCTCCTCGACGACTCCGACCGTCGCCATCGCCCCCCAGGGGGAGCCCATCCCGGTCGACGAGCTGCGTCTCGAGGTGAGCGCCATCGGGCCGTTGGACTTCGGGCAGCCGGGGGACCAGGTCCTGGGACGCCTGGCGGCCAGCCTGGGCCAGCCGAACGAGGACAGCGGAGCCATCATCTCGGACGGGGCATACGGGACCTGCCCGAGTCAGCAG
>JBOGFC010000032.1:0-32856 GCA_050742155.1 Acidimicrobiia bacterium
ACCCTCACCTACGTGCGTTGGGCGAACCTCACGCCGGTCGCGGCTCTTGCCGTTCGTGCGCGGCTGGCTCGACGGGGGAAGCGGCCGTATTCCATCCCGCCGGGCGCCACATCGATGACCGGCATCCTCGGTTCGGCCGAAGTCGGCCTGGAGCTGGCCGAGCAGTCTCACGCTGGGGAGCTCGAGATGCCCGACGCGGTCTTCACCGCGCTCGGGAGCGGCGGCACCGCCGCGGGGCTCGCACTCGGGCTGCAATTGGGCGGTCTTGCCCCCGAGGTCGTGGGGGTGCGCGTCTATCCCCTTCCGGTTTCGAGCCAGGCGTGGGTCCGGCTCCTCGCGAGGAGAGGGCATCGCCGGATTACGCGCCTTGCCGGGAACGCTACACACGACTTCGATGCGTCGAGGATCACCGTCCGTGCGGGCTACCTCGGCGCGGGATACGCGGCGCCGACGGAGTCCGGCTCGGCGGCCGAAGCGGTCGGGAAGGAACTGGGTGTGCCGCTGGATTCGACCTACACGGCGAAAGCGTTCGCCGCATTCCTGGACGCCGCGAAGTCGCCTTCGTATCGAGACAAGAACCTCGTGTTCCTCGCGAGCCACGACCCGCGGTTGCCATCTTCGATGTAGTTCCAGGGAGGAGAAAACAATGGCTGAGAGGAAATCTGCAAAGAAGGCCACGCAGAAGACCGCCAAGAGCACCACCAAGAGCGGCAAGACACTCAAGGCATTTGCGGACGAGGAACGAGCCGCGATGAAGGAGCGTGCCCAAGAGCTGAAGGCGCCCGCGCGCCGCGGCCCGCGCGCGGGTAAAGCGGACGAGGAAAGCGCCGTGGTCGCGAAGATCGCCGAGATGCCGGAACCGGATCGCGCCATGGCCGAGCGGCTCCATGCTATCATCAAAGCCAGCGCGCCAGCCCTCTCGCCGAAAACCTGGTACGGGATGCCCGCGTATGCCAAGGACGGCAAGGTCGTCTGCTTCTTCCAAAGCGCGCAGAAGTTCAACGCGAGGTACGCGACGTTCGGCTTCAGCGACGAGGCGAACCTCGACGAAGGGGCCATGTGGCCGACCTCCTTCGCGCTGAAGGAGTTGACCGCCGCCGAAGAGGCAAGGATCGGCGCGCTCGTGAAGAATGCGGTGAGCTGAGGACTGAGCTCGCGACTGGGCCCCGCCCAAGTCGGGATCGTCGGTCCGGACGAGGCACCCCACCGCTCGAAGCTGGTCCGATCGAGCCAGGCGACGCCGCCGGAGACCGCGAAGGCGGCCCCGCCAATAGATGGAGACACGATGAGCATGGCCACGAGGAGGGACACGCAGTCGCCTGCGCTGCACCTTGCCGACAGCCACGAGCTGATCCGCGTGCAGGGCGCGCGCGAGAACAACCTCAAGGACATCAGCGTCGAGCTCCCGAAGCGCCGGCTGACGGTGGTCACCGGCGTCTCCGGCTCGGGGCAAGAGCTCGCTTGTGTTCGGCACGATCGCCGCGGAGTCGACCTACAGCGCCTTCGGGCAGGGCTTCATGCCGACGCTGGCGCGGCCGGAGGTCGACGGGACAGCCCGGCGTCGGGCCGAGAACCAGCTCCTCCCCTGGGCGGCCAGCTCCTGGGAGATCGCCATCAGGCTTGGAGAGGTTGGCTGGAGACGATCACCGCTTCCTGAGCAGCCCCTGGGCGGCGGGGGATCCTCACGCGTAGGGGCACAGGCCCGGCCCGTCGCCACTGAGCGTCACGCGCAGCGACTATGTTGCTGGCGTGGTGCGGTTCCTGCAGTGTCCGGCCTGCGGCGAGCGCAATCCTGGCCGGGCCCGGTTCTGCCTCGGCTGCGGCGTCCGGCTGATCGCCGCTTCTCCGGTCGCCGGCGAGGCGTCTCCGAGCGGCGGAGAGCGGCGCATCGTCACCGCAGTGTTCGCCGACCTCTCCGGGTTCACCGCCTTCTCGGAGCGCTCCGATCCGGAGGAGGCCCGGGCCCTCGTTCACGAGGCGATGGGCCGGCTCTCGGAGATCGTGCTGAGGTACGGAGGGAACATCGACAAGATCATGGGGGACGGGCTGCTGGCGGTGTTCGGGGCCCCCATCGCCCATGAGGACGATCCTGAGCGAGCGGTGCGGGCCGCCCTGGACATGCAGGACTACGTAGCCCATCATCGGGAGAAGTTCGCCGGGCTGCCGCTCCGCATCGGAGTGAACACCGGAGAGGCCATCTTCGCCCCGGTCGGGCCGCACGGCCAGGACACCGTGATCGGGGACACCATCAACACCGCCGCCCGGCTGCAGGCGGCCGCCGGACCGGGTGAGATCCTGGTCGGGGAAGCCACCCATCGGGGCGCCATGGGAACCATCGATTTCGAGCCGGTCCCTGCCGTCGCCGCCAAGGGCAAGCAGGAGCCCCTCTCTGCCTGGCGAGCCCGCGCTGCCACGGGAGTCGGGCGGGTGCGCCCCGGGCTGGAGATCCCGCTGGTCGGCCGAACCCTGGAGTTCGACCGGCTATGGGAGCTTTGGGAGCGGGCCCGCGCCGAGCGTCGACCCTTGCTGGCCACGCTGGTCGGCCCGCCCGGGATCGGCAAGAGCCGGTTGGTTGCCGAGCTCGGCAGGCGCGTGGAAGGCGCCGCCCCGGTCCTGCGAGGCCGATGTCTGTCGTACGGGGAAGGCATCACCTACTGGCCGATGATCGAGATCATCCGCCAGGCGGTGGGACTCTACGAGGACGATCCTCCAGAGTCCTTGCCGGCCCGCCTGGAGGTCTTCGTGGAGCTTCTGCACCCGGCCGTGGGGGACGAGGGGCGCTCCGCGCAGGCTGCCTTGGCCAACCTGCTCGGTGTGCCGGGCGAAGGGGAGATCAGCCAGGGGGAGCTGCACTGGGGAATACGCCGCACCTTCCAGCTGCTCTCGCGACGCTGGCCCTTGCTGGTGATCCTGGAGGACCTCCATTGGGCCGAGCCCACCCTGCTGGAGCTGGTCGAGTACCTGCTCGAGGAGGACCAGGAGGCCCCCATCCTGTTGCTGGTCACCGGGCGGCCCGAGCTCGAGCAGTCGGCGCCCTCCCTCCTCACCTCGGGGCCCCGGCGTCGGGTCATCGAGGTGGAGGCCCTCAGCGACCGGGAGACCGAGGCCCTGCTGGAGGAGCTGCTGGGGCTGGCCGGGCTCCCCCGCGACCTGGTGGCGATGCTGCTGCGCACCACGCAGGGCAACCCGCTCTACGTTGAGGAGACGGTCCGCATGCTCACCGAGGCCGGCCTGCTCGGAGAGGATGGGAGCTGGCGAGGCGAAGCCTACGCCATGGCGGTGCCGGACAGCCTGCGCACCCTGATCTCGTCTCGCCTTGACCGACTGCCTCCCGAGCTGCACCGGCTCGCCCTGAGGGCTTCCGTGATCGGGGATACCTTCTGGCCTGGAGCGGTGGCCTATCTGGACGACGCCAACGGCAAGGTTCCGCATCTGCTGGAACGGCTGGCCGAACAGGGCATCCTCTACGAGCAGGAGAGCTCCGCCGTGGCCGGGGAACGGCAGTTCAGCTTCAAGCACGCCCTGGTAAGGGAAGTGGCCTACGATCGGCTGACCAAGGCAGAGCGGGCCCAGCTGCATGCCCGTTCCGGGGACTGGGTCGCCAAGCTGCCGGGGGCCGACGACCGGCAGCCCGAGATCATCGCCTATCACTTGGAGCAGGCCTGCCTCCTGGCGTTGGAGGTCGCCCGGGCTTCAATCACGCCGCCTTTGCTGCCGGCTGTCGAGGCTCTCACCCGGGCGGGCGAGAAGGCGGAGGGACGAGAGGGGACTCGGGAGGCCGAGCGCTTCTACTCCCGGGCCATCGACCTGGCCGGCTCTCGGCTGCCGGAGACCACCAGCGCCCTGCGGCTGCGTCACTCCGGAGCGCTGGCTTCTCTAGGGGAGCAAGGGCGCGCCGCCGCGCAACTGGCCGAGCTGGCGGACCGGTCAGTAGTCCTTGGGCGAACCGACCTGCGCTCCGAGGCCCTCCTGAAGCTCGCCGACATCGATCAAGCCCAGGGACGGGTGGCGGAGGCCCTCCGCCGGCTGGAGGAGGCCCAAGAGATCGCCTGGCAGATCGGGGAGCGCCGCCTCGTAGTCCGGGCCGCCTTCGAGTTGGCCAGCCTCCGGGCCGACTTCCAAGGGGCGGTCGGGGAGGCCCTGCAGGGTCTTCGGGAGGCCATCGCCGGGGCCGAGGAACTGGGTGACCCCGCTCTAGAGGCCGAGGGCCACCTGCGCCTCGGGAACCACCTGTTGAATACCGGGGAGCTGGCCGAGGCGGAGCAGCACTTCGCCCGTTCGGCGGCGCTGGGCGAGCAGGAGGGGAGGCTGCGCGACCAGGCCCGGGCCACCCACTCGCTGGCCCAGGTCAAGTTCTATCGGGGTGACACCGCCGAGGCCGAGGGGCTCGCGCTCCGTTCTCTCGAGTGGCTGCAGCGCACCGCCGATCGTTACCTGGAGCTCCAGAACTTGCGCACCCTGGCCAAGATGGCCCTGGCCAGGGAGGACTTTGACCTGGCCATCCAACGGCTCGGCGAGGCCCTGCAAATGGCCTTGCAGTTCGGAGGATGGCTGGTGGTGGAGATCAACCGCTACCTGGCTGAGGCCCTCAGCCGGCAAGGGCGCCCGGAGGAGGCGAGAGCGGCCGCCGCCGGGGCCTGGGCCAGCCTTCCCGAGGAGGACCTCTATGCGCGAGCGGCCGCCCTGTTGGCCGACGGGTTCGTGGCCACCGCGGCAGGGGATGAGCCGGCCGCCCGGGAGCGGTTCCTGGCCGCCCTACCGATCCTCGAGGAGCAACGTCTGGAGATCGACCTGGGCGAGGCGCGCATCGCCTATGCGCGCGCGCTCACTCAGTTCGGTGACGACCGAAGCGCCCGAGCAGAGCTGGACCGGGCGGCAGAAATGTTCGCCCGGATGGGAGCGGAGGGCACGCTGACAGAGATCGAGAGGGAACGGGCCAGGCTGGGCGTCAAGGCCTAAGCCTGCCCCCGATAGCCTTCCCACCCCTCACTCGATGATGACAGGCTCGGTGGTGCACTCGCCCCCGCCACAGACGATGACGATGAAGATCTCGTCGCCCTCAGCCGAGTTTGTGGTGGTCACCCCGTCCTGGGTGACCGACTGGTCGGCAGTGCAGTTGCCACTGGTGGTCTCGAAGGCCTCGACGTCTGCGAAGCTGTTTTCCGCATTGCCTCCCTCCTGCACCACCGTCTGATCAATATCGCACGTGTTGTCATCGTTTCCCACTTGGGTGGTGCCCGCACAGCATCGGGTAGGGTCGAAGCGCAAGCGGGTCAGGATGCCACCGGTCTCGGCGTCCCAGACCTGAGTCTTGTCTTGATCGTTGGTGTGCGTCGAGACACCGCTGCTGCTCTGGTCTTCGAGGATGGACTGGCCTCCGTCGAATGACCCCTGGGTCTGGGTGACCGGGCCGGTATCGGTGTCTGCGTCGGCGTCCTGGTTGATAAGCTGGCGGACGAAAGAGGCCTGGTCTCCACCGACTCCGGGGTCCAGTGAGGAAGCCTGCACAACCGAGGCATCCTGGTTGGGACCATCCAGTGCGCTGTCGTTCTGCGATTGAGTGATACCGGCACTACCCTCTGCAAACGCGTCCTGGTCCTGGGTCTGGACCACGTCCGAGAAGTTGTCCCCGGTCCCCGATGCTTGGTCCGCGGTGGCGTCCTGGTCGGCTTCCTGAGCCTGCGTGATGTCACCGTTCTGGCTCTCTACGGACTGTTCAGCTCGCTGGACGATGCTGGCAACGTTGTTTCCACCCTCTGAGGTCTGAGAGATTCGGGCCGTCTGGCCGGCCTCTTGGGTGACGTCCGCATTGCCTGCATGCTGCTTCACCACCTGGATGACCGTCGCGCGGTTATTGCCACTGGTGCTCGTCTGGGTGATATCGCACAGCTGCTCGGCCGGGTTGGCGCTGGTCCGCTCCACGCAGCGTGACACGTTGTTTCCCGGTCCGGTCTGAACGATCACACACGTGTGAGGATCCTCAGTGGGCGAGACCCTTCTCGAGGCTGGGGTGCACACAAACTGGTTCTGGCCCCCGTCCAGGGCAATCTGGACCACCGGACCGATGGACGCCGCGCAGTTCCAGCCGGCGCCGGGGCAGTGAGGACCCGCGTAGTTGCGGAGACCGGTCTGAATGGTGGCCGTGGCCGGGTCGATGCCGATCGACCACAGGTATCGTCCGATACCGGCCCGCGTGGAGAGGTCGACCGGGTCAGGAAGCGGTGAGGCCCCGGCCGGGCCGGTCAGGGCGGCCAGCAAACCCACCACCACGACAAGTACTAGCGATCGGCGGCGGCCCATCCTACCCACTACGCACACCTCCCCAAGATGCCGACGGCGACTGACTCTCCGGTGACACTCTGCGTCCGGCGGGCCCACGATGTCAAGGACTTTTCACTGTCCGCGGTACTCGAGGCTGCGCGGGTCAGCGTGGAGTGGTACTTAAAGGCATCTATCGGCGCGCGCCTCGCCACTGAGCGTGGTTGTAGATGGGCGCGGCCGGGGGCATCCTAACGAGAGGGGCGGGTCCGAGACCCGCCCCTCGATCGACTGGCCTGCTCGGCTACCCGGTGGTCTGGCAGGTGCCGTCACCCTGGAAGTTCGGGTGGTTCACGAAGAGCAGAGGCTCGTCGGAGCCGTCCCCGGCGTGCTCATTGGTGTAGCCGCACGCCGCGCCCTGCGGATGGGCGGCTGCGTAGATGGCGTCCTCGATGGCCTGCACCCCGGCGGCGTCCTTGGCCGTCGGCAACCCGTTGGCGTGCAGGTAGAGGGCCACCGCCCCGGTCATGTGCGGGGTGGCCATCGAGGTGCCGCTGATGGTGTTGTATCCGCCGCCCTTCCATGTGGAGAGGATGCACACCCCGGGGGCGGCGATGTCGACGTCCGGACCGAAGTTGCTGAAGTTGGCCAAGGTGTCGTCCTCGTCGCTCCGGCAGGTGGGCGAGCCCGTCCCGCCGCCGATGCCGTCGAAGTCGGCCAGCGCCGACACGGCGGTCACCTCCGGGTAGGCCTCCTTCAGTCGCCCCTCGTTGCCGGCGGCGATGTTGAACACGATCCCGACGTTCACCGCCCCGCACATCGCCTGGTGGACGGCATCGGAGCCCGGGCCGCACGGGCTGTTGTCGTCGTTGCTGCTGATGGAGTAGTTGGCGGAGGCGAAGTCGATTGCCCCCGTCTGCTTCTGGCCGGTCACCCAGTCGATCCCGGCCACCAGCGCGTCCGTGGAGCAGCGTCCTCCGTTGTTGCAGACCTTGACCCCATACACCTTCGCTCCGGGGGCCACCCCGATCACGCCGGTCTCGTTGTCGATGGCGCCCACCGTGCCTGCCACGTGGGTGCCGTGCCCGTGGCCGTCGTCCCAGTTGTCGGACGACCCGCCGGTGAAGTTTTGGCCTCCGGCCACGTCCAGGTCGGGGTGGTCCTTGTCGATGCCGGTGTCGATGATGGCCACGTGGTAGTTGACGTCGCCGCTGGCGTTCGGGTTGAGGTCGGCGTCGACCC
The DNA here is from genome assembly GCA_050742155.1 of Acidimicrobiia bacterium. Lineage (GTDB taxonomy): Bacteria > Actinomycetota > Acidimicrobiia > Spongiisociales > JALYHC01 > JBOGFC01. The sequence goes on from JBOGFC010000032.1 coordinate 7,501, forward strand.
GGTTGATGCCGGTGGGCAGCTCTTCGGGCGGCTGACTGCCCCCACCATCATCGCAGGGGTGCCGAGGCATGTGACAGGCGATGGTCATCACCTGGACCGCCTCGATCCGAGTGACACGGGCATCGGCGCGCAGCCGCTCGACCTGCTCGGCCGGGAGGCGGGCGGAGAAGCCCTTCAGGGCGAAGCGATAGACGTGGGTGGGGCTGGCGGCGTGGTCCCGGGCCACCTGGGCGGGGTCGGCCACCTCGGCGCCCAACACCACGATGTAGGAATCGGCGGCCTGGGGGGCGGCGCCATATCCCAGCGTCGGGATGGCGAGCAACCCGGCGGCTAAGGTGATCAAAACGAGCAGACGGACGAGGCGCTTCCTCACAGACCCTCCTGGGTTGTCTGCCCGCGAGCATACCTTATGGAATGCCCGGCCGTCACCGGGTATCGGCCAGATCTTCGGCGGCTCGCTGAACCGCGGTGAGAGGGGGTATGCCTGCGGTCCTTCCGGCTTGCACCAGCAGCGAGGCCGCCGAGGTGGCCATCTGCGCCGTCCGCTCTGCCGACCAACCGGAGAGCAGCCCCAGCGACCACATGGCGGCGAACACATGCCCGGCTCCGGTCACGTCGCGCGCCTCGACGTAGGGTGGCTGAACCGTCCAGCGCTCTTCCCCTCGCAGGACGGTGATCGGGTGAGGACCGGCGGTGAGCACCACCGTCCGGTCTGTGGCGAGCTCCCGTGCCCGTCCTTCGTCCGGATGCTCCGCCCGAGACCAGATCAGTACGTCTGCCCCCACCGCCGCGGGCACGTCGACCCCCACGACCGGGATCGCTCGCCGCCGGGCCCGAGTGGCCTGCTCGACTCCGGCCGACCCGCTGTAGCCATCCACGATCAGCGCCTCGACATCCCCCCAGCTCGCCACCTCTTGCCAGCTCAGCCCGGCGTATCCGCTGGAGACGATGGTCCGCTCCCCGTCCGGCGTGACGAGAACGACGCAGTGGGGCGTGGCTAGACAGGGCCGCACCACCACTCGGGCGGTATCGACCCCGCGGGCCTGGAGGTCGGCGAGCAGCCATCGGCCGAGCGGGTCGTCGCCCACCTCGTGGCCCACCACGGCGGCGTCTCGCCCCCAGGTGGCCAAGGCCACCGCCGGATGGGCGGCGCCGCCACCGTACGACATGCGCCAGCTCTGCGAGGGAAGGTCCTCCCCCGGTCCGGGCAGTTGGAGCACGCGGTGCACGATGTCCGGGCCCAGCGAGCCGTAGCAGAGGATCACCGGTGTCAGCCTAAGGGCCCCGGCTACCCTGGCAGGCCGTGGAGAAGAGCATGCGGCTGCCGGCCATGCTGGGCGCGGTGGAGGGGGTCCTGCTGGGGGTGGTGGGGATCGTGGCCCTCTCTCCGCTGCTGCTGGAGCGGGTGAGCGTGTTCACGGCCGAGGGTGGGCCGGCCCAGGTGGTCATCCAGATGAGCCCCCTGTTCCTGACGGTGGTGTCGATAGCCGGCTCGGCGGTCTTCGGAGCGGTCACCGCCTACTTCGCCCGGGTGGCCGTCCCTCTGCTCCGCCCGGAGCTGGTAGTGCGGGGAGGCCCCCTGTCCTCGGCGCCCTTGGGAGGCGTGTTGGGGGCGATCCTTGGCGTGCTGGCGGCCTTTGTGGGGTCGGCCGTCCTCGGCGAGCAGACCGAAGCCGGACTGGTGATCCCCTTCTTCCCGGCCCTCCTGCTGCTCACCCTGGCCGGGGCCGCCTTTGGGGCCGCCACGGCGATGGCCGTCTACGCCTTCTCGGAGCCGGAGCTGGAGGGCGAGGAGGCCGAGGAGCTGCGGGTAGTGCGCCGGCGGCTGATCGGAGCGTTGGGGATGCCCGTGGCCGCTATGGTCGGCATGGCCCTGGTGGTGCTCGGCCTGGCGTTTCTGTTCCTCCGCTTCCATTCCATGGCCCCTCTCCTGGGAATGGTGGTGGCCGGCGGCGTGCTGGGCTTCGCCTCGCTGGTCGCCCTGCGCCCGCGCCAGCGGATCCCGGTGACGGAGATCCTGATGGCCCTGGCGGCGGTGGGGATCCTGGTCTCGGTGATCGTGGTGGCCGCCTTGCTGTCAGAGGAGGGAGGCGAAGCCGAGACCGTGACCGAGACGACCGTTCCCTGACCCCCACCCCTATCCCAAAAGGCTCTAGGGGGGCCACTCGGCCCGCCGCAGGTCCCGCTCGATGCGCTCCCAGCGCTGCTCCTCGACGTACCAGCGGAAGAAGATGATGGCGATGGCCGTCCAGAGGATGGCCCCGCCCAGCAGCTTGATGAGCAGCCCTCCGATCTGCTGGTCCTCCAGCACCGAGAGGCCGAAAAGGGGGGCGAGGCCCTCGTACACCGTGTAGGGAGGGGCCTGGGCGAAGGTGATGAACGAGGCCGGGATGGTGGGGAGGATGGATTGGGCGAAGAGATAGAGGAGCTGGAGCGGCGGTGAGAGCCGGGGGATCTCCGGAAGCGGGCTGAGCACCGGGGCCCACATCACCAGCCCGGTCAGGACGATGACCGTGTGGGCCGCCAGGTGGAAGCTCTCCGAGCGGAGCATCTGCTCGATCACCAGCGGCCAGTGCATGGCCAGCATGACCCCGTTGAACAGCACAAAGGCGGGGATCGGGCGGGTCAGGGTCCGCACGGCCGCCAGCACCGGGCGGGGCCGGAGCAGGGCGCGGGCCATCCAGGCCGGGATGCCCAGCAAGAGCAGCGGGGGAGCCACCAGCGCCTGGATGAGGTGCTCCACGGTGTGAGCGCCGAACGAGGCCCCGGCCAGGTCGTGGAGGGGCCAGTCGTCGGCCAGCCACAGCATCCCCACCCCGAGCAGGAAGGAGGCCGCCTGGGCCGGGGCGAGCCGTTGCTTTCCGGTCGCCGCGGCCGCCAGGTAGCCCCCCGCCAAGAGCCCGATCAGCAGCCAGACCTGAGGGTGCGGATGCCAGGCGGGCACGCTTACCTCACAGGATCCCGAAGGTCCACAGCACCACCGCATAGAGCGAGACGGCCAGCGCGATCCCGACCAGGAATACCCGGGAGAGGAAAGGGGTGTCGAAGCGGAGGTGCATGAACATCAGGGCCACCAGGGCGAACTTGATCACCATCAAGCCCAGCAGGGCGGCGGTGGTGAGGGCGCCCACGTTGAAGTAGAAGAGCCCCACCTCCAGGGCGGTGGCCACCGCCAGCACCACGGCGATCTTCACGTACTGGCGAGGGGTGGGGTGCCTATGGGCCCGGGGCCGTCGAGCGGTCTGGGTCATCAGGGGATCAGATAGACGACGGTGAAGATGATGATCCACACCACGTCGACGAAGTGCCAGTAGAGCCCGACCAGCTCCAGGTTGAGACCGTGCTGCTGGGCCAAGCCCTGGCGGACCGAGATCCCGAACAGGGTGAGCAACAGGAAGATGCCTCCCACCACGTGGGTGCCGTGGAAGCCGGTCAGCACGAAGAACGCAGAAGCCGACAGGTTCTCGGTGAGCTTGACCCCTTCCTGCACGAAGGTGGTGAACTCGAACACCTGCCCACCGACGAAGGTCATCCCCAAGAGGGCGGTGGCCAGGAGCCACACCCGGGTGGCGGTCTCCTCGCGGCGGGTGAAGGCGGCGTGGGCCAGGACCATGGTGAGGCTCGACATCAAGAGGACGAAGGAGCTCACCGAGGTGAAGGGGATGTCGTAGACCTCCTCCGGGGACACCCCCGCCACCGACCTCCCCTTGTAGAGCAGGTAGGTGGAGATGAGCGCGCCGAAGAAGAGGCACTCCGAGGAGAGGAAGATCCACATCCCCAGCTTGCGACTGTCGATGCCGGTGGCGCCGACCGGAGCGTGCGCGACGGCCGCTGTCGAGTCGTTCATGAGTGCGCCCCTACCGCCACGTGCGTCTCCTCCTCGAGTGGCTCGGTGGCCCAGCCGGCCAGCCCGGCCAGCAGCATGAGAGCCCCGAAGGCGATCAGGCCCTTGCCGGCCGCCGCCTCGTGGTAGATGATCCCGTAGGCGATCAGGGGCATCCCCAGGGCGGTCACGGCCGGGAAGTAGGAAGGGGTGGGCATGTGGATGTCGTGGCGATGCGCTTGTTCCTGGATGGCGGCCAGCTGGGCGTCGGCGTAGGGCTTGCGCACCGCCCGGCCGTCGTCGTCCTCGTCGTACTTGTGATGCCAGAAGTCGTCCAGCGACTCCACCACCGGGACGTCGGCGAAGTTGTAGTGGGGCGGGGGTGAGGAGATCGACCACTCCAGCGTGCGACCGTCCCAGGGGTCGGCCCCGGAGGGCTCACCGGTCCGCCGGGAGACCACCCAGTTGAACATGAAGACCAGGATGGAAAGAGCGATGGCGAAGGCTCCGATGGTGGCGATCAGGTTCCAGAGGTCGAACCCGACCCCGGCCGGGTAGGTGAAGGTGCGCCGCAGCTGTCCCTGCAGGCCGAGGATGTGCATGGGCCCGAAGGTGACGTTGAAGCCGATCAGCATCAGCCAGAAGTGCAGCTTGCCGAGCCCCTCGGAGAGGAGGCGCCCGAACACCTTGGGGAACCAGTAGTAGATGCCGGCGAAGAGGCCCATCAATGAACCGCCGAAGAGGACGTAGTGGAAGTGGGCCACGATGTAGTAGGTGTCGGTCTGCTGCCAGTCGGCCGGCACCACCGCATGGGTGACGCCCGACAACCCCCCGATCACGAACATCGCCACGAAGCCGATGGCGAACAGCATGGCCGTGGTGAGCCGGATCGCTCCCCGCCACAAGGTGGCGGTCCAGTTGAAGATCTTCACCCCGGTGGGGACGGCGATGATCATGGTGGAGATCCCGAAGGCGGCCATGGCCGCTCCCGACAGGCCGGCGGCGAACATGTGGTGCGCCCACACCCCGAAGCCGATGAAGGCGATGGCCGCCCCGGCGAACACGACCGCCGCGTAGCCGAAGAGGGGTTTGCGGGAGAAGACCGGCAGCACCTCGGAGACGATCCCCATGGCCGGAAGGATCAGGATGTACACCTCCGGGTGCCCGAACAACCAGAAGAGGTGCTGCCAGAGAAGCGGATCGGCCCCGGCGGCGGTCTGGAAGAAGAGCGCCCCGAACTCCCGATCGAAGGTCACGTAGAAGAGCGCCACGGCGATGATCGGCATGGCGAAGACCAAGAGGAACGAGACCACCATGGTCATCCAGGTGAAGACCGGCATCCGCATGAGCCGCATCCCCGGCGCCCGCAGGTTGAAGATGGTGACGATGAAGTTCATCCCCGTGGCGATGGAGGCCACCCCGAGGATCTGCAGGCCCAGCGCCCAGTAGGTCATGGCCGTGTCGGGGGAGAAGGCCGGTCCGGCGTTGGGCTGGTAACCGAACCAGCCCCCGCACGGCCCACGGGCCATCCAGTTGGCTCCCTCCAGGTTGCCGGCCACCGGACTGGCGGGGATGCCGCATACCGTGGAGAACAGGAAGCTGGAGTAGAGAAAGATCCCCCCCGCCAGGAAGACCCAGTAGCTGAAGGCATTGAGACGGGGAAAGGCCACGTCGCGCGCCCCTAGCTGCAGGGGCAGGAGGAAATTGAAGAAGGCCGAGCTGAGCGGCATGATCACCAGGAAGATCATGGTGGTGCCGTGCATGGTGAACAGGGTGTTGTACTCGGCCGCCCCCAGGAAGGCGTTCTCCGGCCGGGCGAGCTGCACCCTGAGGAGGAGCGCCTCGATCCCCCCCAGCAGGAAGAAGGCGAAGGCGCTGTAGCCGTAGAGGATGCCGATCCGCTTGTGGTCCACGGTGGTCACCCAGCTCCAGAAGCCGCTCTCTGCCCGAGGACGGCGAAAGACCATGGTGGCGGGAATCGAGGTGGTCGTCACTTCAGGCTCTCCAGGTAGGCGACCAGGGCCTGGATCTCGTCTGGCGTCAGGCCCAGGTTAGGCATCTTCGAGCCGGGCTTGACCGCCGGGGGGTTGCGCAGCCAGGTGGCCAGGTTCTCCGAGGTGTTCTCCAGGATCGCCCCGGCGAAGACCGAACGGCTGGCGAAGTGGGTGAGGTCGGGGCCGACCGGGTTGTCGGGATCACTCACCCCCTCCAGCACGTGGCAGTTCACACACTCGCCTCCGGCGAACACCTCCTGGCCCCGGACCGCCACATCCTCGGCCGGTTGGGCGGCCGGCTGCGCCTGCCCCTCCGCCCAGGCCTGAAAGTCCTCCTCCGTCTGGGCCACCACCGTGAGGCGCATGAGGGCGTGACTGAGCCCGCAGAACTCCGCGCACTGGCCCAGGTAGGTGTCGGGCTCCACCGCCTCGAAGGTGAGGAAGTGGGTGCGGCCGGGCACGATGTCCTGCTTGCCGGCCAGCCGGGGGACCCAGAAGCTGTGGATGACGTCCCGAGACTCGAGGGACAGCGACACCGGCCGCCCCACCGGGATGTGGAGCTCGTTGGCGGTGACCACTCCCAGCTCGGGGTACTCGAACTGCCACCACCACTGGTTGGCCACCACCCTGACCTGGAGGGCGTCGGACGCCTCGGCCCGCAGATCGAAGATCGCCTTGACGGTCAGGAATCCCACCACCGCCAGGATCAGGGCGGGAACCACCGACCAGATCACCTCCAGGATGGTGTTGCCGTGGGTCTGGCGGGGAAGGGGCCGACCCTCCTTCTCCCGGAAGGCCAGCGCGAAGAGGAGGATGGCTCCCTCCACCAGCACGAAGATGACGGTGGCGATCCAGAACACCGGCATGAAGAGGGCGTCGATCCGCTCGGCGACCGGCCCGGCCGGGTCGAGAGTGTCGTAGGGGGCATCCTGGGCGCAGGCTGCCAGGACCAGGAGGAGGGCGGGAAGGAGGGCTCTCCAACGGGGCACGGGGGTGAGTGTAGGGGCGGCTTGTGGCTTCCCGGCCCGCCGCCGGCGACCCCTACGCGCCCTCCAGCGCCGCCGCCAGCTCCTCGGCGCTCACGGTCCCTTCGAAGCGCCCCGTGATCCTCCCGTCTGATCCGACCACGAACACCCAAGGCTCCGAGGGAAGCCCCCACTCGATCACGGCCGGAACCGGTTCGAGCTCGAGCGGCACCCGGTCGAGGTCGTAGATCTCGACGTGCACGAAGTTCACCGCCGGATGGGCGGGAGCTTCCGCTTTGACCAGGTCGAGGGTGGGGCCGCACACCCGGGAGGTGCAGAAGCGGGGGGTGGCGAAGACGACCACTGTGGGGCGTCCCGAGCTGATCGCCTCTCCAATGGAGAGCTCGTAGAACCTCGGATCCGGCTCCGGGTCGGTGGTGATGTCGACGAGCGGGGCATCGTCGGCCGTCAGGCTGTGGGAAGCCGGGGCAGGCTCTCCCACTTGGGGAGTGGCGGCATCCTCCAGCACTTGGAAGGTGGCCGGGTCGCTGGCTGGGAGGCCCTCGGGGTGCACGATCACCAGCCACTCGCCGACCTGGTCCAAGTCGACTGTGGCCGTGTAGACCCCTTTCTCGCCGGGGATGGTCCACAAGAATGCCGCCGGCTCCCGCCGCGGCTCTCCATCTGGAGGACGGAGCTCCAGCGTCACCGGCAAGTCGGGAGAGGCGATGGGTCGGGTCTCACCGTCGTAGAAGGCCACCACTACTCGGTCCTCGCCCAGGGCCAGATCCGAGGAGGCCACCAGTGGGTAGGTGGTGTCCTCGGAGACCGGGGCTTCGGCTCCGGTGCAGCCGGCAGCCACCAGGGCCAGACAGGAGATCAATCTCCACACGACCCGAAGGGTACCGGCGCCAATACGCTACGGCCGAGGTGCGTCCTGCTGACCCTGGCGACGGTCCCCGTAAGCGTCCCAGGTGGGAGAGGCCAGGTCTGAGATGGGAGAGGCGACAGGTACCCTGCTGGAGTCGTGAATCCCTTCCGGAAGCTGGCCCTGGGGACGGCGGTGGTCACCTACCTGCTGGTGGTGATCGGCGGAGTGGTGCGGGTGACCGGCTCCGGGCTGGGGTGCCCCGACTGGCCGCGTTGCCACGGCCGCTGGATCCCCCCGCTGGAAAGAGCCGCCCTCATCGAGTACTCCCACCGCACCGTGGCGGCGGTGGTGGGATTGCTGGTGCTGGCTCTGGTGGTGTTCGCCTGGCGCCGCCGTCGCTCTGCTCCTGGGATGCTCCGCTGGTCGGTGGGCGCCCTGGCCCTGGTCCTCTTCCAGGCCTGGCTGGGACGGGTGGTGGTCCTCGAGGAGCTGGAGCCGCTGGTGGTGACCGCCCATCTGGCCGCCGCCCTGGCCCTGCTGGCGCTGCTCATCTACCTGGCGGTGCCCCGGGACGTGCCGACCGTCGACCGAGCCCTCGCCTTCCGGCTGTGGGTGGGTGCGGCGGGAATCTTCGGGCTCATCGTGCTCGGCTCGCTGGTGACCGGGGCCGGAGCCGGCCTGGCCTACCTGGATTGGCCACTCATGGACGGCAGGTTGGTGCCCGGCCGCCTGGACCTGGTCGGCCGGTTGCTCCACTTCCTCCATCGGGTGGCGGCGCTGGCGGTCGGGGCCTATCTGGCCTACCTGCTGGTCGCCGTCCGTCGTGAGGCACCCGAGCGTCCGGGGCTGGCCCGCCTGACCGGGTGGGTGCTCGGCGTCTACCTCGTGCAGGTGCTGATGGGGGCGGCCAACGTCTGGTTCGTCCTCCACCCACTGGCACGGGTGGGCCACCTGGCCCTGGCCGCACTGGTCTGGGCGGGAGCATTCCTCTTGGCACTGCTCGGCTCCCGAGCCTCGGAGCGGCTGGCCGCTTACCTGGCTCTCACCAAGCCCCGGATCATCGAGCTGCTCCTCGTCACCACGGTGCCGGCCATGGTGGTGGCGGCCGGGACCTGGCCCGGGACCGGTCTGGTGCTGGCCACCCTCGTCGGCGGGACACTCTCGGCGGCCGGAGCCAATACCATCAACAGCTACCTGGATCGCGACATCGACGCCCGGATGCACCGGACCGCTCGCCGTCCGCTCCCCTCCCGGAAAGTGCGTCCGGGCCACGCCCTCGCCTTCGGCATCGCCCTCGGGGTGGCGGGCCTGCTCTGGCTGTGGGGGACCGTCAACCTGTTGGCCGCCCTGCTGGCCACCTCCGCCCTGCTCTTCTACGTGTTCGTCTACACGGTGGCCCTCAAGCGATCCACGGCTCGCAACATCGTCATCGGCGGGGCGGCCGGGGCGGTCCCGGTGCTGGTGGGGTGGGCGGCGGTGACCGGCCGGCTCGAGCCGGCTGCCTGGGTGATGTTCGCCATCGTGTTCGCCTGGACACCACCGCACTTCTGGGCGCTGGCGCTGCGCTACCGGGAGGACTACCGGAGGGCCCGGGTGCCCATGCTGCCGGTGGTGCGGGGCGTCCCCTTCACCACCCGTCAGATCCTTCGCTACAGCCTGTTGCTGGTGGCGGTCACCCTGCTCATGCTGCCGGCCGCTCGGCTGGGGGTCATCTACCTGGTGGCGGCGCTGGGGTTGGGCGCCTACTTCATCTGGCAGGCCTGGCGGGTCAAGCGCGACCCCGGCCAAGCCATGGCGCTGTTCCGTTATTCCACGGTCTATCTGGCTCTGCTGTTCACCGCCATGGGGGTCGACCGGGCGTTGGGGTGACCGGCTCCGGCGGGTCTTCCGGCTCGGGGAATGTCATCCTCCTTCCCAACTCATCGCCGGCAGTAACCTGGCGGGTCGTGGCCTTCGAGATCAGCTACCCGCCCATCCCGATCTTCCACGTGGGCCCCCTGGCCTTCTCGTTGCATGGGGTGTTCGCCGCCCTGGGCTTCGCGGCCGGGGCGTGGTTGTTCCTGCGCCTGGCTCGGGACCGCCATCCGGCCGAACAGCTCTCCTCGGTCCTGACCTGGGCGCTGGTGGGGTCCCTGCTGGGTGCCCGATATCTCACCATTCCCGCCCACATGGGGGACCCCACCTTTACCCTCCGCGATGCCCTCGATCCCTTCGGCTCCTTCTCCATCCTGGGGGGCTTCGCCGGCGGAGTGCTGGGGGGATGGGTGCGGATCCGCATGCTCCGGCTCCCCTTCCTCCCCCTCCTCGATCTGGCCGCTCCGGGCATGGCCCTGGGAACGGTGGTGGGACGGTTGGGCGATCTGGCCATCGTCGAGCACCTGGGCCGGGCCACCGACTTCGCGCTCGGCTACGCGGTCAAGTCCGGCTACGACTTGGCCCCGCAGCACGATGGCCTCGAGTGCGCCGTGGAGCAGGCCTGCGGCATCTATCACCACACGGCGCTCTACGACCTGGTGGGGGCGGCGGTACTGCTCTGGGTGCTCCTCCGGCTCCGGGACCGATGGCGCAAGCGCTATGAGGGCCAGCTCTTCGCCTTCTGGATGTTCTGGTACGGCTATCAGCGCTTCCTCGTCGACTTCACTCGCATCGGTGGCGAGAACGCCGATCGGATGGGCGGTCCGCTCACCTGGAGCCAGTGGGCCGCGCTGGCCGTGGGCCTCGGGGGTATGGCCCTCATCTTCTGGTTGGAGGGCCGCACTTCCCGGATCGTCCCGGAGGGTTCGGGGGGGAGGGCGGCCCGGAGCTCCGAGGCGACAGGACGGTCGCCCGCCCCCTGAAGACGAAGGAACTCTCCCGAGCACGCGGACCGGTAGGAGGGCTCACTACGCTGGGATCAGGAGGGCATTCATGGGCATGAACGTGGCGCAGAAGCTCATCTCCTCCCACCTGGTGGAGGGGGAGATGGAGCCGGGCACCGAGATCGGCATCACCATCGACCAGACCCTCACCCAGGATGCCACCGGCACCCTGGTCATGCTGGAGCTGGAGGCGATGGGCCTCGACCGGGTCAACACGGAGATCTCCGCCCAGTACGTGGACCACAACCTGATCCAGGAGGACCACAAGAACCCGGACGACCACCTGTTCCTCTACAGCGCCTGCCAGCGGTTCGGCGTCTGGTACAGCCGGCCGGGCAACGGGGTGAGCCATCTCGTCCACCAGGAGCGCTTCGGGAAGCCCGGCCGGTCGCTGCTGGGCTCCGACAGCCACACCCCGGCAGCCGGGTCGATCGGCATGCTGGCCATCGGAGCCGGAGGCCTGGAGGTGGCGCTGGCCATGGCCGGGGAGCCGTTCTACCTGAAGATGCCGCAGATCTGGGGGGTGCGGCTGGTAGGCGAGCTCCCCTTCTGGGTGAGCGCCAAGGACGTGATCCTCGAGATGCTCCGCCGCCACGGGGTCTCCGGTGGGGCGGGGCGGATCGTCGAGTATCACGGCCCCGGCCTGGCAGGCCTGTCGGCGATGGACCGCCACGTGATCGCCAACATGGGGGCCGAGCTGGGCGCCACCACCACCGTGTTTCCCTCCGATGAGGAGGTGCGCCGCTTCCTGGCGGCCCAGCGGCGGGAAGAGGACTGGCGGGAGCTGCGCCCCGATGGAGGGGCCCGCTACGACCTGGAGGAGGAGATCGACCTCTCCAACCTGGAGCCGCTCATCGCCCTCCCCTCCAGCCCCGGCAACGTGGTGCCGGTCCGGGAGGTGGCCGGGGCCGAGATCTACCAGGCCTACGTGGGGTCCTCGGCCAATCCCGGGTATCGGGACTTCGCGGTGGCGGCCGAGATCGTGAAGGGGCGGCGGGTCCACCCGCGGGTGTCCTTCGACGTCAATCCCACCTCCCGCCAGATCCTCGAGAACCTGGTGACCGGCGGCCATCTGCTCTCGCTGGTTCACGCCGGGGCCCGCATCCACCAGGCGGGCTGTAACGGCTGCATCGGCATGGGCCAGGCCCCGGCCACCGACAAGATCAGCCTGCGTACCGTCCCCCGCAATTTCCCGGGACGGTCCGGGACCCGAGAGGACAAGGTCTACCTGGTCAGCCCGGAGACGGCTGCCGCCTCGGCCCTCACCGGGGTGATCACCGACCCCCGGGACCTCGACATCGAGTACCCGAAGGTGGCCGAGCTCGACGACCCCATCCTCAACACCGACATGCTGGTGGCGCCCGTCCCGCCCGACGAGGCTCGCCGGGTGCAGCTCGTCAAAGGGCCCAACATCGCCTCCCTTCCCGAGTTCGAGCCGCTCCCGCCGCGCCTCGAGCTGCCGGTGTTGCTGAAGGTGGGCCACGACCTCTCCACCGACGAGATCATGCCGGCTGGAGCGCGGGTCCTTCCCCTCCGCAGCAATATCCCCCGCATCGCCGACTTCGTCTTCGACATGATCGACCAGAGCTACCCGGAGCGGGCCAAGCAGGTCAAGGCCTCCGGGGGGCACATGGTGGTGGGAGGCAAGAACTACGGACAGGGGTCGAGCCGTGAGCACGCTGCCATCGCCCCCCGCTTCCTCGGGCTGCGGGCGGTGCTGGCGGTGAGCTTCGCCCGCATCCACTGGCAGAACCTGCCCAACTTCGGGATCTTGCCGCTCACCTTCGCCGACCCGGACGATTACCAGCGGGTGGAGCCGGGCGACACGCTTCTGCTGGATCGGGTACGGGACGCCGTCCAGGCCGGACGGGAGCTGATCGTCGAGAACATCACCCAGCAGAGCAGCTTCCCGGTCCACCACGACCTCTCCGGGCGACAGGTCGAGCTGCTGCTGGAAGGCGGCCTGATCAACTGGATGAAACGGCGGCTGCGGTCGTGACTCCCTCCCCCTCCGGGGCCGGGGAGGGGGTATCTGCCTCCCTCCCCCTCCGAGGGACGGCCGGGGTCGTGACTCCCTCCCCCTCCGGGGAGGGCCGGGGAGGGGGTAGGCCGCCCAGCAGCCTTTTTCTACCACGTCAGTTGCTCACACGAGTGGTGGTCTTCAGGCTCCACCTGCAGGGTGGCGTGGTCGATTCCCATGTCGTCGAGCATGCGATGGGCCTGGCCTCGTTGGCCACCATGAGGTGGACCGAGGCCACCTCCATCTCCGAGGTCAGGGTCCACACGTGCAGGTCGTGCACGTCCACCACGGTCGGTAGGGTGGCCAGCTTGGAGCGCAGCCCGGCCAGATCGAAGCCGGGAGGAGCGGCCTGGACCAGGATGCGGAGCGATCGCCGGGCGAGCCTGAATCCCCGGGGCAGGATGAGGAGGCCGATCACCGCCCCGAAGAGCGGGTCGGCATAGGGCCAGCCCGTGAAGTAGAGGACCAGGGCGGCGACGATCACCCCGGCCGAGGCCAGGGCATCGGCGGCCACCTCCAGGAAGGCTCCTTGCAGGTTGAGACTCACCGCCGCCCCGGGGCGGAGCAGGGCCATACCGAGGAGGTTGACCGCCAGCCCGGCCACCGCCACCACCAGCATCGGGCCCACCCGGATCTCGACCGGGTTGCGGAAGCGCTCCAGGGCTCGGAGGAGCACATATCCGGCCACTCCGACCAGCAGGATCGAGTTGATCAGGGCGGCCAGGATCTCCAGCCGGTAGAGGCCGAAGGTCCGCTGGCCCTGCGCGCCCCGAGCGGCCACCTGGATGGCGGCCAGCGCCATCCCGAGGCCGATGGCATCGGTGAGCATGTGGCCGGCGTCCGAGAGCAGCGCCAGGGAGCGGGTGAGAAAGGCGGCCCCCCGCTTCGACCACCAAGAACAGCACCACCAGCGCAAAGATGATGAGGAGCCGATCCCGGTGTCGGACGGAGGCTCGCTGGGTGACGTCCCTGGTCATCCTCGCCGAGTGTTTCGGTGGGTCGGGCAGGGTAGCTTGGGGGAGATGGCCGGAGAAGAGGAGAGCCTGCGGCAGTCGGTGGACCGCCTCGACCGGAAGATCGTCCGCCTCTTGGCTCATCGTCTCGAGCTGACCCTTACCATCGGGCACAGCAAGGCGGAGCGGGGTCTGCCGGTACGGTCACCAGAGCGGGAGGCCGAGGTGTTGGCCACCATCCGGCGGGAGGGGGAGGCACTGGGCCTGGACGGGGCCTTCGTGGAGGAGGTGTTCCGTCCCATCCTGGAGCACTCCCGGTCGCGCCAAGAGCACCAGCGGGCTCTCCTCCCCGATCCTCCCCACAGGGCGCACGACGTACCCGCGGGTGGGGAGGGCGCCTAGCGGCTCCTCTCGTCTCGCCAGGCCAGCAGCTCGGCCACCGGGGTCAGGTCGTAGGCGGGGCCGTCCCGTCCCACGATCAGGTGGGTGGCCCCTGCCTGGAGGTAGTCGTCGGCCCGGTCCACCTCGCGCGCGCTCATGAGCACCGAGCGCTCGATCGCGTCCGGATCGCGGCCCTCCTTCTCGCACCAGCGGTCGAGCACGTTGCACTTGTGTCGGAACCGGTCGGGAGGCCCGAAGCCGTTCCAGATGCGAGCATGCCGGGCGGTGAGGCGGAGGGTGACCTTCTCCCCGCCTCCGCCGATCATGATCGGGATCGGGCTCTGGACCGGCGGCGGATTGAGCTGGCCGAGGCGCTCCTCGATGACCGGCAGGGCAGCCCCCAGGTCTCGAAGCCGGTCGGCAGCCTTGCCGAAGCGGTAGCCGTAGCGTCGGTAGTCCTTCTCGAACCAGCCGGCGCCGATGCCGAGGATCAGGCGACCGCCCGAGATGTGGTCGACGGTGCGGGCCATGTCGGCCAGCAGGTTGGGGTTGCGGTACGAGTTGGCGGTCACCAGGGGTCCGAACCGCACTCGCTCGGTCACCTCGGCCATCGCCGCCAGGAGCGTCCAGCACTCGAAGTGCTTGCCCTCCGGGTCGCCGGACAGTGGAGAGAAGTGATCCCACGTGAAGAGGGTGTCCACCCCAGCACCCTCGGCCCGCTCGCAGGCCGCCCGCATCTCCCTCCACTCGGCGTGCTGGGGATGGAGCTGGACTCCTATCCGGATGGGCATGACGGTGCTACCGACCCGGGGGGAGGAGCCGGCCGATCCGGCCGGTGAGCTGCCGCCAGAGCGAGAGGACCCGGGGCTCCTTCTCCTTCACCATGACGACGGTGCGGTCGAGGCGGTTGGCCAACCGATCGGGGACCGAGCCGAGCAGGTTCTGGCGGAGGATCCAGTCGCGGGAGGCCCCGATCACCAAGAGGTCGCTTCGGCGCGCCTCGCGAGCGAGGGTGCGGATCACCGAGTCGCCGGGGACGATCTCGGTCTGAAGCTGCTCCTCAGGCAGGCGCTGCTCGGCCAGGACATACTCCTCGACCCGTTCCAGCCAGCGGGTGAGCCACTCGCGGCGGTCCTCGCGCTCGGGAGGAAGGATGGCCACGATCCGCAAACGAGCGTTGAAGCCTCGGGCCAGGGCGGCGGCCACCTCGACGGTCTTGCCGGCCCGTAGGCCGGGGCTGGCCCCCACCAGGACCTCCTCCACCTGCTCGGGGAGACCGCGGTCCTTGATGACGACGAGATCGGCGGGGGCCTCGTAGACCACGGCTTGGGCGACGCTCCCTCTGATACGGCTCTCGTGGACGGTTCCCTGCCAGCCCAACACGATGGTGTCGGCCTCCTCCCGCTGGGCGGCATCCTTGATGGCCTGCGAGACCCGGTGCGCCACCGTCACCATCGAGTCGATGTTCACCCCCTCCAGCCGCTCGGCGACCTCGCTCACTTGTTCCATGACCGGACGGGCCTCCTCGGCGTGCTCCAGGCCGCTCGACAGGGGGAGCTGGGAGGGGATGCGAACCACGTTGAGGGCGATCACCTGGGCATCGTCGGGGCGAGCCAGGGCGGCGGCGATCCGCATGGGCGTGCCAGCATGGCCCGGGTCGGCCACGGGCACGATGATGGTCCTCCCTTTCTTCGCTCCCCGCTTCACCTCGTAGGCGATGCGAGGACGCTCGAACTCCTCGAGTCGGCCCCGCGAGTACGCCGCGTAGACGCCCAGCCCGAGGACGATCCAGAGGACGGCAGCGGCCCAGCCGGTGGGGCTGAACTGAAACAGGTAGACGGCCAGGAAGGCCTGGCTGATGATCCCCAGGAGGGGGACGGCCGGGAAGAAGGGCATGAGGTACCCATAGTTGAGACGGTCCCCGAACTCCCGTCGCAGGCGGATGGCGGCATAGTCGACCTGCAGGAAGAGCAGCAGGAACATCACGTCCGCGGCCACCGCCACGTCCTCGATAGGGACGGCGATCACCATGAGAATCATCAAGAGGCCGCTGATCGAGAGGGCAATGTACGGGGTCTTGTTGCGATCGTGCACCCGGGCGAAGAAGGAGGGAAGGACGCGGTCGCGGCCCATCGCGAAGGACACCCTGGTCGACGAGAACGTGGTGGCGTTGAGGGCCGAGGTGGTGGAGAGCATGCCGCCCATCAGGAGGATGAGCGTTCCCAGCGGCAGGAAGTTGCGAGCCGCCTCGGCCAAACCCAGCTCCTGGTGGATGCCAAGGAACTCCCAGGACTTCATGGCGGGGACATCCACCGCGCCGATGGCGGTCACCGCCACCAGCACGTAGATGGGGATGACGATTGCCAGCGACTTGAACACCGCCCGGGGGATGGCCCGACGGGGCTGGCGCACCTCCTCCCCGGCTTGCACGATGATCTCGTAGCCTTCGAAGGCGATGAAGGTGATCCCCATTGCCACGAAGACCGCCCCCAGGCCCTCCGGGAAGAACGGATCGAACTCAGAGAGCACATCGGGTCGGCGGCTCATGGCCAGCAAGCCGAAGAGGATGAAGAGGCCGATCACCCCCACCTTGGCCAACGTCACGACGTTACCGACCAGGCCGGTCTCCGAAGCGCCCCGGTAGTTGATGTACAGGAAGGACAGGGCCACCAGCACCCCGAACCCCTTGGCCGTCCACGGGCTTTCGACACCGATGAGGCCGAAGTCGCGCAAAAGCAGGTCAAGGAAGCTGCCGAAGCCCAGCGCATACAGGCTGCCGGCCACGGCGTGAGAGAACCAGGACATCCACCCGGCCAGGAAGCCCTGGGACTGTCCCAGGGCCTCCTTCACCCACAGGTAGCCGCCTCCCGCCTCCGGGATGGCCGACCCGACCTCGGCATAGACCATGGCGGTGAAGATGGTGACGATCCCGTTCAGGGCGAAGGCCAGCATCAGCGCCGGCCCAGCCTCGCTGGCGGCGATGCCCGTCAGCACGAAGACCCCCGCCCCGATCATGGCTCCCACCCCGATCATGGTGATGTCGAACTCGGTGAGGGACCGGGCGAGCTGCGTCTCGTATTCGGCGATGAGCGGGCGGTCCTTGCTCATCGTCCGGAATCCTCCTCTTCCGGGGCCGGCCTCAGGGCGATGATCCGGTCGACCCGTCGCAGCTGGTAGCCGCACCAGACCAGGAAGGCGACCACCAAGGAGGCGGTCAGGGCCAGTCCCAGATAGGTCACCCGCTCCCCACCCAGGTCGGTTGCCCAGCCATCGTTTCCCTTGTCGCAGCGTGAGGGCCCGGAGGCTACCGGGGCCGGGCTCCCCAGCCCAAGCCATCTTGCCGGGAGCGCGACGAGAGGATCGATGGCCAGCATCCACCAGAGAGGGTCCGCCCCGTTCGACCCAGCCAGGCAGCGGAGGCCCCGAGGGACTAGGTTGAGCCCGGCAACGAGGAGGAGGCTCATGGCGAAGGATCAAGCCGCGGTCGAGTTCCTGAGCAGTTGCCCGCTCTTTGCCCGCTTCAAGCCCAAAGAGCTGCAGGCGCTCCTCGCTTCCGCCCAGCGGCGGGAGTTCGAGACGGGCTCGACGATCGTCCACGACGGGGATAGCGGGCTGGGCTTCTACCTGGTGGTGGAGGGCGATGTGGAGGTTCGAAAGGGCGAGCGGGCGCTGCGTCGGCTCGGGAAGGGAGACTTCTTCGGGGAGATGGCGCTCCTCGACGGCTCGCCTCGCTCGGCGGACGTGGTCGCCCTGGCGCCCACCACCTGCCTGGTGGTGACCAGCTGGGACCTGCACGGCCTCATCTCTCGCCATCCGAGCATGGCCATTGCCATGATGGGAGAGCTGGCCAGGAGGCTTCGCGAGACCAACCAGGCGCTGACGGAGTGAGGCGGTCCCCCCTCTGGGTTGGGGGGCGGCCAAAGAGAGGAAATGAGAGGGGGCAGACCCCTCTGAGCATGGGAGGACCATGATCCTGCCGTTGCTGGGGCGTGGGGAGGAGGCCCGGGCGCTGGAGGAGGCCCTGACACGCGTGCGGGGCGGCGAGCGCGTGATGGTGGCCGTTCGAGGAAGTCCGGGTAGCGGCAAATCACGGCTCCTCGATGAGTGGGCAGCGGGACTGGAAGAGGCGGGCCTGGAGGTGCGCCGGGGGGCCGGCTTCGAGGCCGGTGAGACCCACCCCGGCCTGATCGCCCGCCAGCTCGGGCTGGACGAGAAGATCGAGGGGGAGGGAGCTCCCCGGGCCTACCTGCTCGACGACATCCACTGGGCCGACGCCACGTCGATCGGGCTGTTGCAGCGGGCTATCGCCGAGCCGGGGGTCGCCGGGCTCTTGATCGTCGTCACCCACCGTCCGATGACGGGAGGTAAGGCCCTCGCCCTCCAGCGTCTCGCCGATGCAGCCAAGCGGCGCGGCGGGTTCGTCGCTCTCGGCCTGGAGCCCCTCGCCCCGGCCGACCTGAGCGGAGTCGTCGAGGACGGCGAGCTCCCCGACCGCCTGGTCCGGCTCACCGGAGGGCTCCCCCAAGAGCTCGAAGAGCTGATCACCGCCTGGATCGAGAGGGGCGTCCTGGATTGGGCCGACGGCAAGCTGGAGGCGCTGAGCCCGCTGCCCGAGATCTGGGAGGGAGCCGGTTTCCGGTCCCCCGTCGGCCTGCAGCGAGCGGAGCGCAGGCTGGTGGAGGCGGCGGCTCTGGCCGGCCGGCCGCTGTCGCTGGCGCTGGCCGCCGATCTCCTGGAGTCGTCCCGTGAAGAGGTTCTCGAGCTCGGCGAGCGTCTCAGTGGCGACGGCTACCTACGCCAGACCGCCGAGGGATTCCTACCGGCCAACAACCTCGCCGCCCAGCGCATCGCCGGGGAGATGGGGGAAGTCCGCCGTAGCGCGCTCTTCGGCGAGCTGGCCGATGCCATGAGCCGCCTCGGCCTGGCGGAAGGGGAGCCGGGCCTGACCGGCTCCTACTTCTTCAGGGCCGCCCGATGGGACGAAGCCCTTCCCCTGCTCGCCCAAGCGGGGCTGGGGGCCGTCCAGCAACAGGCCCTGGGGGAGGCGCTGCCCCTGCTGGACCAGGCGCTCACCGCCCTGGAGCGCTCCGGACGGCCGGATCCGACCTTGGAAGGGAGGCTCCGGCTGGGGCGCGCCCAGTGCTATCGGCTGGCCGGGTGGCCCGACCTGGCCGCCGAGGACGTGGCGGTGGCTGCCACCACTCTGTCGGGAGTAGAGCGAGTGCAGGCTTTCGGTTTTGCGGCCGCGGTGGCCGACGACCGCCAGCACGTGCAGGAGGCCGAGCGGTACGCGGCACTGGGCCAGCTGGAGGCGGTCCGGGCCGGACAGCCCGCCATGCAGGGCTCGCTGCTCACCCTGCAGGCCCGGGAGCTGAGCCGCCTGGGCTTCCCCGATGAGGCGGAGTCTGCGCTCCGGAAGGGCAACCGGCTGCTCGAGCTGCACGGCGACGCCTTCCAGCGCTTCCGCGGCCGTGACAACGCGGCCTGGATCGCTTACGACCAAGGGCGAGCCCGGGAGGCGGAGGCGGCCTTCGCCGCTCTGGCCGAGGAGGCGCCGCGGCTCGGAGGAGCGGCCCTCTCGGCCGACAAGGAAGCCTGGTGGGCGCGAGCGCTCTTCCAGTCGGGACATCCGGAGCGTGCCCTGCAGGTGAGAGAGCAAGCCCTGCAGCACGCCGACCAGGCCGCCAGCTCGGGCCCGATCTTCCTGAGCTATATGGCCCTGGCGGAGGGCGCCGAGGCCTACGGCCGGTACGAGGCGGCCCTGGGGGCCGCCGACGAGATGCTGGGGCTGGTCCTCCAGCAGCTACCCGCCTGGGAGAACGCCGCCCGTTACCTGCGGGCCCGAGCCCTGCTGGGACTGGGGCGGCTGGAGGAGGCGGCCGTCGAGATCCGGCAGGCGGTCGAGCTGTGTCCCCCCGGCATCGACGGATGGCGCTGGCGGCTCAAGTGCCGGGCCTCGCAGCTCGAGATCGATGCGGCCGGCGGTGAGCCCTTCCCGTCGGCGGAAGCAGTGGAGCTCACCGATCAGCTGCTCCACGCCCAGTGGTACCAGACGGCGGCCGAGTTGATGGCGGTCCGTGCCAAGCAGGAAGGGGCCGGCCAGTTGGCCCGGGACGCGGCGGCGCTGGGCGTCCAGCTCGGCACGCCGATGACCGCCGCCGAGGCCGTCCACGCCGGCGGGTTGTGGGACGACCCGGCCGGCCGGGCAGTGGTGGCCGAGGTGAAGAAGCTGGAGCACCGCCTGCCGGAGGCCTGGAAAGAGGTTTGGCGTGAGCTCCCCTGGGTGGCGGCGGCGCTGGCGGCGCCGGAGGTGACGGAGGAGGACTACCAGGAGGCCTCTGCTCATCTCATGGAGCAGCTGGAGGCCGCCCTGGCCGAAGTTGGGCTGGGCGATCCGGAGCGGCTGCTCAGCCCGGCCCAGCGCAGGGCTGCCGGCTTCGTGCGCCGCCGACGCCCCCGTCGCTCCCCGCTGGCGGTGGCGGCGGTGGTGGCGGCGGTGGTGGTGCTGGGAGGGCTGGCGGGCCTGGGTGGCGCGCGCCTGCTGGGGGCCGGCCAGACGGTGATCATCGAGCGGACCCTCACCCCCACCACCGCACCACTCACCCTGGAACAGACCCAGCTGGCGGCTCCCGGGGAGAACTTCAGTGCCGGCGCCGGCTGGAACTACCGCGGGGACGCCGAGACGTACGCCACACGCACCGGGGCATCCGCCCGTTCCGGTGTGCCGGAGGTAGCCGGCTACTTCTGGACCTTCGATACCCAGGTCCCGGTGCGATCCTCGCCGGTTCTGTACGGCAGATGGGTGATCGTGGGCAGCGGGAACGACCTGTACGTCATCGACACCAGGACCCGCGAGGTGCTCTGGACCGAGGACGCGCAAGGGGCCATCGACGGGGCGGCCACCGTTGCCCAGGCCGCCACCGGGGAAGGGACGGGGAGTGCGGTGGTGTACTTCGGCAGTCGGGACGGCAGGGTGTACGGACTGGACGTCCTGCGAGGGGTGGAAGCCATGCCCTCCTTCCGCACCGGGGGACAGGTGGTCTCCTCCCCGCTGGTGGTGGATGGTGTGGTCTACGTGGGCAGCACCGACGGCAAGCTGTACGCCCTGGACGCCGTGAGCGGCCAGGAGCGATGGCCGCCCTTCCCGACCGGGGCCGAGATCATAGGATCGCCGGCGTACGCGGATGGCATCGTCTACGTGGCCAGCATGGACGGCACGCTGTACGGGATCGACGCCTCGACCGGAGAACAGCGCTGCCAGTCCACCGAGGTGGGGCGCATTCCCACCACCCCGGTGGTGGTGGATGACAAGGTCCTGGTGGGCAGCTCCGCCCAGGACCTGTGGGAGTTCCAGACGACCAGCTGCGGGCTGAGCTACACCTACAACACCGGCACCCCGGTCGAGGTGTCCCCGGCGGTCAGTGATGGGGTCATGTACGTCCCCTCCGGGAGATACCTGCTGGCCGTCGAGCTCGGCACCGACGAGGACGTGTGGACGTTCGACGGTGCGGAGCAGGCCATCCAGTCGGCGCCGGTGGTGGCCGGCGGGGTGGTCTACGTGGGCTCGGACGACGGGAACCTGTACGCGGTCAGCGTGGAGGACGGGTCGATGCTGTGGAGCTGGCAGACCGGAGGGGCGGTCCGATCGTCTCCCGCCGTGGCCGATGGGGCCGTCTTCTTCGGAAGCTTCGACGGGCTGATCTACGCGGTAGGAGGGGGCTGACGCCCGAGGAGACCCTCACCTTCCTCTTCTCCGACATCCAGGGCTCCACGAGGCTGCTCCAGACCCTCGGGGATTCCTACCCGGAGGTGCTGGGCGGGTACCGCCGGATCGGGGACGGGGATTGGTTGTCAGTCGAATGTTCCTTTCATGGGAGAACCTGCCTCCTCGGCCCCCGGATCCTCGCGGTACGTGTGGACTCTTTCCCCTCTGAACTTCCGGCGAGCGGGGTCCCAGGGGGAGAAGATCACCACCGTGAAGGAGATCTGCTCCCCGGTGGCCGGCCAGCCCAGCCAGTCTCCGGCATGGGTGGCCGTCACGGTCGCCTCCTCGCAGACTCCCTGCGGGCCGACCACGATGTCGGCGAGCCGGAAGTCGATGTCGGGGAAGGCGGCGAGCAGCTCCTCGTAGAAGCGCCGGGCGCCCTCGTGGCCCTCCCACCTGGTCCGGCTCCCCACCAGCTCGTAGACGCAGTCGTCGGTGAGGGTGGAGAGGAGCCCTTCCAGGTCCCGGTTCTCTTCGGCGATCGAGTGCCGCTTCCAGAGCTGACGGATCTCGGCAAGCTCCCCGGGTCCGGCCTCCCGCTCGAGCAGGTCCCGCACGTCCATTGGCGGCAGCCTATCCAGGCGCTCGGGCCCGGAGCAGCACGTATTCCATCATCCTCCGCCGCCACAAGAGCGCCCACTGACGCAACGCCAACCGGGCTGCCAGCTGCAGGACTGGGGGGAGCTCCGGTCGATCCTCCAGGCGCTGCCGGGTGAGCGACAGCACCTGGTCGAACACCCGGTGGCCGACCGGCTCGACCTCTACGTCGACCAGGTCGGCCTTCTCGGCGAGCCGAGCCACCTCAGGCCAGGAGGCCAGTGCCGATCTTCGCAGGCCCCAGAACCGCATCAGGCCGAGGGCGGCCAACAACTCGGCCGGCGTCCGAGGGGCCCGCTCGGCGGTGACGTCGGACATGGAGAGCACCCCACCGGGCCGCAGCACCCGGCGCACCTCCCGGAAGAAGGCCTCCCGGGAGGCGAAGTGGAAGGCGGCCTCCACGCTGATCACCCCGTCGGCGCTCCGGTCGGCCAACGGGAGGCGGACCGCGTCGCCCACCACCGGCCGGGCCCGGGCCTCGGCCAGCGGCCCTCGCCCGGCCCGGAGCTGTGATTCGGTGATGTTGAGCGCCACCAGGAGGCGGGGCCGGGCCACCCGGGCGATGACCGGGTCCTGCACGCCCAGCCCGTTCCCGACGTCGACGATCACTCCCCCCTCGGGAAGCCGGGCGCTGAGTGTCTCCACCAGGCGTCGCACCGCACGGGGCGCTTCGTCAGGATCGCCCGGCCCCTCCCACAGGCCCAGGTTTAGCCAGCCCGGGGCCGGGGCGAGCGGGAAGTCGGCGCCCAGGCTGTCGTAGACGACCACCGCCGGATGCCGGCTCATGCGGAAGAGCTGGCCTAGATGACGGAGTCGGGCGCGGGTGAGCTGCACGGCTCCGCCACGCTACCGGGTTGGGCGGGCCGCCTAGTAAGGTCTAGGGGACGCGAGAGAGTGGAAGGTATGGCCGAGAAGACCAAGCTGATGGTGTGGATCGATCAGGATCTCTGCACCGGCGACGGCATCTGCGAGGAGATCTGCCCGGATGTCTTCATCGCTCGCGACGACGGGCTGTGGATCGTCAAGGAAGAGGCCAAGCACTTCGGCCGGACGGTCATCTTCAATGGGAGTGACGCCCCCGACGGAGCGCGCGGCATGGCTCGTATCCCCGACTCGCTCATCCAGGACGCCATCGAGGCGGCCGAGGAGTGCCCCGGCGACTGCATCATGATCGAGCCGTTCAGCGAATCGGCGGTTCACTCCGGTTAGCAGGCTGCGGGCATGCACGACTTGGTGTCCGGCTCTCCCGACATCACCCTGGCCGAACTCAGGCTGGCCGCCCGTAACCACGGCATGCCGCTCGAGGCGCTCCGCTACGACATCACCCCGGCCGGCCTCCACTACCTGCTGATCCACTTCGACATCCCGCACGTGGAGGTGTCCGGCTGGGCGCTCACCATCGACGGCCATGTCGAGCGGGCGCTGAGGCTGAGCCTGAACGATCTACGGGCTCGCCCCGCCGTCACCCAGGCGATCACCCTGGAGTGCGCCGGCAACGGACGAGCGCGCCTCTCTCCCCGGCCGATCAGCCAGCCCTGGTTGGAAGAGGCGGTGGGCACGGCCGAGTGGACGGGTACTCCGCTGGCTCCGCTGCTGGAGGAGGCCGGCCTGCGGGAAGGGGCAGAGGAGGTGCTCTTCACCGGCCTCGACCGCGGGATCCAGGCTGAGGTTGAGCAGTCCTATCAGCGGAGCCTTCCCCTCGATGAGGCTCTCCGTCCCGAGGTGATCCTGGCCTATGAGATGAACGGCTGGACGCTCCTGCCCCAACACGGGTTCCCGCTGCGGGTGATCGTGCCCGGCTGGTACGGGATGACCAGCGTCAAGTGGCTCGACCGCATCACGGTCCTCAGCGAGCCATTCGCCGGCTACCAGCAGGCGGAGGCCTATCGCCTCACGCAGGCCGAGGGCGACCCGGGCTTTCCGGTCACCCGCATCCAGCCCCGCTCGCTCATGATCCCTCCGGGCATGCCCGACTTCTTGACTCGGCGGCGCTTCGTCAAGCCCGGCACGTTGCTGATCCAGGGCCGGGCCTGGTCGGGATGGGCGCCGGTGGTCCGGGTGGAGGTGAGCGTCGACGGCGGTGAGAGCTGGGAGGAGGCCGACCTGGGCCAGCCGGTCTCGGCCTACGGGTGGGCGCCGTGGAGCTTCACCTGGGAGGCCGCACCGGGGGAGCACCGCCTCGCCTCGCGTGCCCACGACCGGGCCGGCAACATGCAACCGGTCGACCAGCCCTGGAACCTGCAGGGTATGGCCAACAACATGGTGCAGTGGGTGGAGGTGGTGGTGCGGGGGTCCGAGCTTCCCCGTTAGCTTCTTGCGTGAGAAATAGCCCGCCGGCGGTCTGGAACTCACGCAAGAACGGGAAGGGGGGAGGCAGGCGCGAAGCGGAGGCGGACGGGAATCGAACCCGCCGGGGACCTTACGACCCCCCACCGGTTCTGAAGTTCGAGAACGTCCGTGCTGCCTGGTGCCGCCCAGTCCATCCAGGCGAGCTCAGGAACCAATCCATCGGATCCATCCCCTGAGAGGTCGCGGGATAATAAGCACAGCAGCGCAGAGGGAGGCAAGGAAGAGGAGCCACCTGCGCCGCAGCCGAATGCCGACCTCTTTCATCTTTACCACCCGGACACCGGTGATCACTTCGTGACGATGAGCTCAAGCACCGCGAACCAGAAACAGGCGTCGGGATACGAGCTGATTGTTGAAGGAGGAGTCTTCTCAGATCAAGTCAAGGGAACAGTGGCGATTGGTGTGGACGATCACGGAAATCCCCACCCTTAGGGCCTCCAGCGTCAAGTAATTCCCCAGGCCCAGCGTCACGGAAATCCCCACCTCGGGTCCCTTGGGCACAGAACATCCCTTCCCGTCCCGGAGACGAGGAGGGAGAAGATGGCAAGGAGGCACTTCGAGGTGATCGACATCCAAGAGATCCTGGTCCACTGGTATGCGGGTCGGCCCAAGGCCGAGGTGGCCCGCAGCCTGGGGGTGGACCGAAAGACCGTGCGCCGCTACGTGGAAGCGGCGGAGGCGGTGGGCTACCGGCCGGGGGGCCCGCCGGTGGGAGAGGCCGAGTGGGCGGCCAGGGTGAGGGAGTGGTTCCCCGAGCTGGTGGTGCCCGAGCTTCGCTCG